>JAVHOI010000341.1:0-8983 GCA_036169975.1 Ferruginibacter sp. | reverse complement strand
CCGTTATTGCTGAAGGCGTAATTCGATATCGGATGAGACGGTATTAAATCTATCAGCTTCCTCATTATATTTTTTTCCTTATTGAGAATTTTTTCTCTTATAACTTCTGCGTTTGCAGTATATTGAATATAATCCTGGTCGGTGATGTCTTTATAAATGCCATTAGCAACAAAAATATCTTTAAGGCCATCATTGTCTAAATCGGTTATTAGTGCACCCCAACTCCAGTCGGTAGCGCTTACCCCTGACAGTCTTCCTATTTCGCTAAAATCAATTTCATTCAGTTTTGAACCAGGAAGTGGTCCATTATTTAATTGCAAAACATTTCTTACAAATTGTTTGTAATATCCATTTGTAATATCTTCCTGATATTTATCCCAATTTTCAAAATATGTTTTTGTCTTAATCCTTGCTTCCTCTTCAGGCATCATATCGGTTACATAAATTTCAGGATAACCATCATTATTAATATCGGCAATATCGGCACCCATTGAATTCATGCTAATTTCGTGAACATAATTTTCAAGGCACTCCTCAAAAGTTCCGTTTTGTTTATTGATGTAGAGATAATCTTTTTCAAAAAAATCGTTGGAAATATAAATATCCTGCCAGCCATCTTTATTTATGTCTGCAATGGTTACCCCCAGGCCAAAACCTATTTTACTGCTGTAAATTCCTGCCAGTTGTGTAACATCTGTAAAATGATTGTTATCATTCCGGTAAAGCTTATTCCCTCCCAGTGAGTCTGGTGTTTTACGCTGATTCCTTATCAGGTCATAATTACCAACGGAACGAAAAGAATTGCTAAGCAGGTAACAATCCAGATCACCATCTTTATCATAATCGAAAAAAACAGCGTGGGTAGATAATCCGCGAATATCCAATCCGAATTCTTTTCCTTTTTCGGTAAAGGTGAGATTGCCGTTATTAATAAATAGCCCGTTACTGCGGTTTCCACTATTGATATCGCCTGATTTGCACACATAAATATCAAGCAGGCCATCGCCATTTACATCGGCCATTGTAACACCGGTTGACCATACTTCTGCTGATTCGAGACCAGCTTTCTCAGTAATATCTTCAAATTTCAGGTTGCCTTTGTTGAGGTATAATTTATTGGAGTGTTGATTGCTACAGAAAAAAATATCCGGCAACCCGTCATTGTTAATATCGCCGATGGCAACGCCTCCGCCATTAAAAAAATTTCGGTAAGTGTAAGGATTAAATTCTTCGGTATAGGTTAAATTATTGGAGAACTCAATTCCGGTTTTCTTTGCCGAAAGACTGGTGAATAATTTAATTATTGATTTTGGGGAATTACAAGAAAGAGTAATGGATAATAAAAACAAACAAAAATAGAATATGAAATGATGAATAAATAAATTGATTCTTTTAACACAGGTAACTAAGATCATAACATTTCTCACTAAAAATAAAAGATTGTAGTATAGAACTTTCATCAGCGGAAAGATATATTATTTGAAAACTACCTGGTATGGTTTACAGGAAGGTTTTTAAAAATACAAGATAACTACTGAAATCCAGACTTGTTAAAAGAAGGAGATGCAGGAAATTATTTCCTGCATCTCCTCATAAAAATTATTATTAGCCTTTAATTAATAACCTGGATTTTGTTTTAAATTTTTATTGGCATTAAGTACGCTTTCCGGTATAGGAAAAATATTGACGTGTGTACTTGGATCTGCAGGATGAAACCTGAAAGCGCTGTTATAGGTTCCAAAGCGTATTTGATCCTGCCGCCGGGTAGTTTCAAAAAACATTTCCCTGCCCCTTTCAGCTAAAAAAGAAGCGGCCGTCATTGTTGCATAAGGATCAACGCCACCATGTATTGTCCTTATTTGATTTACAAGGGCAAGTGCTGTAGGATCATTCCAGTTAGCAGATTTTCTTGCAGCGGCCTCTGCTTTAGTTAGCAGAATATCAGCGTAGCGGAATAAAACCAAATCATTGCTTAACTGGCCAGTCATTCCTTTATAAAACTCCCACTTACCTATCCTTGCACCAGATTGCCTCCAGGCTGCTGGCTCCAGTTGATTGATGTAAGGCGTAAAATGAATTTGCGCACCATCAGGGTCAGTGGCATCTGCACCAGCATCATTTAAAGGACTAACCCCATCGGCTGTAAATTGCGGCCCAACGATAAAATTGGAAAGCCTTTTATCAGTGGTTCCGGTTATTGGCAATCCTTTCGGATCAAGCCCTACTACAGATCCCTGTGGCCCTGGATTTTGAACCGGATCTATATAAGAGTTATAAAATTCTTGTACGCTTGCCCAACCGTTCCAGGGTTGGCCACCCATATTATAGGTAGCCTGGCTGGCCATATGCAGGGTCATGTGTGGAAGCTGAAAACCAGTTGCCTGAATATCATCATAAGGTATTACCCAGATAAATTCGGTAGAACCTTTGTTGTCTTTCTTGAAATTATCTTTATAGTTGGGCATTAAGGCAAATTTGCCCGAATTAATAATATCATCGCTCGCGGCAATGGCTTTGTCCCATTGTGGTGTACCGCTAAATATTTCAGCATTCAGGTATAATTTAGCCAGAACAGCCTGGGCAGTATAATAATTTACCCGGCCATAAGTAGCATTATCAGCAGGGCCTGTTTTTTGTAAATCCGGTAAGGCTGCTAATAATTCTTTTTCAACAAAATCATATACCTCTTTTCGGGTATTATTTGGTGGCGGATCTGTTTTTGTAAAATCAATGCTTATAGGCACATTACCAAATAAATCGAGGAGCCAATAATAATAGATTGCCCTTAATGCCTTTAATTCAGCAATAAACTTTTTTGAGGAAGGAGTACCCAATGGTTCCAAAAGTGTGAGTACACGGTTACAGGTATTCACTCCCTGGAACAGAAAACCCCATGTATTACCCGGGCCTCCATCTGCAGGTATGGTGGTATGTAGCTTTAGGCGGATCCAGTGGCCACCATCACCCCAGTCCGGGCCACGTTGCGGTACCACAATTTCATCTGTTGGAACTTCCTCCAGGCGCATAATGCTACCATCGCTGCCAAAACTTCCATAAAGGTTTGTATAGGCCTGCGCTATAAGAGATACTATTTCTGCATCGGTCTGGCCAAAATTCAGGTTGGTCGCCGTATCAAAGACCAAGTCCTTTTCATCCAGCTTAGTACAGGAACTTAATAAAAGAAGGCCAATGAGTGAGCATTTTGTGAAAGATAAAATTTTCATATCAATATGTTTTGACTGATGAATAATTTAAGATTAAAATTTAAGATTAACACCAAGTGTAACGGAACGGGTACGTACCCAGGTATCCCTGGCATCAACACCCGGTGCCAATATATTATTGCCATAACTATACCGAACTTCCGGATCTATTCCTGTGTAATCGGAAATCACAAAAAGATTTTGCCCGTTGATGAAAGCTCTCAATCCCTTTATAGCTCCATTATTTTTAAAATTAAAATCATATCCCAGGGTGGCATTATCTAATTTTACAAAGGAACCTTTTTCTACATAAAGGCTGCTGAAAGTTGGCTGAGATTTCAGTGCCGGATTGAAGTACTTTGTTGTTACTACATTATAACTTGCAATATTTGTAGGGGTTGAATTTTCAAAAAAAGCCCGGTAAGTATTTACAATATCATGACCAAATGATCCTCTCAAAAAGAAATTAAAATCAAAATTTTTGTACCGGAATGTATTCGTCCAGCCTAATTCAAACTTGGGCAGTCCATTTCCAATTTTTGTTTTGAAGGCACCAATGGTGTCTGTTTTTCCTTTTCCATCATCGAAAAGAAAATGACCAAAAGCATTAACCCCTTTATAAACAGGGCCCCATATTATACCGATTTTTTCTCCTTCAACTGCACGGGTAATTTGAGTTTGCTCCTGGCCGGGCGAGCCTAAATTACTGGCGCCTATAACTGTGCCGGCTAAATCTTTATTTAATTTTGTCAGCCTTATATTAAAGGTTGAATAATTAAATAAAGTATTCCAGGTAAATGTTTTGTTTTTGATCACATCATAACCTATTAAAAGTTCCACACCCTTGTTTTCTAATGTTCCAATATTCATCCATTTCCTGTCAGTAGGATTGGGTGGAACCGGAACTGTCGCATTAAATAAAAGATCAGATGTTTTACGATTATAGTAATCCAAACTTCCTGTTAAACGGCTGTTGAGTAAAGTGAAATCAAGTCCCACGTCAAACTCAGCCTTTTTTTCCCATTTTAGATCGGGATTAGCATTTTGGGATGGACCATAAGAGGGGATATAAACGCCATTGTATAAAAAGGACCTGCCAGTAGGAGTGTATAAGAAAAGTGATAAATATGGATTGGGAGGTAAAGCGCCGGTAATACCATAGCTACCCCTTAGTTTAAGAGAATTTACATTGGGTATTTCTATTAATTTGCTTATATCAAGGCCTGCACTCACTGCCGGAAACATTCCCCATTTATTATTTTCCCCAAACTCCGTTGATCCCTCTCTTCTCAGGCTCGCTGATAAAAAGGCAAGATCATTGTAATTTAGATTCAGCCTTCCAAAAAATGCTATAAGTCTGGAACCATTTTTATAACTGGAGCCTACCGCCTTACCATTTTTAATATCTCCGGCATTAAATATATTTTCCGAGTTGACATCCGATAAAAAATCACCTGCACGTAAATAAACACCATTATTCAAAAAAGATTGATAGGAATAGCCTGCTAAAGCTGCCAAATTCAGTTTGCCAAATATTTTTTTGTCATAAGATAGCGTATTCTCATACAATCTTGAATAACTTTCATCATCCTGTTGTTGTGCCAACCCATTTTTGGTGAATCCGCTTCCACCATTCAGGAGTCTCGTATCGAAGGAGGTTTTAGGAAGATATGCCCATCTAAAATTACTGGCATTTTGTTGGGCATACCGTATAAGGAATTTTAACCCATGAATGATTTCATAACTGGCAGACCCATTAATATTTATTCTTTTAAGGATGCCATTATTCGTATTCTGTTCCAGTACGGCGAGAGGGTTTGCATATTCAACAAAGTTCTGCTCAACATAACCACTACCTGTCAAATTGAGCCCACCGGGGCCCGGAGCATCAGTAGTGTGAAGTGGAGCTGTTGGGTTAAATATAGTAGCATATTGAAATGCCCGGTCAAAACCAAACTTAGATTCCTTTCGTGTTGCAGATGCATCCAGTGTAAAATTAAGTTTGTCTTTCAGCGCTCTTTGCGTAAGACCAAAGTGAGCGTTAACCTGGTTAAAACCTGTTTTTATTGCAACACCCTGCGCATCCCGGTAATTGACAGAAGCAATGTAGTTTGTTCCGCTTCCGCTTCCGCCAGATAAAGAAAGATTATGAATTTGGGAGTACGCTGTTCTTGTGATCGCCTTGTTCCAATCCGTACTGGCACCTAAGTCTTTGCCTCCGGCTGCTTTAAATTCTGATACACTCATGTGGGGGGTAAATTCAATCGGCTTTTCAGAGGTGACACTACCATTATAAGTTACAACTGGCACCCTGCCACCTTTTTTTGTAGTGATAATGATAACTCCGGACGATCCACGGGTACCATAAATAGCCGCAGAACCAGCATCCTTCAGCACATCAATACTTTGAATATCATTAGGATCAATTGTGTTTAAATCAGCACCTACCTGTCCATCAACCACTATTAACGGGGAAGTATTAGCTCCAAGCGTTGAAAGGCCACGCAACCGGATAGTAAACCCACCGTTGGGATTACCGCCAGGCCGGGAAATGGATAAGCCGGCAACTTTGCCTTGCAGTAATTGGGCTACATCACTAATGTTTCCCTTATTGAACTGTTCTGCATTGACCGTAGCCACTGCACTTGTTACTTCTTTTCTTTTTTGTGTTCCGTATCCCACAACTACAACTTCATCCAATTGACCTACAGTAGGTGTAAGGGATACATCAATTGTTGTCTTGTTTCCTACTTCTATTTCCCTGGTTGGATAACCAACAAAAGAAAAAACCAACACGGCTTTGGTACTGGGTACAGAAATAGAGAAGGCACCGTTTGCATCCGTTGTTGTACCGTTTGATGTTTCTTTGACGACTACCGAAACACCTGAAAAGCTCTTGCCGGTATTGTCTTTAACATTGCCCCGTACACTTATTTGAGCAAAAACCGAATCGCTCAAAAATAAAGTAAGAGTAAGTATTAAAATATACTTAAACCCTCTGAGTAAGTAATGATACATAAGCTTAAATTTTAGATTATTAATGAAAGTTTTAAGTTCTGATTTTATAAATAAATAAAGAATTGATTTTTTCAAACTAATTATCTTTTTACCCGCTTCTAATTCGTAAATATAGGTTTGTACTTTCCACCATTAAATTTTATAAGTAAATCATTTAAAAGATTAGGTAGAATTTATTATCCAAAGAAACCTTTCCAAAACACAGCAGAGTCATCTATTGTAAAAAGATTATTCTTAATTACTAAATGATAAATGATGCACAGGCATAAAATTTATGTTATTAAATTAGTTTAGCGTTTGTTATTCAAATAAACCCAAACTATCCAATACAATTTTCTTAAAGGGCTAATCACTTATTTACCGAAAAAATATCTTCGAAAAAAAGTGAATAAATTTAAGTATATAATTGTCTTGAAATTTCAGTTAAAGAACAATTATATTTAAAAATGTAAATCAGACAAATAAAAGATTCCTGCAAAGGAATTTGTTCGTTAATTGAATAAAAACGATTACAGTTAAAGCCATTCGTTAAATCAGGAAATTGTTAAATGAATACAAGCAATTATTGTTAAAGCCAATCGTTAAATTATAAAAATGCCATTTGGATTTTTAAATCACACGAATTTTTAGTCTTGATCCTAATGTGTGATTTTATGTCTTTTTTCATTTTCTTTAACAAATATAGTATAGATTTTTATAAAAAAAAATTTATTTGTCTTTTTTACAATTGTATTAAAAAAATCCCGAATTCCCGGCGGAATAGGGCAGAACCCTTTGAGCAATTTTTACAGCTTTCAAATTCTGGCATGCGCAATCCTATTTGTCCTATTAAACAACCTAGTTGAAATTGATTACCCTCCTAAATATTATTCAATAATTGAAATGGAAGAAATGAGTTGATCCCGTGAATTTTAAAACCAAACTTTTTTTCCTGTTTTTGCGCCACCAATATAATAACATGAATTTTTATTTACAGCTAATTTATTATTTTAAATGTCAGTACTATAAATAAAAATTACTGAGTTCCGATAAACCCATAATTAAATAATTTATTTTATCCGTCCGGATATTTTGTTGAAATTATTTTCAAAAAATAATTATTTTAAAAAAGGTATTAATAATCTGTTTGGATTACCTTGCCCTTACTAAACTCTTATGTTGGATTTAAAATTATTATTTTCAATTCCCTTTCACCATTAAATGAAAATTACCGGATGAAAAATAAATATTTGTTGTTATTACTCCTTGTTGCCGGAAGCTCCTTTCTTACGTTGTTCGCCCAAAATAAAACTACAGAACATTGGGAAAGCCTCTTCAACGGCAAAGACCTTAAAGGATGGAAACAACTGAATGGCAAAGCCAAATACGAAGTAAAGAACGGGGAAATCATTGGCAGCACCGTTCTTCATGAACCGAATAGTTTTTTAGCGACGGAAAAAAATTATGGTGATTTTATTTTTGAAGTTGACTTTAAAGTAAACAATACCATGAATTCAGGCATCCAATTCAGAAGTGAAATAAAGGATGCCGCGGACAAATGCGATGTTACCGATAAAAAAACACCGGAAAGGGTGCATGGTTACCAAATGGAAATTGATCCCTCTTCCCGTGCCTGGAGCGGTGGTATTTATGATGAAGCAAGAAGGGGCTGGCTCTACTCTTTGGAAAATAATCCCGCCGCGAAAACGGCTTTTAAAAATGATCAGTGGAACCACTACCGCATTGAATGTATCGGCAACAGCATCCGCACCTGGGTAAACGGTGTTGCCTGCGCCCATCTTGTGGATGATATGACGCCTAAAGGATTTATCGCCCTACAGGTGCATGCCATCGGTAACGATGCGAAGGATGTGGGTAAAGAAATCCGCTGGCGCAATGTGCGGATACAAACCAATCATTTAAAACCTTCCCCACCCGATAATATCTTTGTCATCAATACCATCCCCAATAATCTTTCGGCGGATGAAAAAAAATCCGGCATGCGGTTATTGTGGGATGGCAAAACCACCAATGGGTGGCGGGGCGCTTATAAAACTTATTTTCCCGATAAGGTTTGGTACATACAGGAGGGCACTTTAAATGTAAGGGGTGGCGCAGGTGCGGAATCCGCCAATGGGGGCGATATTGTTACCAATGAAGAATTTGCCGCCTTTGATCTGCAGTTTGAATTTAAACTAACGGACACGGCTAACAGCGGCGTAAAATATTTTGTAACCGAGAAGGAAAATAACCAGGGTTCGGCCATCGGGCTCGAATACCAGATATTGGATGATGATCATCATCCCGATGCGAAACTTGGATCCATTGGCAACCGAACCATGGCTTCATTGTACGACCTGATTCCCTCCCTGAAAATTACAGAAAACAGGAGGGAAAAATTGCCCGTCGGGGAATGGAACCGCGGAAGGATCGTTGTTTATCCTGATGGCAAAACGGAACATTGGATCAATGGATGGAAAGTGGTGGAGTACCAGCGGGGCACGCAATATTTTTACGCATTGGTAGCCAGGAGCAAGTACAAAGACTGGCCAAACTTTGGGATGGCTCCCAGGGGGCATATCCTTTTGCAGGAACATGGTACGCATGTGGCTTTCAGGAGTATTAAGATCAGGGAGCTGTGAAGAAATTAAGAATTAGGAATTAAGAATTAAAAATTAAAAATTAGGAATTAAAAATTAGGAATAGATAATGCAAAAACCTTTTAACCTTAAAACCTTAAACCTTCAACCTTAAACCTCAAACCTTAAACCTTAAACCTTAAA
>JAVHOI010000340.1:6371-8984 GCA_036169975.1 Ferruginibacter sp. | reverse complement strand
CTGTTTTGGATAACATTTGTTTATGTCATCACTAAAAGCAAAGCATAGTACCTTTGTAAATAAAATTATTGTATGCAATTTTCTGCTCCTGTTTCCATTACCTGGATCGCCGAATTTATCAAGGCTGAATTAATTGGCGAAAAAAAAAATGATGCGACCGGCATCAACGAATTACACAAAGTTGAAAAGGGTGATTTGGTATTCGTGGATCATCCAAAATATTATGACACCTGTATCAACAGCGCCGCTACATTTATCATCATCAATAAAAGAATGGATTGCCCTGAAGGGAAAGCGTTATTACTTGTTGATAATCCGTTTGAAGCTTATTGTAAAATCGTTAATCACTTCAATCCGTTTACACCTTCCGCAAAACAAATAAGTGACAGTGCGGTGATTGGCGAAGGAAGTTTTATTTATCCAAATACATTTATCGGCCATCAGGTGCGGATCGGTAAAAACTGTATCATTTTTCCCAATGTAACTATACTCGATAATTGCCTTATCGGTGATCATGTTATCATACAATCAGGCACTGTTATTGGCAGCGATGCGTTTTATTACAACACAAAAAAAGACAGGGTAAACTGGTATAAAAAAATGCCCAGTTGCGGCAGGGTAATCCTTGAAGATTCCGTGGAGATCGGAGCCGGTTGTACCATTGACCGGGGTGTAAGCAGCGATACCATTATTGGACAGGGAACAAAGTTTGATAATACCATTCATATCGGGCATGATACGGTGATTGGAAAGAATTGTTTATTTGCCGCACACGTGGTAGTAGCTGGTTGCGTAACTATTAAAGATGGCGTAACCTTATGGGGGCAGGTAGTTGTAAATAAAACCCTTACCATTGGTGAAAACGCCGTGTTGCTGGGCAGAACGGGCGTCAGCAACAACCTTGAAGGCAATAAAACATATTGGGGCGCACCGGCACAGGAAGCGGGCATTGTAAAAAGAGAATTGGTATGGATAAAAAGAATACCACAGATTTGGGAAAAGGTGATGAAGGCTCCAACGGCTGCCCCGAAATCCTAAAGGGGAGTAATTCGAAACACTTGTTTTAATATTCCTGGCTATGCCAATTTGATGGCTTTAGTATCCCGCTATCTAAAGGGGCTGAGGATGATAATCATAAGGTAGCATATCGCCCATCTTATCCCATGTCCAGTAGCCGGTAATGGTGATATCATTCTGATCAAAATAATAACCATTTTGTTCTATTGCGATTGATTCATTGGCGGCAATAGTAATAACGGACAGTTGATACTTTTTAGGGGTGTCTTCATTCTGTGCTGCATAACCGGGATCGGGTTCTTCTTTACTATACAATACCGCTATATCCGGCTGGTTGGGAATTATATCTACCATCCGGGTGCTGTCGTCTTTATCATAATTTAAAGCGCCATAAAAATTGGTCACTTTTACGGCGGTTTCCAAATCATTATTCTTCGCGACAAATTGAATTTCGAAACCTTCTTCCTTTAAGGATTTATTATACACGCTCCGCATAAAATGCAACATGGAACCTTTGTATGCCTTCAGGCGGTTCGCCTGCCAGGTTGTTTTTTGAATGTCATCCGTTGGCTGCATTTCTTCAAATAAAGGATAGCCTGTGTAAACGCCTGCCTGCGTTCCGTATTCATGTACAAATGAATCGAGCGAATACTTTAATTTATAACCCAGTGCCAGGTTTACCATTTCAATGGGAGCGGAAGCCAATACCTTTAAACGGTTTTTTCTTTTATAAAAATAAAATTTCAATACCTCCTTATTGGTAATGGTGCATAGCTTACTGTTGTCAGTTTTTCCTATAAAATTTTCTAGAAAAAAACCACCATACTTTTCCCATCCATCCTTTACTTCATTACTTGCTTTTACCACCACATCTTCCATCGAATTTTCTTTTTGCTTTAACGCTATCACTATATTTTTATCCTCCGCATCCGCAGTGGTGATACGCCTGCTGACTGTTTCGTAGCCGGTAAAAGTGATTACAAGATCGTAACCGCCATTGGATAAACTGAGCGTAAAGTTTCCATCAATACCGGTAGCGGTACCCGTAGTAGTATTCTGCGCAAATACGGATGCGGCCTGCATGGGGGCTTTTGTAACAGCATCTATCACCCTACCGGTGATGGTATAATAGCCGGATTGGGAATAAGAGGATACCGATAATAAAATGGTAGTTAAAATGAAGAGGGTTTTTATCATATTATTTTTTTTGATACGGATTTTAAAAAAGAAAAGATGGAATGCAAAAAACGAAGTTACTCCGTGTTTGATTAATTCAACTACTGATGAAGGCTACTTCCTGTTAAGTTTTTGTTGCATTATTGCACAGGTTTCCGTGATTGTTTCTTCAATGGCCCGGTAACGAAAATCCGGTAAAAATTTCAGCAGTTTACTATTATCAAAATGCACTTTCGCCAAACCTGTTGCTGCCGTTTCTTTGGTTATCAGCGGGCTTTTGCCGGTAAGGCGGCTTTTGATTGCTTCAAGGCGCCATACTATACGGGCTATCAGGGGGGTTACTTTTTTATAAGGTTGTTTTTTACCAAACGCTTTGGCGATTAAATTAAACACCTCCCGGTAACTCCTATCTTCAGCGCT
>JAVHOI010000340.1:0-6271 GCA_036169975.1 Ferruginibacter sp. | reverse complement strand
ACTGGTTTCTTCCGTCCAGTTCATAGTTTCATTTACGGCTTCATTTTCCCTTATTCTTCCCAACGCCGCAACTGAACTTACATGCACTAATTTTTTTACACCGGAATTTAATGCCGCATTAACCACATTGGTGGTGCCTTCTATATTTATTTTAAACAACTCCCGCTTACGGGATGGATCATAAGTGACGATAGCCGCACAATGATACACTTTTTCTACGCCTCGCATCGCTTCTTCCAAACCAACTATGTCCAAAATATTACAATGAAATTGTTGGAGAAGGTCTGAATGAAAATCGGGTAGCGGGGTTTTATTATAGATTGCCCTTACCCCACATCCAAGGGCAAGCAATTGTTTAATTAATGCGGTTCCCAATAAGCCTGCGCCACCTGTAACTAATATCATGATAAATGGATAACTGGTTAAATGAAAAGTAATACTGTTTTAAAATTGAAAAGAATTTTTTTGTGTTTTTTGTTAATGCAAAAATATAATATTGGATTTTTTTTCGCGATAAATGAATAGAGTTGTTGGCGTGATGGGTTATACATTACATCATTATCAATTGTAGGTATAAAACCCTTTGCCTGTTTTTTTGCCAAGCTCACCCTTCGCCACTTTTTCTTCCTGCAATGCGGAAGGTTTAAATCTTTCGGGGTGAAGGAAAGCAGCATATAAACTTTTTGACACGGATAGATTGATGTCCATCCCGATAAGATCCATTAGTTTAAATGGCCCCATTTTAAAACCGGCGGCCTCCATCAACGAATCCACTTCCTCAAAAGTCGCCAATCCGGATTCCACTGTTTTCAATGCTTCAAGGTAATAATGGCGGGCTACCCTGTTTACAATAAAGCCTGGCGAATCTTTACAAAACACAGGGGTTTTCCCCATGGCTTTACATATCCCATAAATAGTTTGTGCTGTTGAATCGCTGGTCTGCTTTCCTGTAACCACTTCCACTAATTTCATAACCGGGGCCGGGTTAAAAAAGTGCATGCCGCCTACTCTTTCCGGATGAACGATGCCCGCCTGTATAGCCGAGATGGATAAGGACGAGGTATTGCTTGCGAAGATTACACCCGCCTCATTGATCCTGGCCAATTGATTAAACAGGGTAATTTTAGCCTCCACATTTTCTATGATCGCCTCTATAAAAAAATCAGCGATGCATTTGTTTACATCGCTGATGAATCCTATTCTGTTAAAAATTATTGTTCCTTCAGCAGCGGGGATTTTTTGTTTATCAACTAAATGCTGAATATTATTTTGAATGCCGGCAGCAGACTTTTCAAGCGATTCCTTATTCAAGTCAAACAATAAAGTAGGGAAGCCGGATTGCGCTGTTGTAAGTGCGATACCGCTGCCCATCGTTCCGGCGCCTGCTACACAAATCGTTTTTATCATACCCCAAACATAAGACAATTATGCCTGATGGCCGCCCGGATGGCTCCGGTCGGACGGGGCTGATTTGATGATGGCTGATTTGTCTATTAGTGTTTTCCAATTTCTGGTTTCGGATTTATGAAAGACTTATCAATTCATTATACTACCCGAAACCAGAAATCAGGCATCAACAAATCGGACCTTAAAATTATTTGTTTGCCGCTTCCCTTGCTGCTTCTTCTTTCATTTTATCATTGGCGGTTATCGCAAATTCAACCCTCCTGTTCAGCGACCTGTTTACATCAGAGGTATTATCCACCTTAGGTTGCGTTTCACCATAATACCTGATCGTTAATCTCGAAGCGGCTATGCCATCCCCTTTTAAATAATCACCTACCGCATTAGCCCTTCTTTTAGAAAGTTTAAGGTTATAATTTTCTGTTCCTACATCATCGGTATGCCCTTCTATCAAAATATTTGTTTCAGGGTAAGCATTAAATACTTTGGTCAGTTTGTCGAGGGCTAATTTTGAATTTGAATTTATGTTATACAATGCCGTACCAAAATAAACCCCTGCCTTTGAACCATCAGGATTATTTTCATTAAAGGTCACATTGATCCCTTCTCCCACACGGGTAACTTCAGCGCCAGGTATTTCCGTTTTTATGGCTTCCGCCTGCCGGTCCATTTTGTTGCCGATAACGCCACCCGCCACGCCACCTACCACAGCCCCTATGATAGCGCCTAATGCCGTATTGTTTTTATTGCCCACATTGTTGCCAATCACACCGCCAATCACGGCGCCACCTGCCGATCCAATAACAACACCCTTATCCTGTTTGCTCATTCGCCTGGTAGAATCACAGCCCGAACAAACGATTATCGCCCCTGCGATAAATACGATTGTTTTTCCAAAAATTTGTTTCATGATAATTATTGATTTTAATTTATTTTTTTACGAAATTATATACTATATTTCCCGGCTTGCCTTCAAATGTAATTGCGGATTTTAATTGCATCGTATTCCCCTCCAGCATGGTCACGCTTAACCGGAACCCGTTATTATCATCCATCGGATCCAGCTTCGCATTTAATCTTTTAAATTGAAATTCCTTCGGGGCGCCCTTTGGTTCATATATTGACCAACGAATATTTCTTTGCAAAGTTGAACAACCTGTTGTACCACCAGCGAGGGTGTAGGAACCCAAACTATTATTTGAATTAAAATTCCAACCGCTTCCAACAAAACAGGTCAGGTCGGCTTCATTAAATATTTTCGCCGCGAATTTCGAATTGATCCCTTCGGTGTTAATGGTTTGCAGCGTCCAGTCGCCATTAATAGTTTGTTTCATTGTTCTGCCCTGCTTAGATGAAGCACAAGCAGTAAACAAGCCTGCCATGATGATTAAGCCAAGGAAATATTTCAGAAGTTTCATTAGTAATGTTTTTAGTTTAAACGTATTTGTTTTTATGACCCTGAGCAAATTTCAATTATAATGCCAATGGCATAATCATCAACGGCAACGGCGTATTGTTACCCGCAAATAAACCGTATTAAAAAATATCGGATAGCGTTTTGGGGAAATTGTTCTACTATAAACGGGGAGCGGCCCGGCGAAGTTTCAGGATAGTTATTAAAAATGAACTGACAGCTTCTGATAAAACTATTTTATTCGCTAAAATAACGCCATGAAAAAACCTGGTAATTCAATACCAGGCATACGTTAAAAAATGAAATGGAAATATGAAAAAAGAATTATACCGCTGGTATAAACTGTCTTAAAAAGCGCACATCATTTTCACTAAATAACCGCAGGTCTTTTATCTGGTATTTCAGCATGGTGATCCTTTCTATACCCATGCCAAATGCGAAGCCGGTGTATTTGTTGCTGTCTATGCCGCAATTCTCCAGCAGATTGGGATGTACCATGCCACAGCCTAATATTTCAACCCAGCCTGTATGCTTGCATACATTACAGCCGGTGCCACCACATATCAGGCAACTGATATCCATTTCGGCGCTCGGTTCCGTAAATGGAAAATAGCTTGGGCGGAACCGGACTTTAAAATCTTTACCAAACATTTCCTGTACAAAAAAATACAGGGTTTGTTTTAAGTCGGCAAAAGATACATTCTCGGCAATATACAAGCCCTCTACCTGGTGAAAAAAGCAATGCGCCCTTGCGCTGATAGTTTCATTGCGATATACCCTGCCGGGGCAAATAATGCGAATAGGTAATTTGCCTTTCTCCATCTCACGTACCTGAACACTCGATGTATGCGTACGCAAAATCCAATCGGGATCCTGGCTGATGTAAAAGGTATCCTGCATGTCACGGGCGGTGTGATTTTCAGGCATATTCAATGCAGTAAAATTATGCCAGTCATCCTCAATCTCCGGCCCTTCGGCTACAGCAAAACCCAGCCGCTGAAATATGGAAACAACCTGGTTGCGAACCAAACTAATAGGATGGCGGGAACCAACCGGCATCGGGTCGCCGGGCAATGATAAATCAGGTGCCGATGATTCTGTGGCCGCATGCCCATTTGTAGTGGCAGTTTTTAATTCCCCGTATTTTGCTTCCGCGAATAATTTAAATTCATTTAATAGTTGTCCGAATTCCCTTTTTTTATCAACAGCCACATTTTTCATTTCACCCATCACTTCCTTCACCAACCCTTTGGTGCCTAAGTATTTTATACGAAACGCTTCCGTTTCATCGGATTTGGTAGCAATAAAATTGGTGATATCAGTTTTGAATGATTCTATTTTTTGTAACAGGTGTTCCATTTTGCAAAAATAAGGAAATGTTTAAGAAGGTTGAAAATAGTGGATAGTTTATGCATCAGGGAAGGGTATCGCAATATTGAATTTTTTAGCATTCAACCTTCAACTTACAACTCCAAACCTTCAGCCATCAACTTTCAACTTTCTTCATTAAGTTTGCTCATAAAATTTAAACGGATGTACGACCTGCAAGATTTTTTACTGCCAATTGATATACATACTTTGAATGAAGACAGCGGATACAATGACGGACAAATGGCGAGGCATATTTTTGGATACAACAGTGAAATACCAGATGTATCTGAAATAGATATTGTTTTTTTGGGTATTGGAGAAACAAGGGGCGGCGGAAATTTTAATAATGGATTTGAGGCGGCAGATGCCATTCGCAAACAACTTTACCAGTTGCATTACTGGCATTATGATGTAAAGATCGCCGACTTTGGCAACATAAAAACGGGGGCGTCATTGAACGATAGCTATGCCGCCATTAAAACAGTTTTGAAAGAATTATTAAAAATGAATAAAACGGTGGTGTTGCTTGGTGGAACCCATGACATTACACTCGCCCAATATTTCGCCTATAAAGAATTAGGAAAATCCATAGAAGCTACCTGCATAGATTCCACCATTGACCTTAGAGGTGAAAGCTCTGTAAGAAGTGAAAACTTTTTGCTGGAGATACTTACCAGCGAACCCAATATGGTAAGGCATTACAACCATATCGGTTTTCAAAGTTATTATGTACATCCCCGTATGCTGGAAACAATGGACAAGCTCCGCTTTGATTGTTACCGTGTTGGCGTTGCCAAAGAAAACATGGAGGATATGGAACCGGTATTGCGCAACACTGGTTTACTAAGTTTTGATATAGGCGCTATTAAATACAGCGATGCGCCAGCCAATGAAAACAGCCCGAATGGTTTTACCGGCGAAGAAGCATGTATGCTTGCCCGGTATGCCGGCATGAGCAGCCAGTTGAGTAGTTTCGGCATATATGGTTATTTGCCCCAGGCAGATATAAATGAACTTACCGCCAAACAAATTGCACAGATGTTATGGTATTTCATTGATGGAAAAAGCCGCGGCAAGCAGGAAGCCGCAATAGAAGACAGATCGCTTTTTAATGAGTACCACACCGCATTTGCGGAAGTGGATACCGTATTTTTACAAAGCAGGAGAACCAACCGGTGGTGGATGCAACTACCCGACAAAAAAATAATTTCCTGTAGCTATAATGATTACCTGAGCGCCAGCCGGAATGAAATACCGGAAAGGTGGCTGAGGGAACAGGAGAGAAACTAATGTGGTAATGTGAAAATTCGAAAATGTGAAAATGGCTATATAATAATAATTTGTTTATGTTATCAAAAGGTATTATAAAATTGCGGCATGAAAATTAAAATCATATTGAAAGTAAATTTTAATCATGCCAACAGTAGTTTTGAGGGCAAAACCCCTGAGTTGCCCTTCCTTTCCGCATTGGGCTGCCAGGCAGGCTTTCAACGGAATACCCATGGGCACCTTCATTTTTCAGGACGAAGGATATCAGGTGGATTTAAAAAAAAATTATATCCGGGGTTGATGGTTATTGGTTCGATATTATTGTTAGCCTCCTGCTCCCTATCCAAACAAATATCCAAACAGGCTACAATTATTTTACTGAAAGATTCGGCTATCTGTACCGGCCATATCGGCATCAGCATTTACGAACCGGCTACCAACCAATATTGGTTTAATTATGATGCTACAAAATATTTTGTACCAGCATCCAATACAAAATTATTTTCTCTGTATGTCGGCATGAAATACCTGGGAGATAGCCTTGCAGGGTTGAGGTATGAAACAGATAAGGACTCCAATGTGCATATTCAACCCACGGGCGACCCAACTTTTTTGCATCCGGGTTTTTTAAACCAACCGGTTTATACTTTTTTAAAAAAAAGTAAATGGATCACTTTTACAAATGGCCTTTTCAAAGATAATTTTTTAGGAATGGGCTGGGCCTGGGATGATTACAAAGAATCCTACATGGCGCAAAGAAGTAGTTTCCCAATCTATGGCAATTTAATCAGCATAAAAAAAACAGGGAATGAA
>JAVHOI010000339.1:0-1916 GCA_036169975.1 Ferruginibacter sp. | reverse complement strand
TACAAAACAACAAAGGATAAAGTTGCCTTCGCCGACATTATCGCTAAGGGAAGAAAATATTTTCCTAAGAATAATGAATACTGGACCGCGATGGAAATTGAAGAGGCGACTGAGGGTTTTAAGGCACCCGAATTATTCGCAATATATGAAGAGTTGATGGTGAAAAACCCCGGCAATTATACTTTGCCTTATAACTATGGTGTAGAAATGTACCGCTACATATATTCGGACGAAGCGAAGACGGTGAATACAAATGAGTATAAAAATAAATTGCCTGAAGTGCTGAAGAAGGCGATTGATATTAAATCTACCAGCGAAGCCAATTTTTTATTGGCGAATTTCCTGTATAATAATTCAATTGATATTTCTGAAGATGCCAGGAAAATGAAAGGCGTAAAGCCAGATGATATAAAAAAGAAAAAGGAGTTACATGCCCAGTCGGATGCGGCTATGAACCAGGCAATACCTTACGCGGATGCAGTGGTTACATTATTTGCCGGTATTGCCAAGCCAAAGGCTTCAGAAAAAATAAACTATAAGCAATCGCTTGTAATATTGAAAAATATTTATGAGGTAAGAAAAGATACAGCCAAAGTGGCAAGCTATGATAAGCTGATCAAGGAGACGGAATAAAATACCCCGTTATTTTTTGAAGCAGCATACGAGAGTGTGCTGCTTTTTTTGTACCGGTTAAATTTTCTTTAGCAAAAAAGTAATTTTTACTTTAAATAAATGTTTCAGGCAAACCAAAAATTTTGTAACAACATCTGTTTTATTAGTCCCTACATTTGTAATCCACTATGGCACCAAATAAAAAAATAAGTTTAATAGAATGCCCCCGTGATGCCATGCAGGGATGGAAACATTTTATACCTACCCAACAAAAAATCAGCTACATCAACGCATTGCTTAAAGTGGGTTTTGATACGATTGATTTTGGCAGTTTTGTTTCTCCCAAAGCGATCCCTCAAATGGCCGACACAAAAGAAGTGGTAAAAGGATTAGTGGTTGATCCATTAAAAACAAAGTTGCTCGCAATTGTACCTAATGTGAGGGGGGCGGAAGATGCGGTGTTGCATGAGGAAATATCTTATCTCGGTTTTCCATTTTCTATTTCACCCACCTTTCAACGGCGAAACACAAACAGTACCCTGGCAGCCTCTTTGGTGATGGTGGAGGAGATGCAAAATTTATGTATCAAGAGCCAAAAGGAATTAGTCATCTACCTATCAATGGGATTCGGTAATCCTTACGGTGATCCATACAATGAAGCAATTGTGCTGGATTGGGCAGACAAAATGGTGGGGATGGATATTGGTATCATTTCAATGGCCGACACTGTTGGTCTGGCTACACCGGAGCAGGTAGGTTCCATTCTTACCACATTGATTCCTTCCTATCCGGATACTACCATTGGGGTGCACCTTCATTCTACTGCCGCCAACTGGAAAGCGAAGGCAGATGCGGCTTTAAGGGCAGGCTGCACCAGGTTTGACGGCGCATTAAAAGGCATTGGCGGCTGCCCCATGGCCGACGATGAACTGGTAGGCAATATGGATACCGAACTGATGATACCTTATTTCAATGAATTGAATGTACTCAACAATTTAAATATGGATGCCTTAAGGGAATGCAGCAGGATGGCTGAGGAGATATTTAATCCGGGGCTTCTTTAACGTCCGCGAAGAGGGGAATGTTGGAGTGAATCAACATCTTCGGAAAAAGCTTTCTGTATTAATCAAAAAATAGGATTTTGAAAGTTTAAAAAGGAATAAAATGTGGTAAAATTTTAAAGCTCTACAACTATGGCAGCTACTAATTACCTATCTTAAAAGCCTGGCTTACCCAACAAGACGCCGGTCAACAAACAATAACCGAAAGCCCCCGTTAATAGTTTTTTAATGCGTTTTCAAGCT
>JAVHOI010000338.1:0-1916 GCA_036169975.1 Ferruginibacter sp. | reverse complement strand
GTTTGTGGTGAAGCTTCGGATTCGAACAGGAGACTGTGTATTTTACTTTCTAATTTGTATCTTTATAATATTAAAATAAAGGTTATGGAAACAGAATTATTGAAGCGGATAACAAATAACTCTGGCATTTTTAATGGTAAGCCAATTATAAGGGGCATGCGTTTTAAAGTAGCAGATGTACTGGGTTATCTTGCAGCAGGTATGACAAAGGAAGAAATTCTGAATGATTTTCCTTTTCTTGAACCTGATGATATTAAAGCTGCGCTGTTGTATGCTTCTGACAGGATTGATCATTCAATAATTAAGGTAAACTTAAATGCAGCATAATAACCCGGAGTTTTGGATAGATATGAATTTACCGCCTTCCTTAGCTATTTGGATGGAAGATAATTTTAATGTTGCCGCAAAGTCTTTTGTAGAATTAAATTTCCATACAACAGAAGATGAAGAAGTTTTTAGAAAAGCATCATTATCTCCTTCAGTGATTGTAATCACCACCAAAGATTATGACTTTGTAAAAATATCAAATGAACCTTGCGGCAGGCCAAGGGTTTTGTATCTCAATATTGGAAATGTAACCAATAACCAATTAAAGGAAATTCTCAGGATTCACTTTCCTCAGGCATTAAAAATATTAACAGAAACCAACCAGACTTTGGTTGAAATAAGTATTTCATTATGAGCAAATTTTCAGACTACAACTTCAAAGGCTTAAAAGCCCTGGTACGTGTTGACTTCAACGTGCCGCTGGATGCGGCGCTTAGCATCACTGATGATAACAGGATGGCTGCTACCATTCCAACCATTAAAAAAATATTGACGGATGGGGGCAGCGCTATTTTGATGAGCCATTTTGGGAGGCCAAAACCCACCCGAACGGATGAAAACGTTCAGTCGGGCGGGGATGGCTCAACAGATAAATATTCACTCAAACATTTGGTAAAGCATTTGCATGAGTTATTGAATCCGGATGGTGCAAACACTACCAAAGTTTTTTTCGCAGATGATTGTATCGGGGAGCAGGCTCACCTTACAGCAGGTATGTTGCAACCCGGGGAAGTGCTGTTGTTAGAAAATCTTCGATTTTACAAAGATGAAGAAAAAGGTGATGAAGCCTTTGCTGAAAAATTAAGCAAGCTGGGTGATGTGTATGTGAATGACGCGTTTGGTACCGCTCACAGGGCACATGCATCTACGGCAGTGATCGCAAAGTATTTTGCGAAGGATAAAAAAATGTTTGGCTTATTAATGGAAGGTGAAGTAATGAGCGCCGAAAAAGTATTGCATCATTCTGAAAAACCTTTTACGGCAATTATAGGCGGGGCAAAAGTCTCAGATAAAATCCTGATCATCGAAAATTTGTTGGAGCGGGCTACCGACATCATCATTGGCGGTGGAATGGCTTATACTTTTTTAAAAGCAAGAGGAGGCAAAATTGGCAATTCGCTTTGCGAAGATGACCGCCTGCAAACGGCCCTGGATATTTTAGAAAAGGCGAAGCAAAAAAATGTCAGCATTCATTTACCGGAAGATTCCGTGATAGCTGATAAGTTTGATGCCGCGGCAAATACGGATGTTCGGCCAAGCGATGCCATACCCGATGGATGGATGGGGCTGGATATCGGGCCAAAAGCGGTTGGCGTCTTTAGCGAAGTAATCAATAACTCAAGAACCATTTTATGGAATGGCCCGATGGGCGTTTTTGAAATGGAAAAATTCCAAAACGGTACCAGGTCAATTGCATTGGCTGTAGCCTCCGCAACCGCCAAAGGTGCGTTTAGCCTTGTAGGAGGCGGCGATAGTGTGGCGGCAGTCAATAAATTTAATCTGGCTGATAAGGTTAGCTATGTGAGTACGGGTGGTGGTGCGATGCTTGAATATTTTGAAGGAAAAGTATTGCCGGGTATTGCCGCGAT
>JAVHOI010000337.1:0-1919 GCA_036169975.1 Ferruginibacter sp. | reverse complement strand
CAATTTAGAATAACTATAAGCCGGGTTCCAGTTCATGGTGAATTGAAAAGCCGTGCCCACACTATCCATTGTGCAATTTTGAAAATAAATATCTTCCACCACACCACCACGGGTAGTGGCAGATTTAATATGAAAACCATTACCCGTTCCTTTACCTGCCAGGTCCGTGGCAAGCACATGGCGTATGCCGCCTGAAGTTTCGCTACCCAGGGTTAGCAGGCCGCCACCCTTTCGTGCAATACATTTCCTGATCACCACATATTCCGTAGGCCGGTTTACCCGTAAGCCATCCCAGTCACGCCCGGCTTTTAAACAAAAATCATCATCATTGCAATCAATATCACAATTTTCAATCAGCACCCACGAAGAGGAATCCACATCAATACCATCCGTACTTGGACCTTTACCATCTTCATTGTTACGTACGATAATCCCATCCGCGGTTATACGGGTTGAATACAATAATTGAACCGTCCAGAAACCCGCATTCTTAATAGTAATTTGTTTCAGTGTTATATCGGATGAGTTTTGTACAAGTATAGTGCGGACACGTTTCGCATCGTAATCCACGATCCAGCGAAGGCCTTTGGCTTCATACTCTTTTCGCATCTTCCGGTATTTATCCCAGCAAAATTTGCCCCTAGCATTAATTATGCCTTCTCCGGTTAATGCCGCGTTTTTTACATCAAGCAAATTGATAAGCGCGGCAGGCCATTTCATTTCAATACCCGCTATTCTTGTATCTATTTCAGGATAGTCATCAAAATTTTGTGAACCCAAAATGGTTACCCCTTTATCAATACGTAACTGCGTATTGGATTTAATAAATAGAGATCCGGTAACATAAGTGCCAGGTTTTAGTGTTACTATTCCACCACCCTTTTCCGCACAATCATCAATGGCTTTTTGTATGGCTTTGGTATTGATGGTTAGGGTATCGCTTACCGCACCATAATTGTTGGCGCTAAAAAATTTTTTTGAACCGGGGAATGTCATTGCACCTACCTTCTTCGACCAATCAAGGCTGGGCTTTATTTGCGAATTAGTTGTTTGCGTAAATACAAATAGTAAAAATAATATTGCGGGTGATAATTTCATTAATTTATTGTTTTTGATTTTTGATTTTTATTTTTCGGCAAATGAATAGCTATGTATATGATTTGATAAAAACAGGCCCTACTTTTTTATTGGCAATTTCGGCATTATTCTACATGGGCTTCAATTCGACACTTCCAGTCTGTCGGAGCCCTTCAGGGCGGATGCCTGCAGGTTTTCTTTAAACCTTTTCCTTAAATCTTTAATGTTAATCCTCATGCCATCTTTGTTAGTTTTTCCCTTCGGTTGTTAATTTCCAGTTGTCGGTTCTGAAAGGTGATGCAGGCAAACCAGCCTTATTAAATAAATTGGGTGCCGGAATATTTCTCCAGGCAAAACGAACGGCAGCAGGTTGAGCAACAGCGTCGCTCCATACCAAAATGGTTTGCCCCTCAATGATGGCCTGTGCGGGAACAAATTTTTGATCATTGGCTGCAATCATAAACTCTTTTAATGAGCCCTCTTTTGAAAACATTCCATCCGCATAATCAAAGTTGATCCTTATTTTATCGCCTTCTGTTTTGCTTGATTTATACAACGGGCCAGAAACAATAATATCCTTTTTCCCGTATTCATTTTTCAAGGCCCAAAGGGATAAGCGTTCCCCTACCAATTTTTTATTACGCGGATGAATATTGAGCGAGTCACCATTGTCGGTAGTTACGGCCATACCCGTATGCCGCACGTTTCTGTACGTGTAAAATTGCGCATCCCGTATTTCCGCATTCTGGCTTCGATGTGGAGAAATCTGTACAAAGTAAAAGGGGAGACCGCTGTTTTTAAAATCATACCTCCAGTTGGCAATCATGGCCGGAAATAACCTG
>JAVHOI010000336.1:0-9050 GCA_036169975.1 Ferruginibacter sp. | reverse complement strand
GGCTCCCACAGGCGCAGGACGCTGCCAGGCGCTGAATCCGATAGCTATCTGATGAGGCGTAGGTTTGTGTGTTGGGTTTCCAGTGCCGGGCGTTACTAAATGACCCGGGATTGATAAGCTCCCGATAAGAACCGGGGTTGGCTATAAGTTGTAAAAGGCCGGTGTTTTTTTACGTAATTATTAGCTATTGTAGTTTTGAATGGCTTTTAAGTTTGCAAGCAGTAGTAACAATAGCGCATCGGACGGGAGTCCGGCGCCTGATGGGTAAAAAAAAGAAGGGTAGGAAAAAAAATAATTTGAATTTCTTTCTGGGTGGCAGAAAAAATACTCTCTTAAAAAAATTGCTTTCAGCGTTGGCTTGTGCGTTTTTTAAGAGTGTATTTTTTTGCAGCGTTGGCTTTCTCATGTTATGCAGTTGCTCTTGTGTATGCACTTTGATTTCCTCCCGGGTAGTTTGTGTAAATGTGTTGAAATACAGAAATCGTTTTTGAATTTACATCATCGTCTGAATAAACTGTCATTGGCAAATTCAGCAAGTAGTCGTTAATCGTTTGTTTTACTTGTGAAGAAATTTGACTGCTCTCTCTCCATCTTTCAATTTTCAGTTTTTCTGCTTTCAATTTCTTCAAAGTTTCAACGGCAACTTTTTTCACTTGCTTTATGTCTGCTGTGTCAAGTTCCTTTCCGTCTCTTAGCAAATCATAAATTGCCAAAGTTTCTTCTGTCAGTTGTTCTCTGATTGCTCTACTGTCCTCAACTGTCAAGGTTTGTGTGAAAGCTGCAAGGTCATTGAATGCTTTCATTGTGTCTTCCAAACTTTTTCCTTTGTTGTATTCGTCAATGATTTCTTTGTAGCGGTCATAAAATTCAAGTCGCAACGGATTTTCCTTTAGCATCTGTTCCAACTTTTCAATCGCTTCCTGCAAGCCAAAAACTAAAGTGTTTTTGCGTTGTGTCTTTGCAAATGCAGCACGAAGTTTATCAAGGTCAAGATTTGAAAATCAAACACACTAAGGGTTCTGTCTTTCTCTAATTCTCCGTTTTCGTTGGTGAAGGTTACGGGTACTCCGTCTTTGAGCAACTGATATTTTTCTTTGTTGATTCTGCCAAGTGTTTTGTCGGCAACTTTTTGTTCTATCTGTTCAACTGCAAGTGTGTAAGCAATGTCAGGCAAACCTTCATTCAGTTGATTTAATGCCTGCAACAAATACCGCCTTAAAATTATTTCGCTTTTTGTTTCTCTGCCAAGTAATCCGTTTGCTCCGAATGTTTCTTTCGTCCACGCATAGGCAACCTCCCAACCCAGTTCTTCAAGAACTTGTTGGGTTGCGGTTTCCACCATTGCATCTTCTGAATATTCGTAGCTCATTTATGCAGTTAAATAATTTCGTTTCGTGTTATACATCAGTAAATATCCTCTCTTATTTGCATCGCTTAAAAAGGAACGATTCACCAAGGTTTCCATCAAAGGTTGTTTTTCTAAAAATGGATCCAACAATTTTTCAACTCTGCCTTCTGTTACACCAATTCTATTGGCAAATTCTGTAAAGTCACTTTTAGAAGGGTGTCCGCTTTTTTTGTATTGCTCACTTTTAGACCCATCTGCAAATAGTCCTTTATCTAAGGCAAAATCAGAATCATCCACATGAAGTTTTGTATTTACCAAATCATAAGCGGGGCTTAGTAAGTAATCTCCTTTTGTTGATTCAATCAGCGAAAAGTTTTTTAGGTGGGCATCACCATTTGAAAACAAGAAATTGAAAACCACTAACGAAAAATATTTTTCTATTTCTACCCGCCAGGCCGGAACATACTTTTGTATCAGCATTCCAACTTCTTCATAGCTGTATCCATATTTAAAATTGGCTCCTGCATTGTCTTTAGTTTTCCCTGCCAGTGTTGCAAAATCTTCTTTGCCCCATTTGCCTCCATCATCTTTCACATCAAATCGTTTTGTGATATAGGCAGGTGAACCATTTTTGAAAAATATTATGGCATTTTGAGCCGTATTTAATCTGTAAACCTGCTTTGCTATTTGCATAGTAAGGTGTTCGTTTGCGGGAACCTGGTCAACTTTCTTTAAATCTCCTGGTATTGGCTTTAGTATGTAAGTTCCCTGTTCTCCTTCGTTTGTCAAACGCAAAAGATTTTTTTCAAGAAGGAAACTTAATTTTTCCTGAACCCCCGATATGGATATGCGTTTACGGTTTTCCATAAACTTTTCCGCAACTTCTTCGCTTTGCTGTGGTTGTTCATAAGGTAAAACATGATTTACCTTTTTGCCGCTAAACAAATTCCTCAAACAACTTGGGCTGTAAGTAGTAAAACCTTCAGCCAATGTTCCGGGACAATATTTCAATTCATCTAAATTCATTTTGCTGCAATTGGTTTTACGGTTACTGCTCCTATGGTGTCATACTGTGCGGTTGCCATCAGTAATCCGAAATTATCTTCTTCATCAATTCTCAATTGTGTGCTTTGCAATTTTCTGTTTACTCCTTCGCTAAGCATGTTAAAGAAAAAAGGGAATAAAAATTCGCTGCTGTATTCCTTTTGAGTTTTAGGAAGCGTTAAACTGATTGCTGGTTTGTTTGCATCATTAAAATAATTATCGTCATACTTAAACACAAAATGCTGACGGTTTTCTTCCGTCAGCGTTCCGGCTAAAGTTGCGTTTCGGTATATTTCCATTGCTCTCATTTACTAATGCTTCTTTTTACTTCAAGGGTAAGTTCCATGCCCAATACTTCCGCCAGCTTATTTAAAACCTTCAATGAAGGGTTGCCCTGTCCCCGTTCCAGTTTATACAGCGAGTTGGTGCTCACTTTTGCCAGTTCGGCTAAGTGAGGTTGAGTGATGCTCAACTCTTTTCTTCTGTTTCTTATGGCTTCTCCAAGTTGTTTGACTAACATTATAATGTGATTTTAAAGGCAAAAGTATTTTTCATTTCTCAATTTAGCAAACAAAATCACAATATAATGTGATTTTATGTGTAATGTCTGAAAATTGGCAAGACAAACCATCCAAAATCACATTTTAGTGTGATTTCACATTTATTCATACTGAAATAGAGTTGGTAAATGGGTTATCGCTTTTTGAATGTTTGCATCGTTGAAGATTTCTCTTTCCAATTTTGTTTTCCATTCTTTATCTGTTTTGATAATTTGTTTTACTGCTTCCACATTCACGGCCTTGTTATTCTCATGTAGTTCAGGCATAGCATTGTCAACGGTTGCATAAAGTTCTAACTGGTTGTTGCTCTTGTAATGAAAATTGGTGTCTAACCAATTCAAATAATCAATGCTCCAGTAATTTTCAAAATAAGTTTTGGCTGCTGCAATGTTTTTTCCTGCAATGAAGCCAGTCAGGTTTCCGTTTTTGTGGCCGGTTACATAACCGTTTTGATGTGCAATTTTTTCTGGTTCTGCATATTTAGTTTTCGGGTTGTAAGGTTCAGCCGCTTTGCGTAAATAGTTTTGCATTTGATTGCCTGCATGGCGATGAAACAAGTAGGAAAGTTTTGTGTAGCGTTTTCTTCCCAATGCGAATGGCGATCTTCCATTTACGGATAGCAACTTTTCGATACCCAATGAAAAATATTTCGGGTACATTGATATACTTATAAATATTGCCGCAGGCTTTCATCTTTACATTGCTTTGCTTCCAACTTGGGGCGATAAAGTTTATAAAGATTCATGGGGCAAAGGGCCTGAGATTTTCACCCCGGCTGCTGCTTTCAATTTTGGCAAATGGATCGGCGGTCGTTTCAAAAACAAAACAAATATTATATGGATCAATGGCGGCGACCGTGATCCACGGGAACATTCACAGGATGTGGCCACCTGGCGGGCAATGGCGAAAGGGGTAACCGAAGGTATTGGCAATATGGAAAATACTTTGATGAGTTTTCATCCACAACCCAAAGGCACTGGTTCATCTTCGCAATGGTTTCAAAATGATGACTGGCTTGATTTTAATATGTTGCAAACCGGGCATTGCCGCAATACGGAAGTATGGGAAACAATTCGTAACGATTATTACCGGGCACCCGCAAAACCGGTATTGAATGGTTAAAGTATTTATGAAGAAATGCCGGTATGTTTTAACGCAGGGGAATTGGGATATGCCAATGCTTATGATGTGCGCAAGGCGGCCTGGCTGAGTGTATTTGCCGGAGCCTGTGGCCATACCTATGGCTGTAGCCCCGTTAACTTTTTTGGGGAAAGGGGCAGCAATGTTTTTGCCGGCCTTCACGGGTGGAAAGAAGCCCTTGATTTTACCGCGGCCAATGAAATGAAATACCTGCGTATGGTGATAGAATCGAGGCCTATGGCCGCCCGGATACCTGATCAGGATTTTTTAATTACTGAAGGTTCGTGCAATACTGAAAGAATTCAGGCCACCGGTGGCAAAGATTATGCATTTGTTTACAGTGCTTATGGCGGGGCAATTATTATTAAGCAAAAAGTAATTACCGGATCAAAACTGGTTGCAAACTGGTACGATCCACGTACAGGTAAAACCAGCTTCATAGGCATATTTGAAAATAACAGGGTACTAACATTTATGCCACCCCTGCCAACCGCATCACCAGTGCCATCGCAAAGAGAAGACTGGGTGCTGATGCTGGATGATGCTTCGAAGGATTACATCATGCCCGCACAAAAATATTGAGCTGATGAATTATGTGTGTAAGGTTAAAATAAGCGGATAATCCCGGAAGCAACTAATCCGGGAAGCTAAGCTGCAATTATATTGATGGCTGTGGTGTTTTCCGTACACGGCCACAATAATGAAGCAACATGCGATGGGCATCTGATCCAAATGCACCCGACCAATCTTCGGGAAGGAAGCATAATTTATTTATCTTTAGTTTTTATCTTATTCTTTATGACATTTATTATCCTGTTCATTGGTATTGTGCTGCTTGTATTATTAATTACCTGGGCAAAGCTTAACCCCTTCCTCGCATTTATAATTGTATCCGTTTTGATAGGGCTTGCCAACGGTAAAAATATCGCCAACATATCCAATGCTATCCAAAAGGGAATGGGTGACCTGCTGGGTTCCATTGTTGTAATACTCGGGCTGGGAGCCATGCTGGGCAAGATTATCGCCGATAGCGGCGCCGCCCAAAAAATCGCTTCCGGGCTGATGAATGTATTTGGCAGAAAGTATATTTTGTGGGCTTTATTGCTTACCGGGTTCATCATTGGCATACCGCTTTTTTATGGTACCGGTTTCGTGTTGGTAGTGCCGCTTATTATTACTTTATCTTACCGCTATAATATTTCGGCGGTATATATCGGGTTGCCAATGCTTGCCGCTTTATCGGTTACGCATGGTTACCTTCCACCGCATCCTTCACCTACCGCATTGGTAAAACAATTCAATGCGGATATTGGCATTACTTTAATGTACGGGATGATGGTAGCCATCCCCGCTATTTTAATTGCGGGGCCACTGTTCGCTTTAACATTAAAAAAGTACACGATGCGGCCTTTGGAAACTTTCAAAGGAAAAGATATGCCAGATGAAGAACTGCCTTCCATGTTCAACAGTGTTTTTACCGCATTGCTCCCGGTAATATTGATTGCATTCAATACTATTGTAAGCCTTACCGTGCATACGCAAAATACTTTTAAAACAATTGCGCAGGCATTGGGCGATCCTTTGGTGGCAATGACCATTACCCTGCTGTTTGCATGTTACAGCCTTGGATTAAATAAAGGAAAAAAAATAAAAGATGTAATGCAACCAATGGCGGAAGCCATAAAAGATATCGCCATGATCATTTTGATATTGGGCGGCGCCGGTGGTTTGAAGGAAGTGCTGGTAGAATGTGGCATCAGCACCCAACTTGCCGATACACTCCATACCATGAATATTCAGCCACTGATTGCAGCCTGGAGCATTGCCGCGATAATCAGGGTGGCGCTCGGTTCCGCTACGGTAGCAGGGCTTACAACCGCCGGCATTGTAGCGCCCATGATCCTTGCCTCCGGAGCCGATGCCAACCTGATGGTGCTGGCAACCGGTGCAGGCAGCCTGATGTTTTCACATGTAAACGATCCCGGTTTCTGGATGTTCAAAGAGTATTTCAACCTGTCAATAAAAGATACGATCAAAACATGGTCGGTAATGGAAACACTGGTTTCCGTAACTGGTTTGGCGGGTGTAATGATCCTTAATTATTTTATACATTTATAAAAATCAACAACATGACGACTCCTGATGAAAATTTCGCGGCATTAAATTTAACCTTGCCACCTGCGCCAAAACCTATTGGTGTTTACAAACCTTTTTTAATCACGGGCAACTATTGTTATCTTTCAGGGCATGGCCCGATAAAAGAAAACGGTAAATTCATCATTGGCCGTATATGTGACGGTATCAGTTTGGAGGAAGGCAAACTTGCCGCACAGCAGGTTGGCCTCGCCATTCTCGCCACACTAAAACTCAACCTTGGATCGCTCAATAAAATTAAAAGGGTAATAAAGGTATTGGGCATGGTAAACTGTACCGCGGATTTCGAAAGGCATCCATATATCATAAACGGTTGCAGCGAATTGTTTGCGAAAGTGTGGGGCGATGATAATGGCATTGGCGTAAGAAGCGCTGTGGGCGTAGGTTCGCTGCCCGATAATATTCCGGTGGAAATTGAATCCCTATTTGAACTGGCATGAATTTTTATGAAACCAGCCGGGAATCAACAGGCAACTTTAGTGGCGATTGTTTATCCCGTATTTTAATCGGTTCTCCGTTCAGCATTAGTAACATTGGGGATCTTTATTTACGTTACAAGTCCAAACCTGTTGCTGTTGACAAATAAATTTACTTATGAATTGGTATGAAATAAAAAATATAGGCACCATTGATTCACCCGCACTGATTCTCTACAGGGAACGTGTACTCGAAAATATCCGCCTGCTTAAAAGCCTGGTGAATAATGAGGTGGCCCGGATCCGTCCGCATGTAAAAACAAACAAGATGGCGGAAGTATGCAGGATGATGATAGACAGCGGCATCACCAAATTCAAGTGTGCCACCATTGCGGAAGCTGAAATGCTGGCGATGATTAAAGCGCCGGATGTATTACTGGCTTATCAGCCGGTTGGGCCAAAAGCCAATCGCTATATCAAACTGGTAATGCGATATCCGTCAACGCGTTTTTCCTGTCTGATTGATAATATTTTTACCGCGGAAAAATTATCGGAATTATGTGTTGCGAATAAATTATCCATAGATGTTTTTATAGACCTGAATACCGGCATGAACCGCACAGGTATCATGCCTGCAAAGGCTTTGCTGTTATTTGAAGCGGTTGGGTTATTGCCCGCCATGAAAATTGTTGGCCTGCATGCGTATGATGGGCATATTCATGAAACGGATATTAATTTGCGCAGGCAGCAGGCAGAGGTTGCCTTTAGCAAAGTGGCAATCCTTGCGGAAACTATTGAAGCCGTTAGTGATAAAAAATTAATTATAGTGGCTGGTGGTTCTCCTACATTTCCTATACATTCACTTCATAAAAATATAGAGTGCAGCCCCGGCACATTTATCTTCTGGGATTGGGGATACGAACATTCTTTTCCGGATGAACCTTTTGCTTATGCGGCATTGGTAATAACAAGGGTAATTTCCATAGTTGATGAAAATACCATTACAACAGATCTTGGCCATAAATCCCTGGCAGCGGAAAATCCATTGCCCCGGGTTTATTTTTTAAATTCGCCAAAAGCAATACCGTTTTCACAAAGCGAAGAACACCTTGTGCTGAAAGTGGCTGATGCTTCGGCGTACAAACAGGGAGATGTATTGTACGGTGTGCCTGTTCATATTTGCCCCACGGTTGCCTTGTACGAAACAGCGGTGGTCATTGAAAAAAATACAGCGGTGGAAGAATGGAAAGTGGTTGGCAGAAACAGGAAGATAACTATTTAAGGAGGTGATGATTAATGCATAAAAAAAATACAAAATGAAAACAAAAATATTTACTGCGATCCTTTTCGCCGCCTCTTCATTCGGCGCTGTTATTTCCCAGGATATAAATAAAGCTAAACTTGATAGCTACTTCAACCTGCTTACTGAAAAGAATAAAGCAATGGGCAGCGTGGCTATTTCAAAAAATGGGAAAGTGATTTACAGCAGGGCAATTGGGTACAGCTCCATATCAGCTAATGAGAAAAAGCCCGCTAATGAAATTACAAAATACAAGATTGGTTCCATCACCAAAATGTTTACGGCAACAATGATTTTCCAATTGATTGAAGAGGGGAAAATTGGACTCACAACTACGGTAAACAAATTTTTTCCCAATCTCCCAAACGGTGAAAAAATAACGATTGGCAATCTGTTAAATCACCGGAGTGGTTTGCATAATTTTACGGATGATGCGGATTATTTAACCTGGATGACACATTCGAAATCACCCGATGAAATGATAGGGATAATCGCCAAAAATAAAATTGATTTTCAGCCAAATGAAAAATTCGCTTACAGCAATTCCAATTATGTTCTCTTAGGATACATCATTGAAAAAATTACGAAACAACCATATACAAAAGAGTTGAGCAAAAGAATTACCTCCAAAGCGGGCCTTGCAAATACCAGCCTTGGAGCTAAAACAAATTTGGGAAGGGATGAAAGTTTTTCATACCGTTTTATTGCGGATTGGGAACAGCAACCAGAAACAGATATGAGTATTCCCGGTGGGGCAGGCGCTATCCTATCTACACCAACCGATTTAACCAAATTTATTGAAGCCCTGTTTTCTTTGAAACTTATTAGCAGCAATAGCCTGGCACAAATGAAAACTTTGACGGATGGTTATGGAATGGGGATGATTCAAATGCCGTTCTATACCAGAAGGGCGTTTGGGCATAATGGTAGCATTGATGGTTATGTATCCAGTCTTGCTTATTTTCCGGAAGACAGTCTTGCCGTATCCTATTGTTCCAACGGGCAGGTATATCCATTCAATGATATTTTGATTGGGGTATTGAGCATTTGTTTCAACAGGCAGGATTATTCAATTCCCACTTTTAAAA
>JAVHOI010000335.1:0-9086 GCA_036169975.1 Ferruginibacter sp. | reverse complement strand
CTTGTATTGGAAAAGAAAATCCCTATTCAGCAAATACTGATGGTAACCTTTACCAAAGCGGCGGTAGCCGAATTAGAAACACGGATCAGGCAGTTTATGCGCAATGCTTTAAAAGTAAGCCAGGGCGCTGTTATCAATGATGGTACTATCACGGCAATAGTTAAGTCTTCAATGGATGAAAATGCTGTTGGGGCAGCGGAAACAGAGTGCCTGCTAAAGGAAGCGGTATTGTTTTTAGATGAGACGGCGATATTAACTATTCATGGTTTTTGTCAGCGCATTTTAACGGAGTTCGCTTTTGAAACCAACCAGGTATTTGGGTCGGAAATATTGACGGATATAAAAGCGGTCATAACCGATGGGGTAAACGCTTTTTGGAGAAAGCATATCACCACGATACACATTGGCCTTTTGCAGGAGTTGATTAAAGCCGGAATAAGCAGAGCCAGCCTTATCAGCCTTATTGAAAATGCCATGTCAGGCAAGGCTATTACGCCGAATGAAAAATTACCGGATGATTTTTTATCGCGGCAGCACCAATCAGTTTTGTCGGCATCCATCAGCGGAATAACGGATAGAATAGGAGCGGTCAATATCCGGCTAATGAATTATATTTCATCAAATATTGAGTCCATAAAAACAGCGACTGAAAAAAATCCTTTCGCCAAAAAAAATATGCTGCATCTGCTGAATGATCCGGCAGCATTGCTTGGTGCGGTTATTGAAAATAGGGATAAAGCTTATGTGCAAAAAGTATATCCCGAAATTTTATTGGATTATGAAAAGATGGCGGGGATTGAAGCGGAAAAAACGACTGCATTAAATTTCATCATTAACCAGGTTTACAATTTCGCTATTGAAATTATCACAAAGGAAGCCGAACATTACAAGCAGCAAAATAATCAACTAAGTTTTGATGATATGATCAACAAACTGCATACCGCGGTGGTAGTTGATAATAATGCGTTTCTGATCAAATCGCTGCAGGCCAAATATAGTGCGGCCTTTATAGATGAGTTTCAGGATACGGATAAAATACAGTATGAAATTTTTAACCGGTTATTCGCCCGCGGCTCCATTTTGTTTTACATCGGCGATCCAAAGCAATCCATTTACGCCTGGCGAAGGGCGGATATATTTACCTATTTCAAAGCGGGTGATACCGTAGCAAACCGTTTTGGTATGAATATAAATTACCGTTCTTCCAACAGGTTTATTGAAAGCATGAACAGGTTCTTTTTGCCAAAACCGGGTTTCGATACTTTTTATTTTTCGGGTGAATCGAACGCCATTGACTATATCAATGTAGCGCCGCCCAATCCATCAATAAAGGGCGGATTGTATAAAAATAATCAGCCCGATGTACCGATAACTATTTTTGAAAATCCAAATAATACTTCTGTTATCCAAACAGTAGCGGCGCAGATTATTCAATTGCTGAATGGTAAGGATTATAGCATAGAAGAGAAAGGGAAAAGGAGAAATGTGCATCCTTCGGATATTGGTATCCTTGTAAGAAAGCACGGCCAGGCGGCTGAATTAAAACAATTGCTTTCCAGGTTAGGGATACCGGCTGTTACCATTGATGATGCCAAATTATTTCAATCAGCGGAAGCACGTCACCTGTTGTATTTATTATCGGCGGTAATAGATATCAATAGGTCTTCCATCAACAAGGCTTTACTGTCGCCACTCACCGGTTTTGATGCAGCCGATATACTGGCGATGGATGATGAACTGGCATTGAACCGGTTTAAAAACTATCAGCAGCTTTGGGAAAAGGAAGGCGTGTATGTGATGCTCACCAGGTTTATTGCCGATTATAAAGTGAAGCAGGTATTGCTCAGTGAAACAGTGGAAAACGGTGAGCGCATTATCACCAATACATTGCAGTTAATGGAGCTGTTGCACAAAGCGCAAATTCAAAAACAGTTCTCAACGCCGGAGCTGGCCAACTGGCTCAAACGCGGCATGGAAGGCATGGAAGCGGAAGGAGATGAATTTGAACAAAGGGTGGAAAGCGATGAAGAAGCGGTAAAGATCGTTACCATTCACAAGAGCAAAGGGCTTGAATATAATATCGTATTCGCACCCTTTCTTGATTTGACTGCAGAGGTTAAACTTGGGTTTGTAACCTTTCGTCACGCGGATACGGGAGATTATTTATTTTCGGATAAATCATTGCTGGATGACGGCCGGGTACGGCTAACCGAAAAACAACTGGAGCAGGAAAACCGCAGGCTGATTTACGTAGCTGTTACAAGGGCGGTCTATAAATGTTTTATCAATAAAAATACTTACAGCAGGTTTAATAATTCTTCAATAAGCCCTTTTATCCGCGCCTCAAAGGAAATCAATTCGCCGTTAATTAGTTTTGAAGAACCGCCCGCAATGCCGGATCATTATAAATATTCAACTGCCGGGCAACAATTAAAACCCGCTTACCTAAAGGCGGCTGATTTTCAACTGATGGAAGCCAACTGGCGAAAACTAAGTTACACCTGGCTCGATGCCGGGCATGCGCCTGCACACAAAAGCAATGCAGCAAAAGGGTTGAATGCTTATGATGAATTTATTTTTAAAATATTAAAGCGTGGCGCCGACACCGGAAATTTATTGCATTATATTTTTGAGCGGATCAGCTTTGCCGGTTCCTCTAATTGGGAAAAGGTAATTGAAAATGCCTTAAAAAGATTTATGCCGGATGCGCCGGCTGAATATGTAATGCGGTTATCGGAGCTGCTGCATCAGGTAACCGAAACAAGGATCAATGTAGCGGATACCTCCTTTACTTTAAATGAATTGCAACAGGATAAAAAATTAAACGAACTGGAATTTGATTTCAATGTCATTCCATTTAACCCTGATATGGTGAACAGGTTGTCAACTCCTGAAGTGCCCATCCAGCTTAAGTATTCGAAAGAACCGGAAGGCATTATGAATGGGAAAATTGATATGTTCTTTGAACATGCCGGAAAATATTATATCCTCGACTGGAAGTCTAATTACCTGGGTGACAGGCCGGCCGATTATTCAAAAGAAAGTATCCGGGGGGCGATGGCGGAATCGAATTACCATTTGCAATATTTGATATATACCCTTGCCATAAAAAAATATCTCCAGTTGAGGCTTCCTGGCTTTAAATATGAAACCCATTTTGGCGGCGTGATTTATTTATTTGTAAGAGGCATCAGGATGGGTAGTGAGCAGGGCGTATTTGCTTACAGGCCGGAGGAAAGTTTGATTGATGAATTGGATAGGTTGCTTTCACGGGAGATGGATATGGGTGAGGTGGTTTAATGGTATGATCATTATAGTAACGCTGATTAATTTGAAATGCCAACCCTATGGTGTATAAATTCATTTTTTTTCAATTCATACAACATAAACAACGCAAGGTCTCCCGCATTTATATGATTTGAACCCGTGGTGGGCGGATAATCTGCAGATGTAATATATTCACCTGTCGGTTCTGCATTGATAATATCCGGAGGGCATACAATTGTCCAGTTGAGACTGGATGCTTTTAGATATTCATATGCTTTATAATGTTCTTTACTTACAGGTAAAAACTTTGCGGGAAATCCGGGTTTGTTCATCACCAGGGTATCATTATCAGCATTCAGTGATCCCATACCACCCACCGCGATAATACGGCTGATATTCGCTTTCTGCATTTGTGTCACAATGTTTTTCATTCCAAGTGACCGGGTAACATCCGCTCCGGAAGCATCGCCGCCTAATGAAGATACTACCGCATCGCAGCCAATGATAGCTTCGTAAACCTGATCTTCATCAAACAAAGCGCCCTGCACCAATTCCAGCAGGTCATCTTTTGGCATAAACGTGGTAAATACATTCCGGCCATAAGCTTTTACCTGATGTCCATTGTATAAAGCTTGTTTTACTAATTGTTTTCCTACCATTCCTGTAGCGCCAAAAATTATTATTTTCATAAATTCAATTTTTAATTATTTATCAAAGAAACACTTGCCGTTTTTAATGATAATCAAAATTACCTGTTAATGGTGACTGATTTATTTTAATTGGGAAAAACTTTCAATTATCCCCAAAAGATGTGAAAATGTGTAAATACAAATAATGTGCTGAATGCGAAATGAAATTCTAATTTTCGGGTAATTGCTTTTAGAAAAATTAAATCAGACCGGGCAACCTGAAATGCCCGTGTGGTTTACATTATTCCTCAGGCTAAACAGCGGTTTTTAAATCTGTAAAAAAAATCCACCCGGCTTTTTGCACCGTTTAATTTAATTAGTTTAATTATTTGCGATCGTAAAATAAATATCAACCTGGTTTTTAAACTTATACAATTTAAATCGCAAATATTTGTGTATTAGCAAAAAAAATTCAAACAAATCTATTAGCTTTGCCCCTTAATGCAACTATCTACCAAACACTTATTGGGCATTAAAGATCTGTCTCCCGGGGACATTTCCCTGATCTTATCTACTGCCTCGCAATTCAAAGAAGTTTTACAACGGCCGGTTAAAAAAGTTCCTTCATTACGTGATATAACCATCGTTAATTTATTTTACGAAAACAGTACCCGTACCAGGATATCTTTTGAGCTTGCTGAAAAACGCCTGAGCGCTGATACTATCAATTTTACGGCATCCGCTTCTTCCGTATCAAAAGGGGAAACCTTATTGGATACGGTTAATAATATCCTAAGCATGAAAGTAGATATGGTAGTAATGAGGCATAGCGCAAGCGGTGCGCCCCATTTTTTAGCCAATCATATACCTGCGGCAATTGTGAATGCGGGAGATGGTATTAATGAACATCCAACCCAGGCTTTGCTGGATGCCTTTTCAATCAGCGAAAAACTGGGTAGCCTCGAAGGGAAAAAAATTGTGCTAATCGGCGATATCATGCATTCAAGGGTAGCGCTGAGTAATATTTATTTATTAAAAAAAATGGGTGCGGAGGTAATGGTAGCCGGGCCACCAACATTAATTCCAAAATATATAAAGGAAGCATTGCAGGTGAAAGTAGAGTACAATTTAAGGAAGGCTTTGGAATGGTGCGATGTGGCAAATGTGTTGCGTATTCAATTGGAACGGCAAAACCAGGTACTCTTTTCTTCACTCAGGGAATATAACCTTGCTTATGGGGTCAGTAAAAAATTATTGGATGGTTTGAATAAAGAAATCGTTATTATGCACCCCGGCCCAATAAACAGAGGGGTGGAAATTGATAGTGATGTGGCAGACGGCAATCAATCTATTATATTGCAACAGGTAGAAAACGGTGTAGCAGTAAGAATGGCGGTATTATATTTATTAGCGGGAAATAATACAGATTAATCAAGACGATTTAGCAGGCAATGGGAAGAAAAAGGAATAATGTATTTTCATTATAATCTGAATAGGGTCATTTCATAGCAGCCATCCAATTTACTTAATACAGCTTATTAATATGCAACGAATTTGTTTATTTCCCGGTACATTTGATCCCGTTACGATGGGACATATTGATATTATAAACAGGGCAATGCCTTTATTTGATAAATTGGTAATCGGTATTGGCCGCAATGTAAATAAAGTGGCGATGTTTAGTGAGGAGCAAAGGTTGAATTGGTTACTGGGAATTTATAAAGATGAACCAAAAGTAACTGCGGTTGTTTACGATGGATTGACGGTGAACTGTTGCAAAAGCGTAGGAGCTGATTTTATATTGCGTGGAATCAGGTATGTAAATGACTTTGAATACGAAAAAGCGATTGCCGATATGAACCGCAGTATTGATGGGCATATAGAAACAGTTTTCCTTACGTGTCTGCCACAATATACTTCAGTTGCTTCTACATTAGTGCGTGATGTATTAAAAAATGGAGGAGATGTATCACAATTCTTGCCCCAGGTAGTTAATGATTCCATATTTAATAATAAAAAATAAAATAAACCCGTTATGTCAATCTGGTTCAAAAAATCAATCAAGTTAGCGGATCTTGCCCCTTTTGCCGGAGAAACCATGGCCGAATACCTTGGGATGGAATGGACGGAAATTGGGGATAATTATTTAAAAATAAAGATGCCAGTTGATCACCGGACCAAACAGCAATATGGCCTTTTGCATGGTGGAGCAAGTTGCGCATTGGCCGAAACAGCCGGAAGTGTGGCTTCCTATTTAGTGATTGATTCCGGTAAATTTAGTTGCGTAGGGCTGGAAATAAATGCCAATCATATCCGTAGCGCAAGGCAGGGATATGTTACAGGTATTGCTACGCCGCTTCATCTTGGCGCCAATACGCACGTTTGGGATGTAAAAATATATGATGATATGGAAAAACTCATTTGTATATGCCGCCTTACCGTAGCTATTTTAAACAAGGCATTCTGATTCATTCAGAGAGTATCAAAAAATTTAACCAGAATATCTTTTATGGAAGGATAAGTATTTGCCAGTGGCTCATTAATGTCTTTCGCTTTTATCCATTTTATTGCTGTTATATTTTCTTCCGTTTGGGGAACAAGATTTTGCGTTTTGGAGCAGGTCATATTATACCAGTGAGAAATTTTCAAAAAATGTTTTCCGAAAGCATTATAGGTATGGTAAGTTTCGCCAATCTTTTTTTTTAATTTCAAACCGGTTACCCCGGTTTCTTCTTCTACTTCCCTGATAGCACATTGTTCAAATACTTCACCCTTCTCTACTTTCCCCTTTGGTAAATCCCATTTGCCGAGCCGGTAAATAAAAAGAATTTCCTTTTTGTCGTTTTGTACAATGCCTCCTGCTGCTTCTATTAATTGAAAATATTTAAAGAACGCTTTCTTAAGTTTATCAAGGTCGCTATGCCATAATACACCTGCGTGAAACTCATCCTTCATTATTTCATGTAATAATGATTTAATGGCCGGCCCTGATATTTCATCAATAAATACAGCTTCCGGATGATGCAATATTTCATTAAGCTCTTTATCAATGTCATCACAGAGATAAATCGGCTTATCGTTGAAGTAAATTTTTATATGCATAATGCTTATTAATGTTTTTTTTGAAAAATACTTTTAGCAGAAACAACAATTTATGATGTATAAACTTCAGTCTAAAAGAAAAAGCTAATGGCTTTTTATTAATTTGCAGCATGACAAATAAAAAAGCCATTGCTGAAAAATTATTACAAATTAATGCAATTAAATTAAGTCCGCAACAACCATTTACCTGGGCAAGCGGTTGGAAGAGCCCCATTTATTGTGACAACCGAAAAGCCTTATCATTTCCCTTTATAAGAGATTTTATTAAAAGCGAAATGTGCAATGTAGTATTTGAACAATTTCCGCAGGCAGATATGCTCGCTGGTGTTGCCACGGCTGGTATTGCCTGGGGGGCAATGGTGGCGGATCAGTTAAAATTACCCTATATATATGTTCGGCCAAAACCAAAAGGACATGGTTTGGGCAATCAGATTGAAGGTTTTTATGAAAAAGGCAGGAAAGTAGTGGTAATAGAAGACCTTATTTCCACTGGCAAAAGTAGCCTTGAAGTAGTAGAAGTGTTAAGAAAGGAAGGCCTGGATGTAATAGGGATAGTGTCTATTTTTACTTATGGTTTTGATGTTGCGGATAAGGCTTTTTCAGAAGCCGGTGTCAGGTATATTTCATTAACCAATTATAATATTTTGATTGATTTGGCTAAAGAAAATGGGATGGTTACATCTTATCAGCTAAGCACTTTGTTAAATTGGCGGAAGGATCCTGCTAATTGGGACGTAATTTGATGACTACAGGTAAAATAGTAAAATTATGAAGGAAATTAAAACTCACAATGGGATATGAAGCCGCTTTGGATAAATGACCAAAATGGTGTAAAAAAATCATCAGGCACCATCAACACCAATTCAAAAGAACCAGAATAAAAAAACCAGTTAGATAAAAAGGATACCGCCTATAATGGCGGTTTTTTTATATATCAGAATATCGTAAACTGTTGCCTGCCTTCATAATTTACCGGAAAATTTTTAAAAATGTTGGCTTTTCCAACTGTTACCGTCCCCGTCACTTTTACCATCACTTCATTTCTTAAAAGTGTGGCAAACCCGTTTTTCAACATGTTCTTCATATCCACATCAATTTTCACAGGAATGGCAAATTCTTCCCTCCTGGGAATAGAAACAAATTGTTCCTGGATGCTGTGACCGAGATAATTATTATCAAGGAAAATATCCAGTTCTGTAGTTTTTAACTGAAGGCCAAAATTGTTAGGGTTATAATAAACCAGATCCATTTTTATAGTGGTAGCAGAAAATCCCAATTTATCAATGGTGAAATTTTTGAAATCCCGGTATTCCAGTTCTTTTGGTGTACTACATGAAATCAGCAATATTGTCAGTATTATTGAATTAGAAAGGGTAGGGTGATTAGATTTCCGCATTTGAATAGGTAATGTTTAAATTTTGGAACAAGGTATGCTGATATCCTCAATTTTGAATAAATAATCATAGAATTTAGCTACTATAATTATTAGCATTGAGTAATACTCTGCTATTAAATCAATAAAGATTTAAATCTAAATAAATTAGAATTATAAAACGTAAATAATTAATTGTTTTATAATTATTTATAAATATTTATTAAATAATAAAAGTAATAATAAAATCAAATCTAACAGAAAATTTATAATAAATGCACTATCAAATTTATAATTATTTAATAATTATAAATTGTGTATTAAAGTGCTCATTACAAAGTATATATAATAATTAGATAAACTTAAAGTTCGTATAAATTAAATATTGTTAAATTTTGAATATCCAATAGGTAATTGAATGTCATTTTAAAGTTTTTTTTAGGCTTCCGGATACAAGAGTTGTTAATAATTAATTGGCTAAGGCTTTAGTGGCTTAAAATTAGTTTTGTAAAAAGGAGGAAACAATTGATTTGAATAAGGTAATAATGGCAGGTCTATTTTTGCGCCCTTTGTTTTAATTTGTTGAAGTTGAGTTATTAAAAATAGTTTTCAAGAAAAAAATTATCGTTGTTAGTCTTTTTTTTAGGGAAGAATATTTAAGTATTGAGATGAAATAAACAGGAAGTGCATATAGGCTGAATTTGTTAATGTATTTT
>JAVHOI010000334.1:7544-9093 GCA_036169975.1 Ferruginibacter sp. | reverse complement strand
GCCGGCACACGGCTATCGCTGCAGCCGATCCACAAAAATTCAGGCGTTTGTATAGCCGATAACCGGTTAAAAAAATCGGGATCCTCTTCAATCCGTTCCCTGGCCCAGGCCTTATTTTCGAGTAATAATTTTTCGTATGATTGCATTTTTTAAAGTTTTTTATGATTTTTTAATTAGAATTAATGAGCCATGTCATCGAAGCTATATTCCTTTTTTTGTATTAAATCATGCAAAGGTTTGTAACTACTCTTTTTTATCTCCACCCTGATATTTTTTAAATGAGCATGCGCATAAAACTCGTTGATGGTATCTATAATATCCTTATCAATAAAGTCGGCACGGGTAATGTCAATTAATACAAAAGCATTTTCCGGAACCGCTTCCAATTTTCGTTTCACACCCGGTTTATTTAAAAATGAAACATCTTTTCTAAGCCTGAATAAATATTTATTATGGTCATTCACAATAAATACCGCCGATTTGTAATTACTTCTCATCACGAAATATAAACCCACTACCAAACCTACAACAATACCTTTAAGCAAATCGGTAAATAAAATGGCGAGGATGGTTACAATAAATGGTACAAACTGATCCCATCCTTTTCTATAAAATTCTTTAAACAAGGATACTTTAGCCAGCTTATAACCTGTATAAATTAAAATGGATGCCAGCGCCGCATAAGGTATTTTATTGAGCAGCCCCGGTATAAAAGCTACACAAAGTAATATTAAAACACCATGCATGATGGTTGACAATTTTGATTTCGCACCTGCATTAATGTTGGCGGAAGTCCTTACTATTACGGACGTTAAAGGTAAGCCCCCTATTAATCCTGAAATAATATTGCCGGCCCCCTGCGCTTTTAACTCCCGGTTGTTATCCGTTACCCTTTTGTAAGGGTCCAGTTTATCGGCAGCTTCAATGCTCAGCAGCGACTCCAAACTTGCTACCAAAGCAATTGTAATACCTGTTATCCATACTTCTGAATTGGTTATAAACGCCCAGTTGGGGGTGGTAAAAAATGAAGTGAATTCACCAAAAGAAGAAGCAACAGGAATATTGACAAGGTGATCTTTATTTAATGCGAAAGCGCTGCTGTCATTAAAGGCAATGGTAACCAATATGCCCATAATAACCACCACCAATGGCGCAGGAATTAATTGAAAAAATCTGCTTTTTTTTACCGAGACTTTTTCCCAAAGCACTTGTATCCCTAAACCCATTACTCCAATTAATATGGCTATGGGAGTTATATAATTGACAGCATATAATATTTCCGAAAAAGTATTCTGCGCATCTTTCTGAAAAAAAGCCTGGTCACCGGAAAAATTTTTGTCATACCCAACCAAATGTGGAAACTGTTTTAATATTAATATAAACCCTATTGCGGCCAGCATTCCTTTAATAACACTATTGGGTATATAATCGCCCAGGAAACCACCTTTCAAAATACCAAACGCCATTTGTATGATACCACTAATAACTACGGCTAAAAGAAAAGCTTCGTAAGCGGGAAGTTTTCCAATGGCTGTGGCAACAATTGCCG
>JAVHOI010000334.1:0-7444 GCA_036169975.1 Ferruginibacter sp. | reverse complement strand
CCATAAAATTGTCAATAAAGAAATACCTGACCGCCTGCTTTACCGGAAGCAGTTGCAATACCATTACGAGTATTAAAAAAGCAGTTATGATTTTTTTTGCTTTCATGAAGTGCGCAAATATATAATCCTGTTTTTAACTTATGACGGGTCATAAATTTATTGGCAATTTTATAACAACTAATGGCGTCAGGGTAAATTTAAAACCAATCAATTAAATATTCAATCCACCGCAGGCGCTAATTACCTGGCCTGTAACGTAACTACTCATATCGCTTGCTAAAAATAAACTAACATTGGCGATATCTTCCGTGGTGCCAAATCTTCCCAATGGAATATCCGCCTTATATTTATCAGCACCTTCGCCATCCTTTAAATAGCCTGTCATATCAGTTTCAATAAAGCCGGGCGCTATCGCATTGCAGCGTATATTACGGCTGCCCAATTCCTTGGCAATACTTTTGGTAAATCCAATTACGCCCGCCTTGCTGGCAGCATAGCTGCATTGTCCGGCATTACCCATTTCGCCTATTACGCTGCTCATATTGATAATGCTGCCCATCCTCGCTTTCATCATTGGGCGTATTACCTGTTTCGTCATATTAAACACGCTTTTTAAATTGGTTTGTATCACATCATCCCATTGTTCAGGCGTCATTCTCAGCAATAAATTGTCTTTTGAAATGCCTGCATTATTTACGCAAATATCAATTCGCCCAAACTCCTTTAAAACATCATTTACAAAAATCTCGCAGGCCGGGTAATCGCCTGCGTTACTTTGATAGGCTTTCGCCTTTACGCCCAGGGAGGTTAATTTTTCTTCCAATGCTTTCCCTTTTTCAGCGCTGCCATCGCTTATGTAAGTAAAAGCTACACTGGCGCCCTGCTCCGCGAATTTTATAGCGATGGCCTCACCGATACCACGGGCAGCACCGGTAACAATCGCTGTTTTTCCTGCAAGTAATTTCATGGTTTTAAAATATTAATTAGTTTCAAAAATGAATCCAGGCAAATAGTGGATCAGAAAATGACGCAATGATTTTTTAAAGGATACAACTTTTTTTCCGGGATTAATATTATTGGCATTTGCCAAAATGTTACTTTACCAATTTCAGGATTTCTTCCAGCATCGTTCTTTCATTGCACAGGCGGGGTATCTTATGCTGGCCGCCCAGTTTATCCCTGGTGCGGAGCCACTCCGTAAAAGTTCCTTTTGGCAATGCGTGAACGAGCGGCAACCTCAAGGCAATATCCTTATGGCGCTTCGCTTCATAATCGCTGTTACAGTTTTTTAAGGCATTGTCCAATTCAATAACAAACAATTGTAAATTATCCGGCTTCTTTTCAAACTCTATCAGCCACTCATGGGCGCCATTACTTTGCTCGCTAAAGTAAACCGGGGCGGCAGTATAATCATTTACAACCAAACCCGTTTTTTCAGAAGCTATGGCAATCGCATTGTCGCTGTTATCTACAATTACTTCTTCGCCAAAAGCATTCATGTAATGCTTTAACCTTCCTGTAACTTTTATTTTATACGGATTAAGTGAGGTAAACTGAATAGTGTCACCAACCAGATATCGCCACAACCCACCGGTAGTACTAATTACCAATGCGTAATTTTTTCCGATTTCCACTTTATTTAAACCCATCGTTTGGGGAGTATTTTTGCCATATTCTTCAACTGGCATGAACTCGTAAAAAATACCATGTTCGGTAAATAGCAACATGCCATCATCATCCGGGCATTGCTGGCAGGCAAAGAAACCTTCACTTGCATTGTAAATTTCAAGGTAATTAATTTTGCCGCCAAAAATTTTATCGAATTGCTCCCGGTAAGGTACAAATGACACACCGCCAGTGATGTATAATTCAAGATTGGGCCATACTTCTTTAATGGAGGTTTTGCCTTTGATGGCTAAGATTTTTTTCAATAATAAAAGCGTCCAGGTAGGTACACCAGCAAGGGAGGTCACATTTTCTTCAGCGGTTACTTTAGCCAGTTGTTCCAATTTACTTTCCCATTCGTCAAGCAAGGCGATGCTCAATTCGGGCGTACGCAGCCATTGGCCCCAAAAGGGAGTATTTTGCATTAGTACGGCGCTTAGGTCGCCATACTGAATTTCCTCATTCATTTTATTCAACTGATGGCTTCCGCCAATAACGAGGCTTTTGCCTGTCAGCAAATCACTTCCCGGAAAATTGTTATAGTAAGTAGTCAATACATCTTTGGAGGCCTTAAAGTGATTATCCTGAAGGCTCTCTTCGCTGATAGGAATGAATTTGCTTTTATCGGAAGTAGTACCACTGCTTTTGGCAAACCAGTTAATAGGGGTATTCCATAAAATATTTTCTTCGCCATTCATCATGCGCAGTATGTATGGCTTTAAATCCTCATACTCATGAATGGGTACCCTTTTTTTAAACTCTTTTAGCGTAAACAGTTTTGAGAAATTATATTTTTTCCCGAATTCCGTGTATTGCGCTGCCGTAGCCAGTTCCTGTAATACTTCCCGCTGCACGGCTACCGGATGCCTGCTCCAGTTTTCTATGCGCCAGAAACGCATACGGGCTAATCGTGATATTGTGGGAGAAAGTAATTTCATTACTAAAAGGCAAAATACGCAATAGTAATGAAAGATGCTGAGCTATTATATTCTTTTGAATGCTAAAGCATTGGATAAAGCCGTGATGAAAAATTAATTTTATCCCAAAATATGTATGCCTTAGCGATAAAACTGTTGCCGTATTTCCTAAAAAGATTTATATCGGCATACAAAAAAACCATACCTGAACAGGAAAGAAAAAAGGTAACGGAAATCTAAAAAATAAATTTTTAGTTACACCACTCTTCTTAAATAGTGGATGCTGCTTTCAACTCAAAAAGTATTTTATCCAAAGCCGTTTTTGTATCAAGGGTTTTATCACCATAAATATCTTTTACCTTATTAAGCAAACCGGATTTTTTATTTTCAGTTGCAAATTTGTAAACAGAGGATTCCAGCTCACCAAGTAATTGCCGGTATTCATTTAGCTGCAAATCTTCTTCAATAACATCATTTTCAATACTGCCTGTTGCGGAACCAAAGGAACGTATCCTTTCATTTTTTACCCGTTCAATATGTTCCAGACCCGACAAAGCGTTTTCCATCCTGCTGATCAAAGCGGAGAGCGAAATAGTATTTGCCGCGGCCTCCAGGTGCAAATAATCTTTCCGCTTCAATTCAAAATTGCGGCCAAGGTACAAGCGACGTACCTGTTCATCCGCAGCTAATTCTTCGGCGGTTCCATGCTTGAATATTTTTCCATCAATCAGCAGGTAAGCCCTGTCGCAAATAGAAAGCGTTTCGTTTACATTATGATCCGTTATTAAAATGCCGATATTTTTATATTTCAGTTTGGCTATTATTTCCTGTATATCTTCCACCGCTATCGGATCTACGCCAGCAAAAGGTTCATCCAGCAATACGAATTTTGGATCTACAGCAAGGGCCCTTGCGATTTCAGTCCTTCTTCTTTCGCCCCCGCTTAAAGTATCCCCCTGGTTTTTTCGGACCTGCGACAGCCGGAATTCATCCAGCAATATTTCAAGTTTTTCTTTCTGTTCCGGCTTGCTGAGCTTTGTCATTTCCAACACTGCCGTAATATTATCTTCCACACTAAGTTTTCTGAAAACACTGGCTTCCTGAGGAAGATATCCGATACCCATTTGCGCCCGCTTATACATCGGCAACTTCGTAATATTCAGTTCACCTAAAAATACTTCACCTTCATCCGGCTTTACCAATCCCACTACCTGGTAAAAGGAAGTGGTTTTACCGGCGCCGTTTGGCCCAAGCAGGCCAACGATTTCACCCTGTTGTACATTAAAGGAAACTTTATTGACAACGGTACGGCTGCCGTAAATTTTTACCAGGTTTTTTGTTTGTATAGTTAAGCTCATGATTTGCAAAAATAAGTTATCCGGGATTATAAGTTTAGGTTGATGCTCATTTTAACAAAGCTATCCCCTTATTAAGCCATCGCCATTTATTTATAAAAGTAACTTTGAAGGAAATATAAAAAGAAAAAATCTGCCATCAACTTTTTCAGGAGTTGAAAATATTTGTTTAAAAATACTTTGAAGGTTTCTTAAAATGGCACTTCAAATTCAAGCCTTGTGCCTTTCCCCATTTCAGAATGAATGCTTAGCGTGCCACCGGTTTCAGTAATGCGTTGTCGCATATTATGAAGGCCATTTCCAAAGCGGCTGTTTGTATTTGTAGTAATACCTGTGCCATTGTCGCCAATAGAACAATTTAATTTGTTTGATGATATGGAAATGCTGATGGCTACATTGGTGGCTTCCGAATGCTTAACAATATTATGAAGCGCTTCTTTTACCACCATGAAAATATGTGTTCTTGCTTCATGCGAAATAACCAGGCTTCCGGTGGTTTCCGGAAGTTGGAATTCAACATTGAGCTGGTGCATTTCAAGATATTCAAACGTATATTCCCGAAGGTATCCCAGCAGGCCATCCAATGTATTATTAATTGGGTTCAATGCCCAGATAATATTTCCAATATTGTTGACGATTGATCCGGTGGAATCTTTAATAATTTCCAAATCTTTAATGATTTCCGGCTGAACCGGGAACTGATTTTTTAAATGTTCACAGGTAACCGAAATTTTAGAAAGTTCCGATCCTATATCATCGTGCATATCCCGTGCTATTCGGTTGCGCTCTTTCTCCATTGCTTCACGTTGTTCCAATTGTTGTGTCATAGCGGAAATCATTCCGGCAAGCGACTCAAACATATTGATATTTGAAAAGGATAGCGGAATGTAAGAGATGGTGTTAATCACCCGCTGCATACCAACAAATAATGCCCCCCAAACCTGTTGATTTTTTACTAAAGGCGTGAGAATAAACTGGGGGGTCAATAATTTGCTTTGCAGCAGTTTTTCATATTCCGTGGAAGCCACTTCGTCATTTACCAAAATGGATTTTTTCTGTATAAAAAATTCTTCAGGAACAGTAAAGCTGGCATTAATTAGTTGCAAACTTTCGTCCTTTTCAAAACCCTTCCACAAAATTGGTTTAAGTTCTTTTTTACCCGGAAAAACTTCAAGCAGGATTACCCTGTCTAAAAACATTTGTGATAAAATGCTATCCAGGAAAAGCTCATATAATTTTTCCCTGCTTGAATAAAAACTAAATGAACGCTGGATATCCGCTATGATTTGAAAGCCGTTGATATATTTTCTGCAAACATTACTTAGTTGCGTATAGGCGTATTGGTTGCTCAGCACACTGCCCGAAAGCCGGTCAACCTGCTTTTTATAATAGGCAAGTTCTTTTTCCAGATCAGGTATTTTGATGGAATACTTATTCATTTTTATTCTTCTGTTAGCAGGCATAGAACGCCGGTCCAGTCAAGCGCCTGTAAATGATTAGCCAGTTTCGCAACTTCCACACCCGAATAAAATCCCATAAACGGCACCTCCTCCCCAATAATTTTTTGTATTTCATCCACATCTTCCAGCTCTCCACCCGCAAAAGGTTTTGCCCTGCCCCCACAGTTAATATAAAAATAAAACAGGGGCTTTTTATTTCCCGCTTTTTTCTTTAAAAGATCAATTCCGGTATGGATATAATCAAGATTGATACTTCGGTGCATCAATTGTATTTCATCGCCTGCTTTCAGATCAGGCTCAAACATCACCAAAGCTTTTTGATCCGGGTCAATAGCCAGGCATAAACGGTTGGCATAATCCGCCTCATTAAACTCGCCGTATTTGTCTCCCCTGTTGAGGCCAAGTGTTACAAAAAAGGGGAATTCGTTCCAGGGTATCTTATGATCCGTTCCAAACATTTCATCAATGACATCAATGGCTGGCCGGTTATCAATTTCATACACCACGGGGCCTTCGGCACGGGTAATTGTTTTATAACTACTGCCGGGTTTGCAGCCATGCATGATGGTGTTATACATTCTGCAATCACCACTGATTAGCAACGCCAGCACATGTTGCCGTACCACCTCACTATTAAAAAACTGGAAGCTGGCCGTTAATTTTAAATCTCCCACAATACCCGCTCCCGCACAGCAAATAGAAGGATCAATGCGTTCTTCAATGGCAGCAAATAAGGGGGTGGCAAAATTCAACATGGGTGGGTTTACCTGTTTAATTGTGTCGTAAAAAACCAGCAGCCCTTTGTCCTTTCCTGTTCCGGATTTATTGATCTGTTCTCCTATTGCCGCCCCCGCGGCATATTCATCTTTATCCAAACCAGATTGGGCAAATAGCTGAAATTGAATGGTGGTGGATGAAAAAACCGTAACGCTTGCTTCGTAACCTTCGTAGCTGATTTCCTTATTTGTAAAAATGCCCATAGCAGCGCCACCAATCAGGGGCGCTTCACCGGTATTGTATCTTACTCCAGCTAAAAACTGGTGAGGGTCGTGCCTTCCGCTGCAAAAAATAATTACCTGGCTGATGGGTGCGGAGGCGATTTGGGCAATCGCATTAGACGATGATTCCTTTCCGGCAAGAAAGGAATCCGTTTTATTACTGAATCCTGTTCCAGTTTGTGTTGACATAAGTAAGCATTTTTGGATAAGGTACTTGTTTTAATTATGATCAATGTTTTTATTTTGAAAGTCCGGAACATTTGTACGGAAATGTTTTAAAATATGGTTAATAGCTTTGCCTGATTTTATTTTCTACCAGATTAAAAACCAGCAAGCCGATTAATTGCCGCATTCTTGGACTGGTTGCTAATAATTTCTGATTTAAATAATATAATTAAAATGTGAATTAACCAGGAAAAGGGCTGCCTTATTGTCTTCAGGAGTGCATACTAATTTGTTGCTGCAAAAGTTCCGAAGGATTACCGAGCCTGGCAATGGAACTTTAAATACATTGAGGCTTTATTATGTTGGCAACCCTGAGTAACGATTTGTTTTGCATACATCAAAAGTAAAGATATAGTTCTGTTTTTTTGCACTATATTTATTTGTTCTTAGCAATAAATAAAGACTGCAAAAAAGAAAAACCGGATGTAGTCTTTTTAAATTATTTAACCACAAAACAAGCTTAAAGATTAAATTTGTTCCAAACCTATAAACCATTGCATGCCAATTTTTGATTTGAAACTCCCCAAAAGTATCGCAAGGGCATTAAACCTACCAGTCAGCGATCCGAGGCGGCAGCAAATAAATGTGCTGAAAAAATTGTTGCGAAAAGCAAGGTTTACACAATTTGGCCAATTGTATAAGTTCGATGAAATTTTAATGAGCCGTCACCCTGGTAAAAAATTTCAGCAATTGGTTCCCACGTTCGATTACAATAAATTATTTACCCAATGGTGGCACAAGGCTAAAGAGGGGATTCCGGATGTATGCTGGCCGGGCGTAATTCATTACTTTGCGCTAAGCAGTGGCACAAGCGATGCGTCCAG
>JAVHOI010000333.1:1872-9099 GCA_036169975.1 Ferruginibacter sp. | reverse complement strand
ATTATTGCCTGGAAAAGTGCTGATAAACCATTGGAACAGGCGGAAACGATAAAGCAAATAACCTTAGCCGAATACATGGCTAATATCCCAACATACAAAACAGTGCTGGTAGATTTTAGTGCTGTATGGTGCCCACCTTGCAAAGTGATAACACCTGTTGTTGATTCGTTGGCTACATCAAATGGTAACAGGTTTACCCTTGTAAAAATTGATGGTGGCCGGCAAACAGACATTTGTAAACAATTAAAAGTAGATGCGTTTCCTACCTTCATTATTTACAAACAGGGAAAAGAAACCTGGCGAAAGGAGGGAATAACCAAAGCGAAGGAATTCGTAACGAATTTATAAAAAAAATTACCTGATGACTTTTTAAAATTGTTGATTTATTATTAAAATAAAACAGGGCCATCATTTGGATGCCCTGTTTTTATTTTGTGAAAAATCGCCTGATTATTTATTTCTATTGGATAAAATGTATTGCACGGTAAAAAAATCGTATTGAATATTCAGCAAAAATTGAATTAGATTTATTGTTTCGCTTTTTACGGATTCAGTTTATGCAGGTAACCTATAAAAAAAACATAGCCATCGTATGCAACGCACTCGCCGGCGCCGGGAATGCGGTATTATTATCGGATAAAATCAGCGGTGAATTATTAATTAAAAATATTACCCACACTGTTTTTAATCAGGTTTGGCCAAATGATTTTATCGGATTTACTGATATTTTCATCGTAGGCGGAGATGGTACTTTAAATTATTTCATCAATCTTTATCCCGGTATCAAATTGCCCCTGGTTATTTTAAAAGGGGGTACAGGTAACGATTTTCACTGGCTGCTCTTTGGTAATAAAACATTTGATGAACAATTGCGATCAGCCTTAAATGAAGATCCAAAACCAATTGATATGGGTAAATGTAATGAACGGTTTTTTATAAATGGTGTTGGAATTGGTTTTGAAGGAGCCGTGGCCAAAGCCTTAACAGGTAAGAAAAAGCATCCCGGTAAAACTTCCTTTCTGATTTGTATTCTGCAAAAAATAGTTACTTACCGTTCAATGTACTATTCCATTAAATCAGTTAAATTTAATTTATCAGGCAAAAAATTGTTTGTAGATATAAGCAATGGGCGGCGTGCCGGAGGAGGATTTTATGTAGCCCCGCAGGCAAAGGCGGATGATGGTTTGCTTGATGTTATTATTTCAGATGCCCTTAATCTTTTTCAGCGCTTATTTTATTTACCTGTTATTGAAAAGGGAAACCATCTTAATTTGCGCTGCATTCAGCATTCGCTTACTGATAAAATTTTAATTGAAAGTAATGGGCCAATACAATACCACCTTGATGGCGAATATTTTGAAGCGCCAAAACTATCCATTGAAATATTACCCGCCGCATTAAATTTTCGGTATTAAAACGGATTGCCATATATCGCCAACACTTATTTTGAAATGCATCCTTTTGAAGGGCTATTATTGCTTGTTAATAGATTAAGCGAATTAAAATTATTCCGGATCCGGCGAAGAATAATATGTTTTAAGTTTCCCCTTCCTTTCCTTTTATGGATATGCCCGGCACAATGTTTTGAGCCGGTATTTAATTGTTTCCAATACAATTTATTCACAGGAAAAGCGTTAGTTTATTTGATATTGTCTCGCCCCGGATTACCGGAAACAAAAAATAAATTTTATTTAATTTATCCTGTTACCATGAAAAACTACCAATATCTTAGAGTAATTAAGTTTGCGGCTGTTGTATTTTTCCCCGGGCTTGTTTTAATAGTCATTGCCGCGCTGTTAAATTATAATAATGGCTTTCATGGCTCCTGGGTTCACCTGTTCCGGCATTCTCCTGATTTCGTCATCATAGTATTTTCTCCCCTTTTCTTTAGTTTACTTTTTTGTCTTATTGATATTGGAAGAGAAAAATTAATCTTAAATAATCAGCAAATAAAACAAAGCATACAGCAGGAGCAAAAATTAAATTCAACCGGAGACCATCAGCTAAAATTATTTGCCAGTGTAGTAGCCCAGGTAAATGAAGGGATCGTAATTTCGGATGGACAGGGCCGGGTACAATGGATAAATGAAGGCTTCACCAATACTACAGGCTACCGCCTGGATGAAATAATAGGGATGAAAATCAACAGTGTTTTACATGGCCCGCTTACTGATAAATTGGTGGTAAATCGTATGATTGAAAAATTGGGCAGGAATGAGGCCGTGGTGGAAGAATTGTTAACCTATCATAAAAATGGAGACACCATCTGGCTATCCATTAGTATTAAACCTATTTGTAACCAAGCTGGCGAAATAATAAATTTTATCGCCATTCAAAAAGATATAAACAATCGTAAGCAAAAGGAAATTGCCATAGAAACATTATACAAGGAAGTAGCCGATTATAAATTTGCGCTGGATCAGTCAGCCATTGTAATCATATTTAATAATGAAGGGAAAATAATTCATGTAAATAGTAAATTTTGCGAAATAAATGAATTGACGAAAGAAGAATTATTAGGCAATGATTATCGCTCCATCAATATAAGTATGAGAGATAAGCGAATTGTAAAACCAATCTGGGATACTTTACTTGCGGGAAATACCTGGAAGGGTGAATTGGTGAACCGGAACAGGAATGGCAAAACATTTTGGGCGGATACGACCATTGTACCTTTATTGGACGCTGACGGCAAGCCCTACCAGTTTCTGGCGATACAACAGGACATAACCGAAAGAAAGGAATTGGAAATTCAATTGCTTTCCAATAAAAATAAATTGCAGCAGGCAATGCAGATTGCCAGGCTTGGGTCGTGGGAGTTGGATGCCAAAGGCATATTTACCGCCTCTAAAGAATTAAGGCAATTATACAACCTGCCATTAGATGGTGATATTTCTACGGAAGATATTTTTAAAAATATTGATTCGGATGATTTGGCATGCGTAAAAGAAAAGTTGGCCCTGGCCAGTTTTACCCGGCAAAATGCGGAGGTTGAATATCGCTACCTGATAAATGGCCAGGTGCATTACATGATTTCAAATAATAATCCTGTGCTTAATGAATCGGGTGAATATATGGGTTCTTTCGGTACCGTGCAGGATATTACCGCAGCAAAATTGTCTGCACTGGCTTTAAAGAAAAGTGAAGAAGAAAAGGCGGTGGTACTCAATAATACCCAAACGATTATTTGTTTGCATGATATGAGCGGGGTGTTGTTGGATATTAATACCGCAGCCGAAAAAATGAGCGGCTTTTGTAAAGAAGAGATCATTGGCTTAAATTTAAAATTAATCGTTTCGCCCGAATACCAGACTGAATTTGATGAATACCTTCATACCATTAATCATAATGAAACGGCCAGCGGCACTCTACAGATTTTTACCAAATCAGGATCAAAGCGGGTATGGCTTTATCAAAATACGGTGTATGCCAATAATGGCAGCAAGGCTTATGTAATTGCAAGCGCCATTGATATTACCGAATCAGTAAAGGCCCAAAATGAAATCGAAAAACAACAACAGTTTATCCGGCAAATTATTGATAACAGCCCCAATGTAATATTCATGATGAATGAGCAACGGCAAATAGTGCTGGCCAATAAAACATTCGCGAAGTATTATCCATACAATGAAAAGGAAACACCATTTGCCAATAGTTTATCCTATGGAGAGGATGATATTTTCTTAGGTGATATGGACAATCTTTTTGAAATGGAAGATGGCGAAGTGATCCGGCTGGAGGGAAACCTTAAAAATCCGGGAACCGATATTGTTTCCTGGTTTAGTATCATCAATAAATGTTTTAAAGAGAAGAATGGAAAAAAATATATTCTGGGTTTTGGTATGGATATTACTGGAAGATACCAGGTAGAAACTGATCTGATTGCCGCAAATGAAATGGTAGAAAGATCTTTAAAAGTAAAAGAACAGTTTATTTCCAACATGAGTCACGAAATTAGAACCCCGCTAAATGCGGTAATTGGCTTTACTGATTTGCTGGCAGATACGACATTGAATTTGGAGCAGGCCGAATTTGTGGATATTGTAAAAACAGCCTCCGCTAATCTGCTGGGGCTTATAAACAATATTCTTGATCTGTCTAAAATTGAATCACGCAACCTGGAATTGGAAAGTGTGCCTGTTAATATCAGTAAAGTGATTAATGATGTGGTAAAAATTCTGGAACCAAGGGCAAAAACCAAAGGGATAAAAGTGGTTACTGATTTTGATGATAAACTGCCCGAAAAGGTGATGGGAGACCAATTGCGGTTAACCCAGGTAATGTTTAACTTATTGGGTAATGCCGTAAAGTTTACCGATAGTGGAACCATTGATATTAATTGTAAATTGGTAAAAGGATCTGATAAATTAAAAGACTATATCGCTTTCTCCATAAAAGATACCGGCATTGGGGTGCCGGAAGATAAACAGGCTGATATTTTTGAGCGGTTTACCCAGGCCAATACGGATACTCAAAGGTTGTACGGCGGCACAGGCCTCGGTTTAAATATTACCAAGAGCATTATAGACCTGTACGGAGGCAACCTTACCATGGAAAGTGAACCGGGAAAAGGCACCACTTTTTATTTTATACTTCCCTTTAAAAAGTATGTTGAAACACAAAATTTAGCCGAGATAAAAACCATTGACGGCAATAGCATATTATCTATCAACACCAGTAATCCGATCCATATTTTACTGGCCGAGGATAATATGATCAATGCCATGTTGGCTACAAGGGTATTAACCAGGAAAGGATTTACATTGGTGCATGTCGTTAATGGCGAACTGGCTGTAGAAGCTTTACAAAAACAATATTTTGATGTGGTACTGATGGATATTCAAATGCCGGTGATGAATGGCATTGATGCTTCAATGGCTATTCGTCAACTGCCGGGCGAACTGAGCAGGATCCCTATCATTGCAATGACGGCACATTCGCTGCATGGCGAAATGCAGAATTGTTATAATGCCGGAATGAATGGTTATGTAGCCAAGCCATTCAAACCTGATGATTTATTTAATACGATCATTGATTCGATTAAAAAAGTAGAAAATAGCAAAACGGAACTGACATCCGAAAACGGGTTAAAACAATTAGCGTAATTAAAAAATTTACTTAATCAAAAAAGTAAAACCATGAACGATAGTCCTATAACAATTGATCTCACCTACCTCTATTCATTAACTGGTGGCGACAAACCATTTCAGCAAATGCTTTTAACGGGAAGCGTCGCGGATGTTGACAATATGATATTCGGATTGAAGGCATCGTGGGAGGAAAGGGATGCGGCAGGCGTAAGAAAAAATGCTCATTCATTGGTATCATTATCCGCCATAGCCGGGATGCCACAGGTAGAAGGCTGGAGCAGAATAATTGATCAGGCATTTACGGATGGTGTATTTCATCCGGAAATGGCAGTACTGGCCAATAATATAATTGCAGGCTGGCCGGCCGCCAAATCGAAATTGGAGGAGGTCATGGCTGCTAATTAATAGCGATGCAGGTTGAAGGCATACCGAACAGTAACAATATTATTACGGTAATGGTTAAAACGAAAACCACAAGGTGAAAAAAAACGATACTGCCTTGCCTGTTGGAATGAACTTTTTATTACTTTTAATTTGTGCATCCGGTAAAAATCCCTGCTTATTTGTAATAGAAAACATCTTTAAAAAAGATGTCATCTATGTAATGCCATCCCTGCTATGGAACTAATACCGCAGGGAGCTTTCCAGGCATTACCGTCATTCCAGAAAGTAGAAATTTATCCTAAAAACGGACAATTTTTTTTTTGTACAATCGTTTTGTTTACACACAGTTTGTAACCCCTAACCTACAATCTCCGATATTATATGGAATCCTATAAAATATTCATCGTTGAAGACGATCCCTGGTATGGCGAAATTCTTGAGTACCACCTTTCGCTTAATCCGGATTATTTAATTACCCGGTTTACTACCGGCAAAGATTGTTTGGCTAATATGCATAAACTACCTGATCTTGTTACCATCGACTTTTCTTTACCCGATTATACAGGTGATGTTTTATTCCAAAAAATAAAACAGTTGAATGACCAGATTCCGGTAATTGTAATCAGCGGGCAGGAGGAAATAGCCGTGGCTGTAAAATTACTGAAGATGGGTGTAACGGATTACATTGTTAAAGATGAAAACACAAAAGATATTTTATGGAATGCTGTTATAAAGGTTAAAGAAACCCGCACACTTAAAAATGAAGTGGCAAGCCTGCGGGAAGAACTTGGACAAAAATTTTCATTCGATAAAAGCATTAAAGGGCAAAGCCCCGCATTGAATAAAATATTTACGCTGATGGAGAAAGCTACCAAAACGAATATCAATGTTTCTATCAGCGGCGAAACCGGTACCGGCAAGGAAGTGGTTGCCAAAGCCATTCATTATAATAGTGAAAGGAAGCGAAAACCCTTTGTGGCGGTAAACATGGCGGCTATTCCAAAAGAATTGATAGAAAGTGAATTGTTTGGGTACGAGAAAGGTGCATTTACAGGGGCAATTGCAAGAAAGGCGGGCAAGTTTGAGGAGGCCAATGGAGGTACCATTTTTTTGGACGAGATTGCCGAACTTGAACTCAGTTTGCAAAGTAAAATACTTCGTGTATTGCAGGAAAGGGAAATCATACGGGTAGGGGGAAACGAAAAGGTGAAATTGGAAGTGAGGCTCATTATCGCCACGCATAAAAACCTGGCGGAAGAAGTGAGTAAAGGGAACTTTAGGGAAGATTTGTATTACCGAATTATTGGACTGCCAATTGAATTGCCGCCCTTACGCGAAAGGGGAAACGACATTCTTATTTTAGCGAAGTATTTCGCCGGTGAGTTTACCAGAGATAATAAACTCGGCGCTGTTTCAATAGCCTACGATGCGAAATTAAAACTTATGCGTTATTACTATCCGGGCAATGTAAGGGAGCTAAAGGCGATGATTGAACTTGCGGTTGTGATGAGTAACGGACAGGAAATAGCAGCGGAAGATATTTCCTATACATCAGCAAAAAACGGGGAGTCATTTATCAATGAAGAAAAAACATTGAGGCAATACACCTGCGACATCATAAAATATTATTTGAAAAAATATGATGATGATGTAATTGCGGTGGCTGATAAATTAGATATAGGGAAATCAACTATCTATAAAATGATTCAGCAAAAAGAAATCGTTGCTTAAGTGAGAAGATGCAAGACGGAAG
>JAVHOI010000333.1:0-1772 GCA_036169975.1 Ferruginibacter sp. | reverse complement strand
CACGAAGCTTTAATAAAATGTTCAATGAAAATAAGCACCATATTGGTTCCATTTCTAAAATCTACATGAGTTGAAAAACCCTTAACCTTAAACCCTAAACCTTAAACCTTTTGAAATTTAAATTACCTGAATGAATATTAACAAGCATCTTGAAAAACAAATAAATCAATATCTGGACAGAGATTGTTTGAACCAGGTGCAGGTGAAGAATTTTATTAATGCCATCAATAATTCTTATAATTTTTATGAAAAAAACCAGGCGCTTTCTTCGGAAGAACTTAAAACGGGGGTGCAAAAAAAAACAGTTATCAATGACCGGATAAAAGAGGAAATTGAATTAAAGCGGCTTTCATTGGTAGCGAGTGCCAATGAAAATGGTATCGCCTTTAGCGATGCTTTTGGTGTAATTACCTGGGCCAACGAAGGCTTTATTAAACTAACCGGCTACCCGATGGAGGAGGTAATTGGCGGAAAGGCCGTAGAACTTTGCATGGGGCCTTTAAGCGATTTGGATACAATTAAAATAATGCTGAATGCATTTTACGCAGGCAAAGGTTTCAATATTGAAGTGATTAGTTACCGAAAGGATGGTAGCTGTTTTTGGGCAAGATTAAAAGGCCAGTCCGTTTTAGATGAGCAGGGAAAGGTGAAGCAATATTTCGCGATGCTTGAAGATATTACCATTGAAAAAGAAAAGGAAGAACAGTTAAGGGTGCTGTCACTCATTGCGGAAGATAACATTAATGCGGTAATCATATCAGATGCAGGGGGATGTATAAATTGGGTAAATAAAAGTTTTGTAAAAATTACCGGTTATACTTTGGAAGAAGTGAAGGGGAAAAAGCCGGAGATGATGCAGGGGCCTGATACCAACCCGGAAACAATAGCATATTTAAAAAAGCAGGTTTCAAATGGCAATCCATTTAACTGTGAAATTCTGAATTATACCAAAAGCGGCGATAAGTATTGGTTGAGGATAATGGGGCAGGCCATTCGAAATAATAAAGGTGAGCTAACCGGGTTCTTTGCGCTGGAAGAAGATATTACCAAAGAAAGGGAAGTTCAGGAAAAATTGAAAGAATCCGAATCACGCTTCAGGAAAGCCTTTGAAAGAATTGGAGACAATGTTTGGGAGCATGATTTCAGTACGGGTAAAACCTATTTTTCAAATACAAGCAGTCACCTGCTGGGTTACGAATTTGATGAGTTTGCGGATAATGCGGATTTATGGTGGAGCAGAACATATCATGAAGACAGGGTCTTGTTGCAACAAAATGATGCCAGGTACATTAATGGTGAAATTGACCATCATATACTGGAATACCGCATACTACACAAAGACGGATCTGTCCGCTGGGTAATGGACAGAGGGGTGGTAATAGAATTGACAAAAGAGGGTAAGCCATTAAAAATTATTGGTACGCATACGGATATCACCGAGCGCAAACAGGCGGAAGAATTATTGAAAAGGGAAGAGCAGAAGTACCGGAGTATTATCGCCAATATGAACCTGGGTTTGCTGGAAGTTGATACGGAGGAGAATGTAATATTTACCAACCAGAGTTTTTGTGATATGAGTGGATACGATTATGATGAATTAATGGGAAAAAAAGCATCGCGTATTTATGTAAAGGAAGAAAATATAGAACTGATAGAAAGTAAGAATGAAGCACGAAAAAGGGGATCGCTGGATGCTTATGAAATAGCGGTAAAAAATAAAAGGGGCCAGCTACGATGGTGGCTGATAAGTGGAGCGCCCCGCTACAATGATG
>JAVHOI010000332.1:0-1944 GCA_036169975.1 Ferruginibacter sp. | reverse complement strand
GCTTCCTTTACCAAAGTCTTTAATCTTTGGCCTAAACTTCACCTTCTAAACAATCTCTAATTATTGTATCATGAAAAAAATATTTTTTATTTTCAGCACAGTTTCACTTTTTGTTTCCTGTGAAAAACAATTGGATCAGGTTCCGCTTTCTGCAGCCACGACTGCCACATTTTATACGCAGGCTAATGACTTTATTCAGGCATCCAATGCAGTGTATAATGATTTAAAGGGCTATCCCGACAGGCAATTAAACCTGTCAGAAACAAGGTCGGATAATTTATATGCTGTATCTGATGGAGGTGTCCGCGACTGGGAAGGTATTAATAGTTTTAATAAGACAATTGCCGCCAATGTATATGTATCCGAAGCTTGGAATGCTGACTTTAATGGAATTTCCAGGGCAAATGTGTTGCTGGATCAATTACAAAAAAACGGTACGGTAATAACAAGCGCACCCCTTAAATTAAGACTGGAGGCGGAAGCAAAATTTTTAAGGGCATTTTATTATTTCGACCTGGTGAGATGGTTTGGAAAAGTGCCATTGGCCGATCATCCCCTCACCGCATCCGAAGCATTAAGCCTTCCCAGGTCGAATGTCGCCGACGTGTATGCGCTAATCATCGCTGACCTTCAATTCGCAGGTACTAATTTACCGGTTGTTTATACCGCAGCGGATAAAGGAAGGGCTACCAAATATGCTGCAAAAGCTATTGAGGCATTGGTTCACATGACAAGGTCAGGGGCCACCTACAGTATTGAAGGTCCCGGGCTTGGTGTAAATGAATGGGCACAGGCAGCTACGCTGTTAAACGAGATTATAGCAAGCAATAAGTATTCTTTCCTTGCCAGCTACACCAACATCTTTTCCTTTACCAATGAGAACAATGCAGAGGTTGTTTTTGATATACAATATGCAACGGGTTTAAGCCCTGTGGTAGGTGGTACATTTCCATGGGTGTTGGTACCGGATTCCTGGTTTCTATCACAGGGGAAAACGGTGCAGGGCGGATTAACTATACGTCCGGTATCAGTAGATTTGTTAAATGCTTACGAAACAGGAGACATCAGAAAGGCCTTTTCTATTCAATCTGGTTTTACAAATGCAGGGGTTACGGAAACCCGCTCATTCTTTAAAAAATATGTTGACCTCACAAAGGTTCCCACAAATCGTGTGGACTGGCCAATCAATTTTATTATAACAAGATATACTGACATATTAATGTTGAAAGCGGAATGTATTCTCAATGGTGCGACTGTTGGCTCGCAGGCAGATGTGGATGCGATTGTTACCCAGGTACGTAACCGGGCAGGTATTGCCGGCGCTGCTACCGGTATTACATTACCACAGTTGCTTGCCGAAAGAAGAAAGGAATTCGCAGCGGAGGGAAGCCGCTGGCACGATTTGGTTAGAAGCGGAATGATAGAAACAGTGATGCCGGCCTGGATCGCCGCGGAAGATGTGGTACACCAGATGCAGCCTTTTCAAAAAAATTATATCATTTATCCAATACCGCAGGCGGAGCTGGATGCAAGGCCGGGTTTGTATTCACAAAATGCCGGTTATTAAAATCCGGTAATAAATATGATTGGTGAATGGTGTATGGTCAATCGGTAAATTTTGATCATTCACCATTCACCATTTACACTTCACAAGGTATTTTTTTTTGTGCCATTTCACCATCCCTTGTTCTAAATTAAATTATAAAAAAAACATCAGCAGCATGTTTAAAATTTGAATACTTTTTTATTTTAAAATCTTAAAGTATATCAAAAGCCGAAAGCAATTATTTTTTATACATATTATTTTGTGAGCTTCTTCGTGAAACACAATATTGAAAGTTAAGGTCAAAATCGTTTTGATTGCGGACTGAATTGTATCGGGTGCATCCCAAATTAGCTACGCAGGGCGGCTGCAAAAAAGCCAACATAACCTTTTTCGCCATC
>JAVHOI010000331.1:0-1945 GCA_036169975.1 Ferruginibacter sp. | reverse complement strand
TTATTTTAAAATTCAGAAAAACAGCGCCGGAGTTTTACAAAAATTATTTTAATGCACGCGAAATATACGATTTTGGCGGAGGTCACAAAACCAAAGTACCCGAAGAAACACCTCCGGCTGTTTAAAATACCAAGCCCCATCCCGATAGCTATCAGTACCAAATTCAAAAGGGCATTTTTATCTGGGGTTTGGAATTTCAGGGTTTGGAATTGGGCTTTGCTAAGAAATGTGATTAATGATTAAAACAAGAAAAATGAAAAAAAATACACTTTCCACTTCAAAAAGTCTTATCTTAGCTTTTGCTATGATAGCTGTTTCAATAACAATAAACGCCCAGAGCGGGGTAAAATACTCAACGGGTGGAAATAATTTATCAACCGAAGACATATTCGGAAGTTTGAATCAGTTTCCGATAAACTTCGTTACGGCAGGTACGCAGAAGATGTGTTTAACCGCTTCAGGGAATCTCGGGCTTGGGGTTATCAACCCCGTTTATAAGTTTGATGTGAACGGGCGGGGACATTTTACCGGAAATATTTTTGCCGACAGCGCTTTTACCGCTATGAATATATACGCAATACAGAAAGTAACAACAGATGCCTTGCAGGTTAACAATGGCGCATCCGTTGGAAGCCTTGCCGTAAGCGGAACTTCAATTTTTACCGGGCAGGTAAATGCGGGAAACGTTGTAATTACAGGAACCCTTGGAAACGGAACAGTAAGCACAAATATTTCCGAAATTAGAAACCATCTTGACAATCCTGTTATTCACCGCAGCATTAACGATGCAGGAACAACAACAACCGACCTGTGGTCGGCTGATAAAATAATTTCAGAAATAAATTCCGCCACTCAAACTGATTCTGCCGGTTTATATCATATTTTCAGTTATTACCTTCTTAATAAGCCCATACTGCGTATTGGCGGGAATGTAGGTATAGGCGTTTCCAGCCCTTCCGAGAAATTGGAAGTTGAAGGCAATGCAAAAATAAACGGAACACTTGAAACCGGCGCCATTGTAATAAACGGACTGTTTACATCCGATTCAATGAGTTCCGGCAGGGGCAATTTTGATACGCTTGATGTACGAAGAATATCCGCCGATTCCATGCAAGCATCTAATCTGAGAACCGACAGTTTGCAATCACAACAACTGTCAACCGAAAAACTTACCGTTGCCGGAAACGCCCGAATAATAGGCGATGCCATAGTTACAGGAACCATCGCTACCAGCGGACTTGTTATATCATCAAAAGTTGCGACTGATACCTTAACTTCAAAAAGTGCAATCTTTGATTCGCTTGAAGTTGTAAAAAATCTGAAAATAAATTCACTTACAAGCGATACTATGCTTGCAGTAAAAACCTTCGACCTGGGCGATTACCTTAGAATTAGCGCCACTACAACCAACAATGCCGAAATTGCATCAAAACTTAATCAACCTTTATTAATACAAAGTATAGCGAGTCTTGATTCAACACAATCAACAATTTTAAATGCGGACAATGCGGCAAGGGTTGGAATAGGAACAAGGTTTCCGACAGAAAAATTGACGGTTTCGGGTAATTCTTTGTTCAATGGAAATGTAAACATTAACGGAATCTTTAAGGCAATTGGCCAACCCAATAACTCATACGTACCTTCAATTATCACCGATGTATTACAAGTTAAAAGAATACGTTCAGGTGATACGGCTATTGCTTTTGGTGATTCATCAATTTATTTGGGAAACAATAATACAATATATGCAAAAAATTATATCCCAAATACACAGATCGGAACTATTAAAGGAGTAGGTATCGGATGGTCCACTCAGGCCACTGGTGCTAATTCATTAGCAGTAGGATATAGAGTAAAAGCCACTGGTTCAAATTCAGTCATTATTGGAAGTTGTTTTACATGCTCAGGAGATAATTGTTGGTGTTTTGAAAATAGTGAAGATAAT
>JAVHOI010000330.1:0-9198 GCA_036169975.1 Ferruginibacter sp. | reverse complement strand
CATGAATTCCCCTTGCTCAGGGTCAGTATGTATGCCAAAGGATTGCAGCACTTCTTCATCCAACGGGCTGCTCGTTTGAACATGATAAAAAAGCTCTGATTCCGTAGGAAAGGGCTGTGCTACATCGTTTAGGTACAAAACCGCATTTTTTATTTCCAATTTATCACCAGCGATTGCCACGCAACGCTTAATAAAATTTTCCCTTTTATCTACAGGCCTTGTAATGATAAGGTCGCCAAAATCCTGCCACACCTTATCCCTTCCCATATCCCTTACGGCCTGGTAATAAGTGCGTTTGGAACCAAAATTTTCTTCATCATTGATCAAGGTATCATTGGCGGGAAAATTAAATACAACCGCATCATTTCTTTTTACCGGCTTGGCAAACCATCTTGTGTAAGGGATGTGTATCCATTCAGAATATGACTTTAAATTAATGAAGGGCATGGTATGATGAACAAATGGCATGGCGACAGGCGTATTGGGTATGCGTGGGCCATAGGCTGATTTACTTACGAATAAAAAATCATTCACCAACAAGGTTTTTTCCATTGAAGGCGTAGGAATGGTATATGCCTCAAATACAAAAGTGCGTATAAGCGTTGCTGCTACTATAGCGAAGGCCGCGGCATCAATCCATTCCCTCGCAGCGGTTTTTTTGTAATTCCTAACCACCATCTCACCGGCGTATCTTTCATATTTGGAAAATCCCAGGTGGGGAAAATAAATGAATGGTAGAAAAACAGTGAGGGCATGGTGCCCGATTCCAAAGCGGCCAAAATGTTCTACGAATTTGATGGTAATCCAGATGGTGACGAACTGCCCGGCGATGGGAACCAATTGAAAAAAGAACCACCATTTATTCAATTTTATTTTTACGACAATACACCAGGTATTATAAACCGGGATAAAAGCCTTCCATCCGGGTATTCCTGCCTTTAAAAACATACCATACATACCAACATGCCAGCCAATTGCGGCTACAATGAAAATTATCCAACCAATGCTCATAAGTAAATTTTTATCAGTGCCAAAAGTACCATAATAAAACCTTTGACAAGGATTTACAGGAAAAATGTTTTGAAATGTTTAACAGGGCCGCCTTTGAAAATAGAAAAACCTAACCAAAGAAAAGCGGTCACTCATCACCACTTCAGAGGATTCCTGAAAAGAGATGGCATCTTTTAAATAGAAGTCGTACCTAAAGAATAATTTCTTTTTATTAATTTGACACTTCAATTAAATCCCTTAACTAATTTATATGATTGAATCATTTGAAAAAATCCCGGTAAAAATATTTACGGCACCAAAGGAAGGTTCAATATTCGCCGCATGCGAAATTGCTTCCCTTATAAAACAAAAACAATCGCTTCACCAAAACTGTGTACTGGGGCTTGCTACCGGCTCTTCGCCTATCAGCTTATACAGGGAGCTGGTGCGCATGCACCGGGAGGAAGGATTAAGTTTTTACAATGTTATCAGTTTCAACCTGGATGAATATTTTCCGTTAGAACAGGACGCCGTTCAAAGTTATTGGAGTTTTATGCACCAATACCTTTTTAACCATATTGATATTAAACCAGAAAATATCCATATCCCGAATGGGGAATGGAAGAAGGCGGATTTAAAAAAATATTGCCTGTTACTGGAAGATCAGATTGATGCAGCGGGTGGTATTGATCTTCAATTATTGGGAATAGGAAATAACGGGCATATAGGTTTTAACGAACCAGGATCCAGTATTTATTCCAAAACAAGGCTGGTAAACTTAGAGAATTCAACCCGAATCGCCAATGCAAAAAATTTTCAAAATATCTGCCGCGTACCAAGATTAGCCATTACTGCGGGCATCAGCACCATCCTTAAAGCAAAGCGAATTATTTTGCTGGCATGGGGCATGAAGTCGGCCATTGTAGCAAAGTCGGTAGAAGGTAACGTAACCGAGCAGGTGCCGGCAAGCCTATTGCAAACCCACAGCGATTGCCTTTTTGTAATTGATGAACAGGCGGCCACTGAATTGACCCGCATAAAATATCCATGGCTAACCGGCGAAATAGAATGGACACCTGCCATGATCCGCAAAGCGGTAGTGGATATGTCGTTAAAAACGGGTAAACCCCTGTTGATGCTTACCAATAAAGATTATAATGATTACTCGCTGGGCGACCTGTTGGTGGAAAAAGGTGACGCCGGTGAAATTAATTTAAAGGTTTATTATATGCTGCGAGACAGTATCACAGGCTGGCCGGGAGGCAAACCAAATGCAGTGATACCGGGACATCCGGAGAGAAGTGACATACAGCCAAAACGATGCGTCATCTTTTCACCTCACCCCGATGATGATATTATCAGCATGGGTGGAACATTCATGCGTTTGCATGATCAGGGGCACGAAGTACACGTAGCCTATCAAACCAGTGGCAACATCGCCGTAACGGATGAATTTGTAACTCGTTTTCTTGACTTTGCCGCTGGCTTTGAAGAATTAAGCGGGATTGACAACAGCGCCTCCCTGGCTATTTTAGATAAAGCCCGAAATTTTATTGACAACAAAAAACCCAACCAGTCAGATACGGATCAGATAAGGCAGATAAAGGGTTTGATAAGAAGATGTGAAGCCAAGGCAACCTGCCGTTATGCTGGCTTAAAGGATGACCAGGTTCATTTTCAAAATCTTCCTTTTTATGAAACAGGCGCCATTAAAAAAAATCCCATGGGTGAAGAAGATGTACAAATAACGATGGCTTTGCTGCGCAAATTAAAACCACACCAGTTATATTGCGCAGGCGACCTTGCGGATCCTCATGGCACACATAAGGTTTGTCTTGATATCATATTTGAAACTTTGAAAAGAATTAAAACCGATGGTGATGAATGGATAAAAGATTGCCGGGTATGGCTGTACAAAGGCGCCTGGCAGGAGTGGGATATTTCAGAAATTGAGATGGCTATACCGATGAGCCCCGACCAGGTGATGAAAAAGCGTTATGGCATATTCATTCATCAGTCGCAAAAAGATACGATACCCTACCAGGGCGAAGACAGCCGCGAATTCTGGCAAAGGGCGGAAGAAAGAAATGCCAATACCGCCAGCCTGTATGCGCAATTGGGACTAACGAAATACGCGGCGATGGAAGCCTTTGTGAGATGGCATTTTTAAAAACTAAATTGAAAAACACACTAAAAAAGGGGTGTATATGAATGCCCTTTTTATTTTATTTTTTAAACCCCAATCACAAAATGATGTAAATATAATGGCTGAATTTTCAAAAAAATAATTAGTGGATTACGGTAAATTTAAAGCCGGAATTTATTGTTACAATTGAGCCGGTGTTTACGCTAATACTCCTGCATATTGCCGCGGAATTTACCAATACTTTTCCGTTATTTATGATAACATCGGTATTCGCATCGGGTATGGTATTGCAACTCCAGTTGGATGGGTTTTCCCAGGCATTACTGACAAAGCCATTCCAATAACTTGTAAAGCCCAATGTAAATACGGTACTGTTATTACCATCCACCACGCAACGGTATTGATGGCCATTCCATGAAGAAGGGGCGTTATTTATCTGAAGCGTTCCTGTATTCACACCAGTATAGTTTGCATTGTTGGAAAGGCTAACAAAACCACTTCCAGCATTTACCTGCCATTGATAAGCCGAACCTGTTATATTGGAGGTAAGTAAAGTACTGGCTGAAGGTGGACATAATTGCGTCCATGGTGTTGATGATACCGGCGTGGAAACAATAGCACAATTATTTATGACCAGGCCCCATCCATTCAAACTTCCTCCATCCTGATCAAAATTATCCTTTATGGTAAGTGTCCAGATACCAGTACTGCTTTCACCGTTAAATGCGGATAACGGAAATTGTGGCCTTGCGGTTTGATTGCCAGTTGGAGGACATGGGATACTAACAAGGCCAGCCTGATCATCAAGATTGATATTAAAGTCGGTTGAACTTGTACAAATCGTATCAAATAAAACCACGCTTGTTCCCGCAGGACTTGTAAGCGTAACCTTCAGGTCGCTGATATAAGAATGAGTGCCGGCTAAACCTACCACATTCAGGTCGGTTATGTTTACTCCGGCAGTTGCTGGTATGATTAAAGTAGAGGTAACAGTTGGGGTACCGGAAGCTGGAATGACTTTAGGAATATCCGCGCTGTTTCTACAGGTAGCAATACCTGTTTTGAAAATACCCGTTGCTGATACCGGTCCGGTTCCGCAATAATTAGTGGTAATTACCCTCCAGTAATAAACTTTATTTTCCGCCAAAGGCGAAGTGAGTACTTTAGGTAAGGACGTAATATTGTTTACTGATTGTACAATTGGAGAAAAGGAATTGGAAGTGGAAATTTCAAGTGTATAAAATCCGGCTCCGGCAACTGAATTCCAGTTAAAGGATGGTAAAGTTGAAACGCCGGTAGCATTACCTGTAGGAGTATTAAGGCCGGATGTGGCGGCAGGTATTCCATTAACCTCAAAGGAAATAACCCTTGCCTTATTTACCAAACCTGCTACACCGTTTATTGTAATATTATAAGTGCCGGCTGAAAGTGTATTGATATTGTTAAGCGTAACCGTTGTATTGCTGCCAGGTGAAAGTGGGCTGGTACCAAATGATACCGTAGCTCCACCCGGAACGCCTGTGGCTGATAAATTTATAGCCGTAGAAAATCCGTTTAGCGATGCTGTTTTTAAAGTAGTTACCGAACTGCTTTCACCACAACTGGTAACCGGTACAGGGTTGCTAAACACAAATTCAATTGCAGGTGAATTTTGAATTGAAAAATTTGCATTTGAAATATCATAAAACACATTACCCACAGCCGTTATCCTAATCCTTGCCGATGAAGAAATGTTGTTGGGTACCTGTATTTCTTCTGTTCCATCATTGGGCGTACCGGCTAATATCGTAATTGGAAAAGTTAACCCTCCGTCAGTTGACAATTCTATCTTTACATTGGCGCAATTGATTGGCGCCGCTGCTGTTCCGGAAGGATCCCAGGTAATGGTTTTAAAATCATTTACCAGCCAGGTAATACCACCTGCGTTTGGATAAGTAACCAGGAAAGGGCCGGCGGTTCCGCTAACTGTTACAACATTTTCATCAAAGCATACACCACCACCTCCTGCACGGTTATCCCTGGCCGTTAGCCTGAAATGCATGGTACGGGAATATGATGGTAATATCTCCCCAATGGTAGTAGAATTATTAATTACATCCGTAAGTTTTGGAAAAAAACGGACTGGAGTAGATTGGGGGCCAAATGAACGAAATAAGGGTGCATTGCCTGAAGGATTATTCCACGCACCAAAAGGCCCCCCTACATCAATCTGCTCCCAGCTAAAGGTTAATGCATCGCCGTTGGCATCCGTAGCGCCACCGGATAAACTAAATGGCGTTGACCTGGGAATAATATAATCCGGTCCTGCATTTACAACTGGTGGCGTATTGCCTGTTGATGAAAGAACAGCACAATTATTACCTGAGCTGTTATTAGAATAAGCAGTTATTTCATTAAAACTAATAGCATTAAACTGTGCATTACTATTGGGTTGCAGGTCATCTGCCCCGCAAATACCCGCATAAGCTAAAATGGTGCTGCCGCTGCCTGGTTCCGCATTGGAAGTTGATGACCCATTACCATTACAGTTACTAATAATTGAATTGAAAGTATGATTGCCGCCAAACTGATGCCCCATTTCGTGGGCCACATAATCTATATCGTACCCATCACCCACAGGATTTGCGGAACCGGTGATACCTCTTGCTTTCTGGCCACTTACGCATACTACCCCAAGTCCGGCAAGGCCGCCACCACCTGTACTAAAAGTATGGCCAATATCATAATTTGCTGTACCTATATTGGCGTCTATAATTGTCTGGCTTTCATTAATCAAAATAGTTGCATCATTATTACCCGTAAATGAATCAGTTGCCAAAGCCGTGAAAATAACCATCGTATCCGCAGGTACCAAAACCATCCTGATGGATAATTCTTTTTCATAAATACCATTTACCCTGTTGGCGCTAACAACAATTTTTGCCAGTGCCTGCGCCTTGCTTGGATCAGCTAATCCCGTTGCGGCAATAGCATATTGATGGGTACAGGCAATCGCCAGCCTGTATGTTCGTAATTGCGTACCCACACACACACCTCCGGCCAATACATTATCAATACCCACCTTCCGGTTTGCTGTTTGAGGATATTTAATTGGGCCCATTTCGAAAAAATTTCCCTTTTTTGATAAGTCGGTTTTGTAATAAGAAATATAATTTGTGATGGTGTGCTGATCGTAGGGATCAATAAAAACAGAACCGGTTACAGGCGATAAAATCATGGAATGAAAACCAAATTCGGTCCAATCCAGTTTAATTGTTGCCGTGGGGTCATCAATTCCCTGCCCGGTAAAAGTCCTTATACCGGGATAGGCCGCAGCCAACTCCGGCGCCATTACAGCGCTTTCCCATACATGAAACTTAGCCACTGTACCATTGGGCATTGGTATATCCAAAACCGGTGTGCTGTTGCGGTTAGTAATACTTTTTTCAGAAGGAAGAAATCTTAAAAAAGATAGCATACCTAATGAATTTAATTTTACCGTCCTATACTTTTGGGGAACTATCACTCTTTTTTGAGCAGCATTTCTAAATGAACTTTCCGGGGCATCAGAAAAGAATTTATTTTGGGCATCGCAATAATATGACGTAACTGAAAAGATAAAAAGCAATGCAATCTTTTTCGAAAAAAAATCCATAAATAATATTTTTGTAAAAACCAGGCCAATCAAAAACTTTATAAATATAGGAAAAACAATGTAAAGTTCAATCGCTGTCCAACAGCTATGATTCTTCACATGAGCTAAAAAAAGAGGTAGGTATTTAATGAGCCAAATTATGGCGCTGCTATTTAGCCTGACAGATTACGTCAAACATTCAGGCTTCATCAGATGGTAAACGACCCTTCAACATTTTTACTTTATTGCGCAAAATAAAAATGCCACTTTTTTATCACTTATGAATGATAAGGAGCCAAAATATTTTGCAATGTAATATTCACTTCAGCCGCTTTATTGAAAATCATAAAATGCCCACCATCCTTAATGACGTGGGTTGGTGCAAGATTTTGAATGGGAAATATTCTATCCGCATCACCATGCACATGGAACAGGGTTGGTGGCTGCCAGTCATTATGCCACTTTAGTACTTCATTAATGGCCCAGTCCATATATTGCTGTGGCGCATTTCTGCGATAAGAACGAACCAGTTCAATTTCATCTGGTGTGGTAATCCCTATAAACCTGTTTTGTATTGGTTCAGTAAATTTAAAGGAACGCATAGGCAATATTTTATTTAACCCAAGAATACCGGCTGCCTTCATCCAGCGGGGAAGCTCCTTATCGGATTTAATGCTTGAAATGAGGATCAGTTTTTCAACAGGTATCAGTTTAGCGATTTCGATACTCATCATTCCGCCAAAAGAAAGTCCCATTAAAATGGGCTTATCCTCCGTGATGCCTTTGCTCATCCGGGCCGCATATCCGGTGATGGTTTCTTTAGTTAATGGTATCAGCCAGGGCAGGCAAGTGAAGGTATAACCATCCTGCTTTAAACGTGAAAAAGCCCGCTCATCCGCTCCCAGCCCACTTATACAATAAATCGTTTTCAATTCTTTTTTGTGGTTTTAAACAAAGTAATAAGCAATTTGTGAATCGCTAAAAATGAACAATAATAAAAACAATTAACGATCTCTTTTAAAAACTCAAAACAAAAAACAATTAACAGTAAACAACTTTTATTTCTTTGGCAACACATAAGCTTCCACATCTTCCATTGTAATTTTTTTCCCCGAAAGAATGATCAGCCGTTCTACTACGTTTCTCAGTTCACGGATATTACCTGTCCAGTTGTAGGCCGTCAGTAATTCCATCGCGTTTTTTTCAATTACTTTTTTCGTTTGCCCGTAATCGGCAGCAATCCTGTCAAGGTAATATTCTATCAATAAAGGTATGTCTTCACGACGCTCATTCAATGAGGGAACATGCACGATAATAACCCCAAGGCGATGATAAAGATCCAGGCGGAAATTCTTTTCCTCCACTTCTTTCAACAAATCCTTATTGGTGGCTGCCACCACCCTCACATCTACATTAATATCCTTATCGGCGCCCACCCTTGTAATTTTACCCTCCTGCAATGCACGCAGTACTTTAGCCTGCGCACTCAAACTCATATCCCCTATTTCGTCTAAAAATAATGTACCCCCATTGGCCTGTTCAAACTTTCCAATGCGCTGCCGGATGGCCGATGTAAATGAACCTTTTTCATGGCCGAATAATTCGCTCTCAATTAATTCTCCTGGAATAGCCGCACAATTTACTTCCACCATGGGGCCGCTGCTACGGTTGCTTCTTTCATGTATCCACCGAGCCACCAATTCCTTTCCTACCCCGTTTTCACCTGTTATTAATACCCTTGCATCGGTAGGCGCTACTTTTTCTATGGTATCTTTTATTAGTTTAATTGGGTCACTGTCACCTATCATATCCTGCACCTTACCTACTTTGCGTTTGAGCACTTTGGTTTCTGTCACCAACGTTTGCTTATCAAGCGCATTGCGCAAAGTAATCAGCATTCGGTTGAGGTCGGGTGGCTTGCTGATAAAATCAAAAGCGCCTTTTTTTACGGCTTCCACCGCGGTTTCTATATTGCCATGCCCGCTTATTACGATTATTGGTACATCCGCATTAATCAGCTTCGCCTTTTCCAGAAATTCAATGCCATCTAATTTAGGCATTTTAATATCACACAGCACCAGGTCATAGGTTGTACTGCTGAATTTTTTCAGGCCTTCCTCACCATCCGCCGCTTCTTCTATTTTATATCCTTCGTAGCTTAATATTTCGGATAATGTTTTACGTATCGCCTTTTCGTCATCAATAATTAAAATGCTTGCCATATAATTTTATAAAAAATTTCGCTGATAAAATACTAAACTGCATTTGACGGCAGTAATGTCAAAATTAATGAATTATGAACTCTAAAGGATGGGTGCCTGAATAAATGAAAGGGGTGCATTTCAAATTAGCTACGCAGTGCGGCTGCAAAAAAGCCAACATACACCCCGGTGTTTTGACCTCACCCCCAACCTCCCGAAAAATCGGGACAGGCTCTCTCCAAAGGAGA
>JAVHOI010000329.1:0-9217 GCA_036169975.1 Ferruginibacter sp. | reverse complement strand
CAGAAGGCGTTGCCTTGCCTGTCAGTATATCCAATATGGCCTGATCCTGTGCGCCAAAATTTACCAATATGGCATTGGCTTCTTTTTCAAATTCTGAAAATACCATTGGGTTACTGAGGTTAACCGAAACGATCACCGGCCTGCCTTTCATTTTGGTATAGGTATCAGTAACCATGGCGAGGTCAGTAATATTGTTAGCCTTTACTGATTTGCCTTTGTAACTCCGGTTGGTAAATTTTTCAAATTGATCTCCGCCTGCAATGCTTGTGCCACGGGCATTTGTAGCCGTATATTCGCCATATTGCAAACTGATGGGCAGGTAGCCGTTACCACCACCTGCTTTTGCATCATCACCATTATAACCATTACCACTATTAGGGCTGCTGATAAACACCAATGCGTAATCCGCTTCTTCGGGATTATCGGTTGTGTTGAAATATTTTTTTACAATGTTCATGTTAACAGGATAGTCCAGCTTTTCAGGCGTTTCCATTCCGAGAAAATTTCTTCCGGCAGGTGTAAATTTTTTAGGGACATATACCATTTTGTTTTTTTTCAGCGGCAGAATGTTGTTATTATTTTTCAACAATACCAATGACTTTAACTGTGCCTCATAACCTGCTTTCATAAAGGCCGCATTGCCCACAATTTTTTTTGAAATTTCCACATCGAGATATGGGTTTTCAAACAAGCCCGTATGAAAAATATTTTTCAGCAACCTAACCGCTGATGTTTCAAATCTTGCACGCATCATTTTTTCTCCGTGTTCTTTTACACCCATGTGGTACGCTTCAATAACCGGGCCTGCATCGTTGTTGCCACCAAACTGATCAACACCAGCCATCAATATTTTGTAATGCCTTTGAGCAATGGATAATTTTTCCGTTCCCCAGGATTTGCCGCTTATAAAAACATCAACAGCTTTTTCATCACCTGTCACCAGCCAGTCTGTACAAACTACCCCATCGTATTTATATTTTTTGCGCAGCAGATCGGTAATGATATACGCATTGTAATTGTTGGCAACATTGTCGTGGTTCTTTATATCCTGGTTAACCGAAATGGTATAATATGGCATTACCGCGGAAGCCATTCCTGTTTTTCCATTCAGTTTAAAAGCGCCTTCCGTAAAAGGGATAAAATGTTGCTTAAAATTATTGCCCGGGTAAACCGCATATTTTCCAAAGCCGTAATGCGCATCCCTGCCACCTTCGCCACTACCGCCACCAGGCCAGTGTTTTACCATCGCATTTACACTTTTATAACCCCAGCCCCCCGAAATTTCTTTATCACCAAAAGATGTCTGAAAGCCATCAATGTAGGCACGTGCCATATCCGCCGCAAGTTTCGGATCTTCACCAAATGTACCACTCACCCGGTTCCAGCGGGGCTCACTTGCCATATCCACCTGGGGCGAAAGAGCGGTTGCAATACCCAATGCCCGGTATTCCATTGCAGCGATATGGCCAAAATTTTTGACGATTGCGGGATCGAATGTTGCCGCTAAACCAAGTGCGCCGGGCCACATGGAAATAGCCCCGCCCGCACCCGCATTAAACTCCGCATTGGCTATGGTTCCATGCCGCGGATCTGAACTGTTATTGGCAGGGATACCCAAACCGATACTCTCCGTTAATGCCTGCACATTGTTGTTCCAGATGGCGGCTACTTCAGGGCTTTGCAATGAAGTAACCAGCACATGACGAAGGTTGTCTTTAGTAAGAAAATCTTTTTGCTGATCGGTGAGGTCACCTGCACCGGCGCCACTTTCAGGAAAAGGTTTGCCATTATAAGTGCCCGCAAAAACACCTTTGGGTGGATTGGGAATAGGTTGGTGCCTGCTGTACAACATCAGGCCGGCAATCTGTTCCACCGTCATTTGTGTGGCAAGGTCTTTTGCACGAACATCAACCGGCAGGCGCCAGTCTTCGTATTTATCGAGCTTGCCATTTTTATTGAGGTCTTTAAAAGCAAAGCCATCTTTTGTAATTATTTTAATGCCTGAAGTAGTTGAGTAACCCAGCGTTTGGCCACCTTTGTTGGTAACGGTGGTAATGGTACCGTTTGTTTTTTCGCTCCATTTTTGGGCATTTACATTTGCGCTATGCAGCAAACCAACTATAGCAAAGCAGATCGTTATTTTTTTCATTCTTATTGTATTGGATGGCAGATAATAATTTATTTTTTGTAACCAGGCCCACAAGGCAAAACAAGCCCTGTTTTTTTTATTTGTCCAGCATTTTTCTTAGGTTCTTAATGCTGGTAGTAATGCTTGCCAGCGCATCTTTTGGCATATCATGCTCTACAAAAAAGTGTTTCATGCCCGCAACCGGAGCCGCGTCAAAAATCCTTTTGTAATCAATTGTTCCTTCCCCAACAGGCAAAATATTTTCCCTTGTCCCATCAAGGTCTTTTACATGCCATAACGGAAAACGTCCGGGATGTTGCTTAAACAATTCTACCGGATCTTTACCACCCTTTGTTGCCCAGGCCAGGTCCAGTTCCATCTGCATTTTAGTTTGTGATAAAAACATTTCATAGGGAACCCGTCCTTCTACACTATGAAACTCCGCATCATGATTGTGATAGGCAAAACCAATACCCGCTTTCTTACAGGCTTCATCGGTTTTGTTCAATACTTCTATGGAGGCTTTGATATCATCAAGGGTAGTAATGGGGGTATTGGCACAAACCAAAAATTCAACACCGCCTTCCGCGGCTTCATCTATTAGTTGCTGCATATCTTCTCTCAGATTACGCATTTGCGGTAATACAATTGGCTTACCATCAGCACCCAGCGGCATCTTAGCATTGGGTGGTAATTTAAAAGGCGCCCCCAATACATGGTGCGATTTCCAGGACATTCCAAGGCTGTTGATAAACGCGGCGAATTCTTTTGGTTTCATTCCATAATAACCACCCTTTTTACTAAATGCGGATTCAATTTCCTTATAGCCTGCAGATGCAATTTTTTTTAATGTACCATTTACATCTTCATCTATTACGTTGAAAAAAGTGTACAACTGCAAACCTACAGGTGGCATAAAGAATTTATTATAAATAGCATTGGCCCGTGCAGGCAGTACAAAACTTCCAAGAGCAAGTGTACCCGAAAGTTTCAGAAAATTTCTTCTGTTTGGCATAACCGTTATTTTAATTGACAGATAATGTGAAAAATATTGTTTCAAATTGTTGTACGCAATTCCTATTTTATTTTACTAATTACCGCTACCTTATCGGCACCTTCGGCGGGCACAGGTAACTGGCCGTTTTTTATGGTGATCGTTTGTAAAATTTGTCCGCTTAATACATCCCTCCATTCGGCTTTATATTTACCTTGTGGCAGGTTCAATACTAAATTATATGACTTTAAAGCCATCGGTTCGTAATAAATTATCCAACTACTTTTACCATCACCCATGGCCCGGATGGCCCCACCCGGCGCAGCTTTCACAATAAAGCTGTCGGGTTTTAGCTGTATAAAATTCAACCTTTCAAAAAATCGTTTGAGGATCCCTAATTGTTTACGCAACTCCCTGCTTCCACCGCCGGGTGAAACGAATGCCGTATCCAGGCCACCCTCGGAACCAGGCCAAAAGGAATAGTCGAGGTTATTGAACAAAGCCCCACCGGCCATCATAAAACGCCAGGCCTGCCTGCGATAAGTATTATCCGATTTTCCCGCAAAGCCGGTTTCGTTGAAACCAATCACTTTATTCAAATGGTAATTTTCATGTACCGCTTCCGGCAGTGCATAGTGAAAATTAAATATGGAAATAGTTGGATCAGGAAGGGTAACAGGGTAATGAAAATTACTGATGTTTTGAGAGATCAGGTGCTTGTTGGGCAACTTGTTTTCTTCCGATACAATCCATTTGGCTACCTGCCGCTGCCAATCGCCGGAGCGTTGCGAAACGACCTGGATATAGGAGCGCCACTCCGTAGCAGCACTATATTCATTCCTTGACAACAGGGTATCCGTTTGATCAGCCCAGGGCTCGTTTTGTATTTCAAAATAAAAATTACCAAAGCCATTCAGTTCCCTCACAATTTTTCTGACATAATTTTCCTGGTAATGCGAAAGGTTCCCATTCTGTAAGGTGTTTACAAGCGTAGAGGCAATTGAATCCGTATTATTGATGTTATTATTTTTATTAAGCGCACTGTAGTTCCAGCCGCCTGCATAATGCGCCGAAAAAAGATTTATTTCTACGATCACGCCATTTCGCTTCGCCTCTTTCATAAAATTTGAAAGCCTTGAAAAATAAGCATCATCCCATTCATTCAAATCAAACTTATTGCCACCCAGCGCATAACCAGCCTTGTTACTTCTTTTCCAGGGTAGCAGCAGCCTTCCTTCTTTAGGCGCCAGCGTATTTTGCTGAATCCCAAAATCACCCAACTTTTCAAGATAGGCGCCCATGAAAAGGCGGGTGGTATTTAGGCCATCGGCCGCCACTGTTTGCAGGTATTTTTTGTAATCAAAATCAAGATTTATAACAGAACCATAATGTTCGCCTGAACCAATTAAAACGGTTGCTTTATTTTGATAAAGAAAATAATGCGGGTTTTGGGGATGCAATTGTAAAGTCAAATTTTGTTGTGCGAAAAGCTGCACAACAAAATTTAACCCTAACAAAAAAAAGAACGATATTTTTTTCATCAGCATTTTTTTACCGGCAATTGGTACCGGATAAATTTTTTCCTGTTTTTAAAACTTTAAAAAAATCAATACCCTTCTATTTTTTAGTTTCCGCTTAATGCCAGTAATGCTTTATCATGATTACTTTTCACTTCACATTTATTATCAAAAATCATCAGGGTGCCGTTTTGTTTCGTATAAGCAGGCCATGCAGGGAGTGCGGTGGTCGCGGGATTTCCGGAACGGGCAAAATTGATCCAGGCCTGGCTCATTTTATCAGCCAGAATATAAGCTTCTTTTCCGCCTCCTGTCATTTCCTGGCACCTCGCTATATTATTAAAAACAAAAGCAAGTTCCATGCAATGCATGGCCTTATATATGCCATCATTAACCGGCGACTGCCAGGTAAACATATACATATAAACAGGTGCTGCGCCAGGAACCGCTTTCTGGTTGGCCTGCCGGATAGCGCCTGCCCTGAAAGTAAAATCAAGATCAAGATAATCAGAAGGCTTGGTGGTATTGGGATAGGCTTTTGTTACAGCCGAAAGATAAGCCGCTGATTTATCACCATATTTTTTTTCTATCTGGCTTTTTGCTTTATCCATGGTGATGTTTCTTGTACCCGGCATAAAAGGAGCAAATTCATTTTTAGTAGTGCCAACCAATAATGGGATGTTGATTGAAATAGCCATCGCGGCTGCTTCATCAGGTTGATAAGGCAAGAGCGACCCATCTAAAACCGGTCCCCAGCTTAATCCAAAACCGGCAACAGGTTTGCCTGCCGCCTTCAATAAGCCTTCTACTTTTTTAAGGGCCTTTTTACCTGCGGCATTCAATACTTCATAGGAAATTTGTTGCAGGGAATCTACCTTCGAAGGTTGCAGTTTCAGTTCTTCAAGCAGCGCCGCGCTAATTTGCTGTGCTACGGATTTTTCGGTAAATTTATTCAGGTAGCTTCCGCTTTCAACAATCGCTTTTTGAAACAATCCCTTTGCATCAGGCGCATTCATTAATGAACTTACTTTTCCACCTCCACCCGATTGCCCAAAGATGGTTACATTATTGGGATCGCCTCCAAATTGAGCAATATTTTGTTTCACCCATTGCAGTGCGGCTACCAAATCAAGCAAACCCGCATTGGCCGAAGATTTATACTTTTCATTATATGCCGATAAATCCAAAAAGCCCAGAATGTTTAAACGGTGATTAAGGGAGACTAAAACTACATCACCTTTGCGGGCAATGCTTTCACCATCATAAGAAGGCAATTCTACGGAAGATCCGGCAGTAAAACCACCACCATGAAGCCATACCATTACCGGCCTTTTTTTGCCGTCATTTATTTTAGGGGTCCATACATTCAGGCTCTGGCAATTTTCATTGCTGTATCCCCAGTTGTGCTGAAAAGCAAATTCAAATTCATCATTCACAGTTGTTGTCAAATCAGTAGGACATACGGGGCCGTAAGTAAGTGAACTACGTACACCACTCCATGCCAAAGGTTTTTCAGGAGCCATAAAACGGGCTGCCTTCGCATAAGGAATTCCCTTGTAGGTAAATATCCCTTTATGGGTATAGCCTTTTACTTTACCGTAAGTAGTTTGAACGATGGCGGCTCCCGTATCCACTACAACAGAATTTGAAACCGGGTTAATTTTTTGGCCAAAGGCATTGCCTGGCATTTGTTGCATTGCCGGCAACATGAATAAGAATAGTGTTTTTTTCATACCGATATTTTTAATTGATTTATTGGTTAAGAAATAAAAGATTGCTAAATATTATTTTCTAACAATTGAAAAAACGACATAATAAATCCATGAAATCCAATTTGCGCTGTGATTCCCTTTTTGTTTGATTTTTTGATTTATTATTCCAGGCACTTCAAAATTTTTTCCATCACTCAATTCTGATCAAAATAAAAAAGGCCTTCGAATTTTCCAGAATGAGAATCGAAGGCAAAACCATTTTATGTTTATCTGGAACCGGCTTCTATACGGTATTACTTGAGCTTGCCCAACTGATCCTTATAATATTTTACCGTTTCTATCACAGAGGGCAGGTTACTTGGCAGATCTTCCGCATCACGTTCAATGTAGATATGCCCCTTGAAATTTTGTTTCTTCAGTTCCGCGAAAATTGCGGGAAAGTTTACTACGCCTTTACCAACCGGCACATCTCTTAATTTGGGATCATTAAAGGCTGCAATATCTTTTAAATGAATGCCGATAATATGGCCACTCAATTTTTTGACCGCTTCCAACGGATCTATGCCACTCTTTGGCCAGTGGCCCAGGTCGGCGCATGCACCAAAATTGGGATGGCCTTTAATAGCAAGCAAAACGGTATCAGGATTCCAGTAATGGCTCATCCCTTTCCAGTGTTCATGAATAGCTACTTTCATTCCGTAAGCGCCGGCAAGGCTATCAATGCTATCCCACATATTAAGGGGTGGTTCCGCTGTTACAAATATTACACCCAGTTGTTTGGCAATATCAAACTGGTGTATCCAGGAGGCCAGTGTAGAATCGCCTGCAAGATAGATAGACTCTACCTTCAGCCCCTTCTTCAAAATCAATCCTTTTAATTTTTCAATGCCATTGGGCGACAGTTTCAATATCAGGGAATCTTTCAGGTCAGTGCCTGCTTTATGAAAAGTGTTGGGTTCAATATAGGTTAATCCGGCACTGTCCACTTTGTCTAACGACTCAGGAAAATTTACCGTGTGAAATGTCCAGAGAGCAATACCAAATTTCCAGTCTTTGGCGGGATCCACAATAGAGGTGGCAGCCGTTGAATCGGCGCTAACATTAGTAGTTTGTCCGTTGCTATTACAGGCAGTAAAAAATATTGCGAAGGATAATAGCTGTACAATCGTTTTTTTCATTTTTTTAGTTTAATTATTTTGAGCAATGAAGGTCTGCATTTATCCTGAATAATGCTCCTCCTTTTATTGTAGTTATTATTTTTTTTTGTGGATTAAAGAATTTCATTTCTGCTACTACCCGCCACTCATATAATACAAGGAACAAAAATTCAGGATGTTTTTTATGGTAATTAAAAAAATAATACCAGTGGATTTAACTGAAGATGCATGTTTTGAAATAAATCTGGCATCAAAAATCCGAACTTCCCAACCTGGGTCATTACCGCCTGAATGAATGAGTCGGGCAGACGGGTGGGCATCATCCATAATTTTCCAATTCCTTTAATCGCCGACCCACTTATCCAGCTTCTCTTCCAATACCAATAACGGAAGGCAGCCGCTGTTCAATACCTGTTTATGAAATTCACTTATACTGAAGCCAGTACCCAATTTTTTACTGTATTTATCGCGAAGCTCTTTTATTTTAAGCTCTCCAATTTTGTAAGATAAAGCCTGGCCCGGAAGCGCCATATATCTTTCTATCTCGGCCGTGGCGGCATCTTCACTAATGGCTTCATTATCCATCATGTATTTAATGGCCTGCTCCCGTGTCATGCCTTTGCTGTGTATGGCAATATCCACCACCAGGCGGATTGCACGGTGCATCTCATCTCCCAAAGCGCCCATGCGCTGATACGGATTTTTATACAAACCCAGTTCACTTCCCAGGCTTTCGCAATAAAGCGCCCATCCTTCGCCGTAAGCGCCATACCATTTATAACGACGGAATTCAGGCAGCGTAGTATCTTCCATCTGCAACGAACTCTGGTAATGATGCCCGGGAATAGCCTCATGCAAAAAGGTGCTTTCCATCCCCGAGGTAATATTGAATTTAGCCGCATCCGTAATAGGCACATAAAATCTTCCCGGCCTTGAGCCATCGGCAGTACCCTGTGCATATTCAATACTTGCGCTCGCCGCCCTGAATGCTTCGGTCTGTACAATTTCAAAATTGCTTTTTGGAAACAGGATAAAATATTTATGCAATGCGGGTTTAATGATATCGTAAATATGACGGAATGAATCAAGCACTTCTTCCGGTTTTTTAAATGGCATGAACTGTTTATCCGTTTTCATGAATTCAAAAAATGAACGCAGGTCCCCTTTATAGCCCGTGCCGCTTTTTACCAATTCCATTTCCTGTGAAATCCTTTTTACTTCACTCAGCCCGGTATTGTATATTTCATCCAGGCCTTTATTGGTGGTAGTCCAGTCTTTTACACAAAACCTGTAATAATCCGCGCCATCAGGCAGGCTGCCAACGCCCGAAGTACTGCGTGCGGCAGGCAGGTATTCATCTTTTAAAAATGCAGCCATCTTTGTATGTGCCACATTCAATTCGTTTTTGATCGCGGCTTTATACGCATTGGTAAGCCGGTCTTTTTCAGCGGTTGTAAACGAAGCGGGTAAATTGGCGATAGGCCCATAAAAAATACTTTTCGTTTCATCCGTAATAGTCAAACCATTGCAAATATCAATCATTTTTACCACCAGCGCTTTGGGCAAAACGTAATTGCCTGCCATACCCAGCCTGAAATTAATGATGGCACTGTCGCACCATACCGTATAAGCGTGTATGCGTTTCAGCCAGTTCTCATAATCGGTAACTGTTTTAAAAGGCTGGGCAGACTTCCCGGATCCAAATTGAC
>JAVHOI010000328.1:1568-9223 GCA_036169975.1 Ferruginibacter sp. | reverse complement strand
TATTGTTGTCCGACAAACGTACAAAACAATAATTTTTTATTCTGTAAGTATTGCTGCTGCTACATTTTCATTTCCATTTGTAAAGCAGGGGGTGTTGTTTTTTTGGGTGGAGGGTTGGGGCTGTCTATCCCTTTTACTCTTTTTCTTTTTTGTTTATAGGTTTCAATAATAACAGAGAGTGCTACATAGTTCATGATATGCAGCCTGACAATAGTTGCAAGAATAGAGAACGGCATAGTAGCGTTATGGTCTTTGTGGGTTACATCCAATAGCAATAAGGCTATCAGCGCACACCACACTTGTATTTCTATTGCATTGCTGTTATCGCCAAAAAAGTAGGTCAGCGGAAAGTTTTGTTTTAATTTTTTAAAGAAGGTTTCTATTTGCCAACGATTAGCATAAATAGCCGCTATCTCTTTTGCGGTAAGGTCAAAATTATTAGTGATATATACAAAGGCTTTCTTGTATTTAGCTGAATACACAACTACCCTGCGCATTTGTTGTTTAAATACCACCTTATCTACTGTGTAGGTTACTTCTATTCTTTCATCTTTTAAAATATGTGGTGCAGCATCAGGTAAATCAAACTCTATTATTGATGTATAATCAGCATTGTCTTTTTGACGGGTAACATAATAAATGTTTCTTGCGGTAAACGCATCAAACTGTTTGTAGTTAATATAGGCTTTGTCAAAGGCAATGATAGAGTGGTCGGGCAATTCTTTTATGTATTTGTAAAACTGTTGGTCGTGCAAAGCCGCTGCGGCGTATTTTATAAATGAAGGCATATTGGTATCTGCATTTAAAAGGGTATGTACCTTCATTCCACCTTTGCTTTTGCCATCTTTTCGCTTGCGGCCTGCAGGTTTTAGTATGGCTTTAAATAGCGATATAGTGCTGCTATCGATGATATACAGCCCTTTAATGGCATCGTTTTTCATACGGCTGTCCGAGATAGTATTTTTATAAGTGCCGTATATTTTTTGATATATAGTGCCAAATACTTTTGAGGGCCTGTTCATATTGCCATCACTCAAAGTACTGCGGGGCGGCACCCGGTCAAGGTTTAGATGATTGAGTTTACCCTGGCATACCTCAAGGCCATACTGCAATTCACGCAAAGAGGTACAATGTGTATATACGCCGTAAAGCATACTTACCAGGTGATCCCACAAAAAGAGCTTTTTATAACAGCGATTAGCTTTATGCTCTTTAATGGTTTCCTGGATGATGGGTTTTTCTATTAAAGAAAGTAGCTGAGAGAAAATAGGCTGTCCGACAAAATCAGTAGATTTGTTCATATCATGTTTTATAGTGTGGTAACTACAAAGATGATAAAGGGTGGCCTAAAAACCATCCTTATTTAAAAAAATTATCTCGGACAACAATAATTTTGAATCAGTAAATGCGCATCACAAAATTACAGGAGATTATCATTTATATTTTCAGAAGCCAAACAGATTACTCTTTACCGAAAATGAATCAAATACGGAGAAGTTGTATGGTGTACCCAATGCCAGCCCATTCGTAAAAGATGCCTTTCATGCCGCGGTTACGCAAGGCCGGTTCGACATCTTTAATAATAAAAAGGAAGGAACTAAATTTTCACCTTTATATGAATTGCAGATAGAAGCCGGCGCCATTACTATTATCAAATTACGGCTAAGTAAAAATGAAGTTGCCAATCCATTTGATAACAGCTTTGATGAAATATTCTCACAACGTATAGCTGAAACAGATGAGTTTTATAACCAGTTAAGTAAATCAAAAGACGACGATGAAAAAAACATTCAACGGCAGGCTTTTGCAGGAATGCTTTGGAGTAAGCAGTATTACAATATAGATATCCCGAGATGGTTAAATGGAGACCCGGGACAAGCAACTCCGCCGGAAAACAGAAAACTTGGACGCAATCACCAATGGCTCACATTGAATAATGAAGATATTGTTTCTATGCCTGACAAATGGGAGTATCCCTGGTATGCCGCATGGGATCTGGCTTTTCATTGTGTGCCGCTGGCAATGCTGGACCCCACATTTGCAAAAGAACAACTCATTTTATTTTTACGTGAATGGTACATGCATCCCAACGGGCAAATGCCGGCGTATGAATGGGCATTTGATGATGTAAACCCGCCCGTGCATGCCTGGAGTTGCATGGAAGTATATAAAATTGATAAAGAAAAAACAGGCATAGGCGACTATAAGTTTTTAGAACGGGTATTTCAAAAACTGTTACTGAATTTTACCTGGTGGGTAAACCGGAAAGATTATAAAGGGAACAATGTATTTGAAGGTGGCTTTTTAGGTTTGGATAATATAGGCGTGTTTGACAGAAGCAGGGCCATCCCCGGAGGCGGCCATCTGGAACAAGCGGATGAAACGGCATGGATGGCGATGTACTGTTTAAATATGCTGGAGATTGCTATTGAACTTTGTCAGTACAACGATGCTTATGAAGATGTAGCCACCAAATTCTTTGAACACTTTGTTTACATAGCCGATTCGCTCAACCGGATTGCGGATGACTGGACGGGCTCATGGGATGAAGAACAGGGCTTTTTTTATGATGTAATCGCGATGCCGGATGGCCGTTATATACCGGTTAAAATCCGATCCCTGGTTGGCCTCAGCACCTTATTTGGTGTATTGGTTATAAAAAAAGAACAGCTTGAAAAAATACCTGATTTTTACCGCAGGCTTAAATGGTTTAGAAAATACCGGGAAGAAAATAATTTGTACAGGGTAATTGAAGACCTGAAAGAAAACGATGACATTTTACTTTCCCTTGTTCCCCGCAAACGGTTGGAAAGGGTAATGACGGCATTATTGGATGAAAAGGAATTTCTTTCACCGGGCGGCATCCGTTCCCTTTCGAAAATACATGAAACGCCCTATGAATTAAATATCAACGGCGAATTTTTTGGGCTAAATTATCAACCTGGTGAATCCAATTCTTCCCTATTTGGCGGCAATTCAAACTGGCGTGGACCGGTATGGGCACCCATGAATTACCTGTTGATTTTATCACTTAAAAAATTTTGTGATTATTACCGCGGCGAATGCCAGGTGGCGTACCCTGTAGGAGCAAATAATGTGATGCCAATAAGCCAGGTTGGCATCCAGTTAGCAAAACGCCTCATTGATATATTTAAAAAAGATGCGAATGGCCACCGCCCAGTTCATGGTCATGAAAGCATTTATGATACCGATCCCCATTTCTCTGACCTTGTATTATTCTACGAATATTTTCATGGTGATAACAGTCGTGGTGTTGGTGCATCACATCAAACAGGATGGACGGGAGTGGTGGCAGAACTAATAAACAGAATAAATGTATCAGAAAATATGTAAAAGAAAACAGTAGGTTTTTATTAATTCTTTTACAATTAAAAAAAATTTTTTATGGATTGCAGCTATATGGAAATTGATATTTTAAATTCAAAAGAATGGATTTATACCAATGGAATTGGTGGATATGCCTCTTCAACAATTACAGGATGCAATACCCGCCGGTATCATGGATTGCTGGTGGCATCACTCAACCCGCCTGCCGATAGAAAAGTTTTAGTTTCAAAACTGGAGGAAAAAATAACTGATATTTCTGGCAATAGTTTTGAATTGTCCACAAACCAATACAATGGTTCGGTTCATCCGGAAGGATTTAAGTTTTTAACTTCCTTCGAAAGAAAACCATTTCCACTTCATGTGTTTAATGCAGGTAACTGCCAGTTGGAAAAAACGGTGTTTATGGTACAGGGCTCCAATACAGTGGTGGTTGAATACTGTAATAAAGGGAAAAAAACATTTGAATTAGCTGTAACCGTTTTTCTTACCAACAGGGATTATCATACATTGATAAAAGAAAATGAATCCTATAATTTCTGGACAGAAGGAAAAGACAATACAAAAACCATCTATGCCTATTATGGAGCCAATCCTGTTTACATCAATCACAGCAACGGCCAATGGCAGGCAAAAGGTTACTGGCATAAGGATTATGAATACAGCAGGGAAAAAGAAAGAGGCCTTGATTTTAATGAAGATACTTATGCAGCAGGGGAAATAAGTTACCAACTTAAACCCGGCGAAAAAGCACATATCATTTTTTCAACTGAAGAAGAGATGCTTCAGGCAAATGCCGGGCAACTAAAACAGCAGGAATCGGAATATCAGCAATCTGTTTCCCTAAAAACAAAAGATACATTTTTTAATGACCTCTCTATTGCTGCAAATCAATTTGTGGTGAATAGAAAATCAACCAATTCAGCTACCATAATTGCCGGTTACCACTGGTTTGCCGATTGGGGCAGAGATACAATGATTGCGATGCGTGGGATTTGTATTGCATTGAATAAACAGGAAGAAAGCAAATCAATCATCCGTACTTTTTTGCAATACCTTGATGGAGGAATGTTGCCCAATCGTTTTCCAGATTGGGGGGAAGAACCTGAATACAATACCATTGATGCAACATTATGGCTGTTTGTTGTATTGCATGATTATTTTGAAACATTCAAAGACAAAGCTTTTTTAAAGGAGGTATATCCAAAGCTTCAATCCATTCTTGAATCGCATATTGCAGGCACCCGTTACAATATCCACGTTACACCAGAAGGATTTTTATTTGGCGGAGAAGGCATTGCCCAACTTACCTGGATGGATGCCCGGATTGGAGATCATGTGATGACAGCAAGGCATGGCTGCCCGGTGGAGGTAAATATGCTTTGGTACAATGCGCTAAAAATATTTGACAGTTTTTCAACACAATTAAAAAAGAAAAGCACATTCACTCCCTATATTGATTTATTTGAAAAGAACTTTCAAACATTCTTTTGGAATGAAGCAGTTGGAAGCCTGAATGATGTGGTAATTCCCGGTGCTACACCCGATCAAACTTTACGCCCAAACATGATCTATGCTGAAAGCTTGCCTTTTACTGCGCTGAGTGAACTGCAGCAAAACAGTATTGTAGCGCTGGTACAACAAAAATTATTTACCCCATTCAGTTTAAGAACACTTGAAAAAGATCATCCTGATTTCAAACCAACTTACCAGGGTGATACCTGGCAACGGGACAATGCTTATCACCAGGGAACGGTGTGGCCATTTTTAATGGGTGAATTTTTTATGGCTTATTTAAAAATAAATTCATTCTCTAATAAATCAGTTGCCCAGGTAAAGAAATGGATGAAACCATTAAAAAAACATTTTTATGAAGACAGTTGCCTCTACGGTATTTCAGAAATATTTGACGGGGATGCACCCACAACAGGTAAGGGAACTATACATCAAGCATGGTCTATAGGTACAATGCTTCAAACAGTAACGTTGATTAAAAACAATACTTCCTTAAAATGATCACTGCTTTTAAAATAAACTGGAGAATATATTTAATAGAAGCATGGGCATTGGGTATGTTTATGTTTTCCGCTGTGTTTTTTACCATACTGATTGAACATCCTGCACTGCCGGTAAGAAATTTTGTTGCATCTGCAATACAAAGAAGAATGTTAATAGGGCTGGCTATGGGCTTAACAGCGGTGTTACTTATTTATTCATCATGGGGCAAAAAGTCGGGAGCACACATGAACCCTGCGGTCACTCTTACTTTTCTGGCATTAAAAAGATTAAGTATCGTGAATGCATTTTATTACATTCTGTTCCAGTTTCTAGGTGGATTGATTGCTGTGTGGTTAATGAAATTATTATTCCCCCAAATGATAAAATATCCAACTGTTAATTATGCAGTAACCATTCCCGGTGCCGCAGGTGTGTTTACTGCTTTTTGGGCGGAGTCGCTTATTTCATTTCTGCTGATGCTTACCATTTTATTTGCAGGGAATAGTAAGCACATGAAATACACCGGATATTTTGCAGGTTTCCTCTTGTTTATTTTTATCACATTTGAAGCTCCATTTTCCGGTATAAGCATCAACCCTGCCCGTACATTGGCCTCAGCCATTCCGGCAATCAATTATTCTTCCGTCTGGATTTATTTTATTGCTCCTGTTGGCGCTATGTTGCTTGCCGGGCTGTTATACAAACTGGCTTACGTTATCATTAACGGAAATTGTATCAACCTGATGCTGCACCTGAACGGAAAATGTAACGAGAGTGTTACCTATATGCCGGAGAAATTAAAAAATCAACATTAATAAAGAACTATGCAAACATTTGGCCGCTATACAGGAAACATCATCACCATCACTGTTGAACAAATGAGAATGGTAGATTACCTGATGGAAAATAAATATGGCATCAACATGTTTCAAATGATGGAGAATGCCGGAAGATCGATGGCATTGCTTTCAAGGAAATATTTTGTAGATGAAAAAATAAGTGATAAAAAAATTGCCGTACTGGCTGGCAAAGGTGGAAACGGAGGAGGTGCATTGGTAGCAGCACGCAGGTTAAAAAACTGGGGAGCAGATGTAAAAGTATTTTTATCAAATTCAATAAATGAATTGAAGACAATTACGAAAGTTCAATTAAACATTCTTCAAAAAATTGCAGTACCAATATTCCCTGCCCATGACCTTAATAATGATCACCGCTTTGATATGATATTAGATGGAATGTATGGTTATGCATTGCAGGGTTCCCCTGATCCAATGTCTGCGTATATGATTGATTGGGCCAATGATCAGCAGTGCCCTGTTATATCACTGGATACGCCATCCGGCATCGAACTGGAAACAGGCAAAATAAATACCCACACTATCAGGGCTGATGCGACACTAACCATAGCATTACCAAAAAAAGGCCTCCTTTGTAAAGATTGCTTAAAATACACAGGTGGCCTGTTTCTGGCAGACATCTGTGTACCACCGGAATTATATAAAGAACTGCATTTGGAAAGAACAATTCCAGACTATTTTTCAACAGGCGATATTGTGCAGTTATGCAGTATCAACTGATTGCGATGTAGCCTGGCTAATAAAATTGATTATTATGACAACAGAAAACAAGTTCAGTATCTGCCTTACAGATATACCAATGAACACAGCCCCCAATGATGCGATTTACATCAGTGGCAATTTTAACAATTGGCAAGCCAATGATGAAAATTACATGATGAAGAAAGATGAACATGGTATTTATCATGTCACCATCAATAAAATTCCCGGGGAAATAATTGAATTTAAATTTACCAGAGGTAACTGGGATACAGTGGAGTGTGATGGTAATGGCAATGATTTACCTAATCATTTTTTAAGCATCAGTAATGAATCTGTTTGTTTTTTTACTAAAGTACAAACCTGGAAGGATTTATTTGATGAAAAAGAGAGAGGTATTCCCGGGGTCAGCATTTTTGAACATAATTATTTTATGCCCCAGTTAAACAGGTACAGGCGTATATGGATGTATCTGCCACCCGATTACCGGTTAAATCCAACACAACATTATCCCGTTTTATATATGCAGGACGGACAGAATTTGTTTAAATGGGGAATCTCTTCAGTCAATGGTAAATGGAATGTTGACCACTCATTAAATAAACTTTTTTTACACGGCATGCCTGGAATCATTGTAATTGGAATTGATAATGGAGACAATACCCGTATTAATGAATATTCTCCATGGATAACAAAGCAGGGCGGTGGAGAAGGTAATCAATATATCCAATTTATAACAGATACACTTAAACCTGA
>JAVHOI010000328.1:0-1468 GCA_036169975.1 Ferruginibacter sp. | reverse complement strand
ATTTTAGCCAAACAGGATGTTTTTGGCAAAGCAGGTATATTTTCACCTTCATTATGGTTTACTGATGAAATCTATGAATTTGCGGCACAAACACAAAAGCAATCACCCGTAAAAATTGCCTTGCTTGGAGGTGAACAGGAAAGTGAATCGCTGATGACGGATTTATTAGCATTATATAATACTCTTAGAGATTCAGGTTATGGTGAGGATGAGTTGCATTTCGATTTTTATGGGGACGGTCTTCACCAGGAATGGTTTTGGGAAAGGGAGTTTGGTCATGCTTTGATGTGGCTTTTTGGAAATGAAGACGTAAAAATTGATGATGAAGACATGTTGGTTATTAAAATAAAAAAAAACGGAACCAATATCCTACATTTTTCAAATCCTTATTCAGGGCTGGCTAAAGTATGTTTGATTAATTCTTATGGGAAAATGATATGGCAGCAGGAGACCTCTGCTGCAAAACAAAACTTCAACCTGCCGAAACAGCTTAATGGCAATATGATTGCAAAAGTTAAATTGAACAATGGTAAATATTTATTTAGCAAAGTTAAGTTGTAGTTTATGCTTTTTGCAGCTTATTTCACTTTTAAATTTTATAAATATAATAAAATTATAAGAACAACTATTACAACGCAGATGATTTAAAAAAGTTTGGCAAAGTATCTGATTTTCAAAAAAGCCTGGGCGAAATTTTTTTTACTTATGACCTCGAAGTATTTAAAGACAGTGAATTAACTGCCCGTGAAAAATCATTGATTGCCCTGGCAGTTGCCCATGCCGTACAATCCAGCTACCATATTGCCAAACCTTTTTTTTGGGGCACTGGCTTTAATCATAGTGAAAGCGGCATTGAATAATATAGCATTTTTGGTCTATTCCTTTTTTGCCTTCAACTTTATACACAAGTCTATGTTCACCTGTAATTCGTCTATACCAATAACCTTTTAAATCGTATCTAAGTGGTTCAGGTTTGCCAGTTCCCTGAAATGGTGTTTTTTTAATTTCATTTAGCAAGTCTTTGATTTTTTCAACAATGCTACTATCTTTTTCAATCCAGTATTGAAAGTCTTCCCACCCATGCTCTGTAAACTCGAAATTCATGAAGAAATCTTTTATAATTTAAATTTGCGAGTCTTACCATTCTTTAGTTGATTGATTGAATCATGAAGACGTTGCCTATTTGTAGAAGTTGAAAGCAGGTGTCCAGTTTCATTAAGTGAGTTGTACTCCTTCATTGATAATATTACTACGGCTTCATCTTCAGAAGCTCTTGAAACTACAATTACGTCTGACGACTTAGAAACATCATCTAGATATTTTTTCATGTTGCTTCTTAACTGAGTTATGGATACAGCTTGCATAATTTGAATTTTATTTTTCAAATGTACGTAAATATGTACAAAATAACGTACGGAAAGTAAGATTAGTTGTAAAATTTAAAAAACGCTGAATATCCAATCAGAAG
>JAVHOI010000327.1:0-9239 GCA_036169975.1 Ferruginibacter sp. | reverse complement strand
GTTTATTTGATCCGGTGGTAATATTTCCGGATGTGAAAGTTAGTGTGCCGCTTAAAGTAATATTGCCGGAAAGCGTCGTAGTGCCTGCTGATTTATTTAAGATTAAATTATTGAGCCCGCCTGAAGATAAAATATCCTGCGTACCCGTTCCATCCAAAGTCAGCGTTGTTCCTATACTTGTTAAAGCGCCACTTGCCATATTCCAGTTACCACCAAGGGTGTCAATGTAGGCTCCAGAAACGAATGTACCATTGGTTAAGGTGAAATTATTCCGGATGTTTAATTCCCCATTTGCCGTTTTGTTTCCCACTGATGAAATGGTAAGATTACCATAAGTGGATCCTAAAGATGAAATAGAAGTAACCGTTTGGGAAGAACCGTAATACTCAACGGTGCTTAAACTATCCAAACTATAATTGGTAAAAGTGGGCAATCCGTTGGTTCCGCCAATTTTAAGGATTGCATTATCCCTTACCAAAAGGGAACCTGCGCCAGCAAATTCGGAAATAGTAAAAGTGGATGCATCTAAAGTTCCGCCAACAATATCAAGGTTTAATAAATCAACTAAATTTTTTGCAAGGGTTGCTGTTCCACCACCGGTTTTATTAATTTCTATTTGTGCCAGGGAATAGGGGCTTGCGATACCACCTATGATTGATGCTCCTGATCCGGTCATAACCGGATTGCCAAGAGTCGCATCAAATGAATTATTATTGGTAAAATTATTTGATACATTAAAATCAGCGGTTGCCGTAATATTTCCATCTGCGACATAGTTGTAAAAAGTAGTACCAGGGCTTCCGGAAATTATACCCGCTGCAGAACTCATCGTAAAGGTAGAAGTGCCGCCATTAAGTGTTCCATTACTTTCAATATCACCGCCAACAGCGTAGGAATAACTTCCTGCATTAAAAACGGCGTTACTGTTTATGGTGAAATTTCCCCCAATGTTCCAGTTGGTTGCAGGGGTTACACCACCTGTATTGGATATAATTACATCATTAAAATTGATTGTTGCCCCAGATACGGCTACCGGGTATGGCCCGCCAAAAATAACAGTGCCTGTACTTGAAAAGCCTGTTCCCTTAAGCGTATAATTCAGTGAAGGGAGCGCCGCATAAAAATTCATGGTACCACTGCTGGTAACCGTACCATTATTTGTAAACGATCCGTAAATGGTATGTGTTGAAATTCCTCCGTTAAAAGTAGCTCCCGCGCTTATATTAAAAGCCACGCCCACAATCCAGTTTACACTTGGGTTAATACCTCCGGTGTTATTAATATTAATGGTCGCGAATTGAGGCACAGCGGTAGAGTTCAACACTGGTGCCACGGTTCCGTTAAAATTAACTATACCATTTACATTGGATTGTATGGGGCTTAATAACCGTAATGTTTGTACCGTAGTTCCCGTAAATGTGGTAATTCCTGTACTGATTAGTGTCCCGCTATTGATAAGGTCGCCGTTTACCGTGCTGCTGCCGGTTCCGTTATCAAAACTTCCACCTGCTAATACATTTATCAATCCATTATAAATGATATTTGAACCGGCAACTGTATAAATACCATATACGGTTACTTTATTAAATGTAGTGGTTCCGGTAATTGTTTTATTGATACCATTTAATAATACAGCTCCGGCAGATGGTGTAAAGGTTCCATTATTAACCCAATTACCTGAAAGGGAAAGGTTATAAATATCGCTGTTAAGGGTAGCACCGCTATTTAAAGTAATATCACCTTTTACCGTAATGGCACCGGCTAAGGTTTTGGCATTTGCGCCTCCATTAGATATTACCAGGTTGCCATAAGATATAGCGTTGATGGATTGTACACCTGATCCGTTAAAAGTAACGGTGCTGGTAGTATCCAACGAATACACTGAATAATCAGATGGAAAATTATTAGCGCCCGCAACTGAAAAACCTGTACCCGCAGCCAGCGAAAATATGCCTCCTAATGAAGTCCTGTTAGCCGTATAATTACCCAGGTCAATACTGCCAGCAAGAATTGAAAAATTGCCATATACATCAATGCTGCCTGTAAAAGTTGCGGCACCAGAAGGCTTGTTAATTATGATATTATAAAAAGTGGCTAAAGAAATTGTTTGTGCCGCGGTTCCTATAAAAGATATGGTACCATTGCCCGGTATAAATGTTCCGCTGTTGTTTAAATCGCCACCAATGGAAAGCATTGCTGAATTAAAACTAATGGTGGCTAAGGAACCGATAGTCAAGCTTCCGGTAATTGTAGAATTGGCGTTAAACCCTACTTCCCCGCCATTAACGTTCATTGCCCCGCCCACTGTTACAGTATTTGCAATATTTGCTATGCCTCCTGTTTTGGCAATGGTAAGATTATTGTAGGTTACCCCACCTATAATTTGAGCAAGGCTTCCATCATAATAAACAGTACCGCTTCCTGCGCTAAACGTACCACTGTTGTAATTAAAATCGGCTCCAATATGCAATGCGGCAGCACCTGTCATTGAAATATTTGCTCCACCTGATTGGGTTACTGATCCTCCAACGATAATTGTTCCTGTTGTTGTGCTCAAATTAATGGCATGCCCTGTAGTACCATCACTAAGTACCAAACTTCCATTCACCGAAATATTTTGTGCACCCGCATCAATAGTATGTGTGGTGTTGGAAGCCCAGGTACCGCTGATATTACCAGAGGTGGTTAAAGAGCCGCCTGCCGCTACTGAAAGGGTCGCTGCCGACACACTTCCAAATTCAATACTTTTAATTGTTACAGCACTACTGATAGCGGGTTGATTGGTTATAGCAGTTTGCCCAATTTGCACAATATCATTAGAGCCGGGTATTGCTCCGGGGCTTCCCTGTATTGCCGTCCAGTTTCCTGCCGTATTCCATGCGGTACTTACCGAGCCATTCCATCTTAATACACTTGCGGGAGCTGATAACGTCCAGCGGTTGGTTATGTTGGTAAGGCCACTTTGTTCCACATAATTTGAAGTAGTACTATTTCCGGTATTGCCAATGCTTGTCCATACTGATCCATTATAATCCCATAGCAGCAAACCGGACTCCGCATTCCCGTTCAGTTCCGCATCTTCGTAATGCAAACGAAGTGTAGCATTGTATGTACCTGAAGGAATGGTAATATTATACAACCTGTTGATGGCGGAGCCATAAGGAAAATCGCTGATAGAATTTTGGGTTACGGATACTGTTATAGTAGTTACCGAAGACACGCTTGAAAAGATGATACTGTTATCAGGGCTTTCAAACGAATAAGCCGTACCGGTAGTAAAAGCATGTGTACGCTGTATGTTTCCAAGGATAATACCGTTCCCCGAACGGGTATTGGTTATGGTTAAAGTATTCGCCCCGGTTTTTAAATATCCGGTAGTCATATTTACCACAGGCGCACTCACATTATTTAATAGGGTAACAACATTGGCAGAAGTGCTTTTATTAATAGTTAATACATTAAATGTAGTGGCTCCTGTGATAGTAACATCTTTATCTCCCGAAAATGTTGTTGTACTTGTGGCAGCGGAAAATGTACCATTATTAACCAGGTTACTTTTTAAAGTATGGGTAAAGGAAGATGCATTAAAGGTAACCGATGGGTCAATTGTAAATACTCCGTTGGTAGTAATGGCACCAACGGCAGTCTTGGTTCCGGCATTTGATAATATAAGGCTGTGAAAGGTAGCGGAAGGAATCGTTTGAGCGCCACTGCCGTTAAACGTTACCGTATTGGGTATTGCGGTGGTCACGTTAAGTGTTCCTGCGGTTATGGTAAAAGTATTAGCTATACCTAATATTGAATTGGTGGACAATAATAATGAGGTTGCATTTAAAGTAACATTGTAAAGGTTAACTGTTCCATTAAGTGTAGCAGATCCTGTAAAGGTGGTTACTCCTGCAGATGCAGTAAAACTTCCGCTTACATCCAGGGCATTGGATACAGACAAATCAGAAGCAGTGGCTACCGCTCCAAAAATAAGTAATCCGTAATATCCAATTGTACCTGCTCCGCTTATTGTTTTGGAAGTACCTGTCATACTGATATTACCACTGGTTGCAGAAAAACTTCCGGAAACATTAATGTTACCATTAATTGTAAATGTACTGGCAGTACTTACGGAACCTGATACGGTCAAGTTATCAAACATAATTCCAGCACCACTTATAGTTTTGGTAGCACCCGTCATGGTAAGTGTGCCACCTGTATTATGAGTAAATGTTCCGGATCCTGTTACAGCAAGGTTACCAGATAAGTTTAACCCACCTGAAGAACTGGTAACGTTGGAAGCGCTAATAGTTAAGTTATTAAAATTTTGCAAGCCGGCACCTGAGATCAGGCTTCCTGCGCCTGACATGTTGATCGTACCGGTGCTACCATTAAATGTGCCGTTATTTACCCAATTGCTGGCAATGGAATGCGTGTATGCCCCTCCGTTAAAAGTGGTAGAGGCTCCGATGGAATCAATCCCACTTATAGTAATATTCGCTCCCGCATTAAAAGTTACACCTGTTCCCGCGCCGGTTTTGGTAACGAAGTTTCCTGCGATGGTAAATGGTGCAGCCGATGCTGATTTAGTAACGGATCCGGAAGAACTGCTTAGTGTCAGGTTACCATACGTATTTGCAGCAACCAACTGCGTTGTTCCATTGTATTCTGTATTGCTGGTAAGGCTAAGTGTATTTGTGTTATAATTAGAAGGGAAGCTGTTTGTTCCGCCAATTTTTAATGTCGCCCCGTTGGAAACAATAAAGTTGCCCCCGGTTACTGATGTGCCCCTGTTGGCAGTATAGGTTAATAAATCAAAGGTGCCTGCGGTTACATAAATATTACCATAAGAAGAAGCGGATGAAACTAATGATGGTAAATTAGCCGACAGTGATTTTACGGTGCTGCCGCTTATTTTTAAAGTGGAATAAGTTAACGCATTACTTACAGTTTGATCGACCGTTGTGGAGGAGTAATCAACAATGCTACCTGAATATAAAGTTATTGCAGGTGAATAATTTCCAGACAGGGTAGCTGCATTTACTTTTAAAATCCCGTTTGCATAAACCCTGAAAGTTGATGCTGCTGTTACAGTATAGGTGGGGGATACACCCGGATTTAAAGTACCGTAAACATAAATATAATTAGAGCTTCCGGAGGCGCTAATATTTGATGCCAGGGTTACCGTGCTGCCGGCATTGATCTTTAATTTCCTGAATATAGTGGCAATGCCACCACCAATTGTTTGAGCTGTTCCGCCAAAATTCACGGTAGCGCTGCTGCTACTGGTAGTATAAGTCCCCAAATTTGTCCAGTTGCCCTGGATGGTTAAAGTAACTCCGCTTTGTGAAATGGTTCCGTTGCTGTTGATAATAAGATTACCGGCAATAGTGAAATTTTTGCTAACTGTTAAAGCAGAAGCCTTAATGCCGCCAATGGTTAAAGCTTTGCATTTTGCGCTGTTTTTAATTTTTGGCTGGTTAGAACCGGTAAAGTTCACATCACCTATAATGGCATCAATAGAAACTGTAGGAACGCCATTCGTCCAGTTTCTATAATCTTCCCATTTGGTGTTCCGGGTACCTTTCCAACTGGTCTGTGAAAAAGAATGAACTGAAAAAAATAATACGAAAATGCAAAAAATAATTGCGCCGGGTGAGTAAAGATTTTTCATAGTATCGGGATAATGGTAGAATAATTATACAAATTAAAAAAAATTTTTTTTATTAAACAGTAGAAGGAATTCAGCTAATTTGTAGTTTATTTTCTACCACAGGTAAAAGTCCTGTTGATATTGTTTACGATTTTATTTTATGCCAAAGCCGTAAGTATATTAAAACAGATATACCAGTTCATAACATAAAGTAATTGTCAAATAAAAGAGAATTGAAAACTTCATTTCTGAATCATTAATATTCAATAGAAAAAATAAAGTGCGGATATTTTTTTTCATATTTGAGCTTCGAAATTTAATCAGGGATTTCTATTTAACCGAAAAATATTTAAATTGAAAAATAAAATATTTAAATTCAATTTTTAAAAAGCCGAAGCCCTGAAAGAGTCAATAGTCCTTTAAGCTACTCCCATTTTTTCGACTATCTGCTGGTAGCTATCGTCGCTTGCGCAATAGCTAACAAATTCATATTCCCGGTCATTTAATAAAGTGGTTCTATACTTCTTACTAATATTTTGACTAATAAAATATTTTGCGGGGATGTTCCATTCATTCAGCATTTGCTCCGGAAAATAATACCCACCTTTCAGCACTTGTTCCACCGAATCCACTACGTCGTTTTTACTATTCATTGCTTTAGAAAGATACCCCTTGGCCCCGCATTTCAACATGTCAATAATATGCTTTTCATGAATATACGCAGACAGTGCAATTACTTTAACTGAAAGGTATTTATTTGAAATAATAGCGATGGCTTCTTTGCCGCACATATTGGGCATCGTTATATCCATGAAAATTATTTCAGGAAAACATTCGTGCAGTAATTTATTGAGTAAATCCATCCCGTCAAAAGCTTCGAACACAACTGTAAATCCAGGTTGGGTTCAAAGCTGGGCAAAAGAATCGCGATAAAGTAGATGATCGTCTGCGATAGCAATTGTAGGCATAGGGTTTCAGGTACAATATAAAGTAACAGTTTTTTTAAATTTAATTCAGACGGCATTGATGGGTTAAAGGGGGATCAATTTTAATCAACCTTATTACATCAGTTTTAAACTAATTACCAATAGTAACCATTTATTTTTAGAATAGACAATGAGGATGTTTAAGGCATTCAAACTCCCTTTGAAGGGCTGCTTACTTGATTTCCTTTACCGCATTATAAATCACTTTTGGTTTTCCCAATGTATAATAATGCAATACCGGCACGCCAAATGCTTTCAGCTCTTTCGATTGTTGTATCAGCCATTCGGTACCAATTTGCTCCACGTCAAGGTCTGTTTTTGCTTTCGATACGGCATCCGATAAATCGGTTGGGATGTCCACATGAAATATTTTGGGTAAAATGGTCAATTGCTTTTTATTGGTAATTGGTTTTATGCCCGGAATAATGGGTACTTCAATACCAATGGCCCGGCACTCTTTAACGAATTGATAAAATTTATTATTATCAAAAAACATTTGGGTCATGATGTAATCCGCACCGGCATCCACTTTGTCTTTCAGGTGCTGCAAATCGGTTTGCAGGTTAGGGGCTTCAAAATGTTTTTCAGGATAACCCGCGGTGCCAATACAAAAATCTGGTTTGCCGCCATTCTTTATATCGTCTTCCTGGTAAATGCCATTTTTCAAATCAACCACTTGCTTTAAAAGATCAACAGCATACGCATGGCCATCAGGTTCCGGTTCAAAATTAGCTTCGTTTTTCGCGGCATCGCCCCTTAATACCAGCACATTGTCAATGCCCAAAAAGTTAAGGTCTATCAGGGCGTCTTCTGTTACCCTTTTACTGAAACCGCCACAAATTAAATGCGGCACGGTATCAATATTATAATGGTTTTTTATGGCTGCGCAAATGGCCACCGTACCCGGCCGTTTTTTCACTTCTACTTTTTCGAATGTGCCATCCGCCTTTTTCTTAAACATGGTTTCGCTGCGGTGATAGGTAACATTAATAAACGCAGGGTTAAACTCCATCAAAGGGTCTAAATGGTCATAAATGGATTGTATTGTCCTGCCTTTTAACGGCGGTAAAATTTCGAATGAAACAAGGGTATCCGTTGCCTGCGAAATGTGATCTGTTATTTTCATAAATTTAAAATGAAAGTAAAGATAAACCCTAAAAACAAAAAAAACCGTGATTGTATCACAAGGTTTTTTATGAAAAGAATATTTGGCCTTTAAGCAAGCGGGCATCTTTTTAATTAATCAGGCGGAAGAAGCCTTTATTTTTCCAGGCTATTATTCTTTATTGAATGACCGGCTATTATTCAAAAACATATTTTGCCAGCCACAATTTTTTATAGTCATCATCATTACCAATATAGGTGATGCTGTTTTCTTTGGCATCTATCATTGGCAGGTACGCCCTGCTTACATAGAATTTTTCATCTCCCAGCACAGTAAAATTGCTGATGGTATTGTTTTGCAGGTCAAGTTTTGTAATGCGGGGAAAGTACCTTGGACGATAGGTTTTTTCACCAAGGTAGGCATCCAAAAAGCTATCATATCCCTTAAACCCTTTTGCTTCAAGTATCACCCAGTAAACGCTTTTCCCATCTTTTGACGGTACAAAGCTTTGTTTTACGGCGAATATTTCACTCTTCTTTTCATTGTTCATTTTTTCGGTACCAAACTGTGTTTTCAACTGGCCGCTTTTATCAAAATAAAAACAAACAATATCTTCATAACTCTTTACCGGATTGCCCATACCAAGGTTTACCCTGTTTAATAACTGCCCCGCAACCAGGTATTCTTCGCCGATGGTTACGTAAAAACTATTCACCTGAAAATTTTTGCCTTTGTAGGGATCAGCTTTTTTATCAGCAGGCGCTGTTTTAAATTTTGATTTGAAATCGCTGATAGGTGTAGTGGAAGCGAAGTTGAGCTGGTTGCCGGTAAACTTAAGCAGGTGAAAACTTTCCATTTTATCATCGGCTTTCTTCATCCATTTTTCATCACGGTAATTTTGTGCGGTCTTGTAACAGGGGCAACTGATTTCAGCCACATAATCATCAAACACTTCATCAAAACAATCATTTGATTTGGTAGAAGTGCCACAGAAAAAAACAGAACCGTTTGCTTCCCGCACATTTGTAACCAGTAAATTATTGGAAGGGCTTTTGAAGTTTACCTTGTTTTTAATTTCACCTTTTTCGGAATATACCAGGTAGGTGTAATTTGAAATGTCCGGTTCGCCTTTTTTGGGGGCAAATATCATTGCTACATCGCCATTGTCAAATTGTGCGGTAAATACAAGCGATTGGGAGCCGGTAATATCAATTGGTTTTTCCACAATGTCAAGGCTGCTGTTTACACTCAAAATATAAAAATCATTTTTATTTTTTTTGCCTTCCGTGGCTGCTATTACAAACAGGGTTCCGGCCCCGCCGCCATTAAAGGCGGCATAACCATAATATTTGCCATTTTCGCTTTTCGCTTTTATGGTTTCTTCTTTAAGGGTTTTATCATACACGTAACGTTGCTTTTTATAATCCCATTTAGTATTGATGGTGTTGGTGGTGAGTTTCAGTTTCATGCTTAATACATCGAAGGAACTACACCCGCCAACATAAGC
>JAVHOI010000326.1:0-1966 GCA_036169975.1 Ferruginibacter sp. | reverse complement strand
ACAGAAAATGGCTTTTGCATATCGCTGTGTACCGAGTGGATAATTAATGATAACAACAAGGTGTACGACAAACAGGATTGTAAACAGAATGCTTTTAAACGCTTGTCGAAGAAACTAAAACAAGATTTTCCCCGGCTTCCCATCTGCATATTGGCAGATGCGCTGTACGCCAGCAGCCCGGTAATGGATATTTGTGAAAACAACGGTTGGAAGTATATTATTACCCTTCAGGATGGCAGCTTACCTGCTTTGCAGGATTGTCTGAAAGACGGCCCGCCTACCTGTCGCAACAGCTTTATTCATCAACCGAGGTGTGCGGTAAAGCACAAAAGTATTACACAAGAATTTTACTGAGTAGAAGATTTGCTGCACAAAAAACTTGTGCTACATTACCTGCGCTGTAAAGAAACCATCAGCAATCAAAAACCCGATCAATCAAAAACCCGATCAATCAAACACCACCAACTTTTTCCGAATCACCAATCTGTCAGTTAGCAAATACACCATAAAAAACCTGAGTAAAGCCGGAAGGCTAAGATGGAAAATTGAAAATGAAGGGTTCCAACGAAGAGAAGAACAATGGTTATAACATGGAGCATCTATACAGCAGAAAATCTTTTAATGCGCTGCAAAATTACTATCAGTCCATGCTGATAGCACACCTGCTCAATCAATTGCTGGAACACAACTGTAAAATACAAGACCTGCTGAAACGATTTAATAAAATAGCTATAAAATATCTATGGCAACAATTATTATGTGTCATGAAATGCCAGCCACTCTGCCAGCAAACCCTCGACGACATCAATAATAAAAAACACCAGGTAAGATTATTATCCGGCTAACCAACCAACTATAAGCCAGGCAGTAGCTTCGGGTGATAAGCCTGCACCGAAAACAGGGATTTATTAAAACCTAAAAAACAAATTAGCTCGCAAAGACAAAACCGGATAAAAAAAACGGCCTGTAACGCCGAAAGGAAGCCCTATGCCCATAAAGTAACCAGCGTTTGTAAAAAGGAAAATATATTTACTGACTGAATCGCTGGGTATAAGTGAATTTAAATTTTTCAGATAATTTTATCGCTTTCTTTAAAGCTTAGTCCTCCTTCTTACTGTTTAAATATTTTTCCCCTTTTCATTATAAACGAAACATTTTTTACCGCATCAATATCTTTTATTGAATTAAGTTGGTACCGCAATAATATCTGCTGCAAAACCAGTCTCTATTGTGCCTTTATTTTTTTCAATCCCTAATAATTCTGCCGCATACAAAGGCATGGTTTGTAAAATATATGCCGGAGGAATGTTAGCCGCTTTCCAGGATTGCAATACTTTCAGGCTTGTTTTTACCCGGTTCAATCCCGGCAGGTTAACAATGATATCATTGCCGAAAGCCATTTTAGTTCCAATTTTTTAAGCTCTTTTTAAACGGTCAACAATCTGGTCGTTCAGGAATTTTGCAGTTGAAGAATCTATACCGTACGCATACCAGTTGTCAAAAGAAAAATTAGTTCCCACTAAGAATGTACCCCTGTCTTTCATCATTTGTAATTGTGTATCATCTAAAGTAAAACCGTGTTCAATGGCAGCAGCGCCACCCGGTATCACTTCGTTGGCGCCATTTTTATCTGCGACTTGAACGGTTACTTTTATACCATATTTTTTTGCCTCATTTACTGCCGCTTTAATATCTTCCATATTATAAATGCCATTGTCGCCTGTTACCATTTTTAATTACTGTAGCGCCATTATAAACATTTACCCGTACGGCCTTTTTAATTTCGTCGGGTGTGCCTGCATCAATGTATTCGAAATTCCCTAAGTGGTTCATGCTCCCGGTTTACTCCTCTCGATTGTCCGCCATAGGGCGCAATAATTTTACCTGCATAAATAAAGTCATGGCCTTGTATCCGGCCTTTGCCAATGGCTCTGATGATATCGGCAGTAGCATAATTAGCATCGTT
>JAVHOI010000325.1:0-9295 GCA_036169975.1 Ferruginibacter sp. | reverse complement strand
TTAAATTAAATGGCATTGCCGCCGCCTATTTAAATTCTTCCCAATCCAATTATGAACAATCCCAAATTATTCACCGGTTGAAAAATAACCAGTTGAAATTATTATACGTTGCACCCGAAAGGTTGCTCGGCCATAATAGTTTATTGAGTTATCTGAAAGATATAAACGTATCCTTATTCGCAATAGACGAAGCACACTGCATTAGTCACTGGGGCCACGATTTCAGGCCGGAATACCTCATATTGGGACAATTGAAAAAGCAGTTTCCCAACACGCCGGTAATAGCATTAACCGCCACTGCCGATAAACTTACCAAACAGGATATTATCCAAAAGCTGGAAGTAACCAATTATATTGTTTTTGAAAATTCTTTTAACCGGCCCAACATCAGCTATTTTATAAAGCCAAAGAAAAATTATTTACATCAACTCCTGGACTATTTGCAGGAGCATAAAGAGGATAGCGGCATCATCTATTGCCTTAGCCGAAATTCTACCGAGCGGCTTGCGGAAGATTTAAGGGAGGAAGGTTATGCGGCGGCAGCCTATCATGCAGGCCTTGATAAAAATATTAAGGAAGATAACCAGGAGAAATTTTTACGGGATGAAATAAAAATAATCGTAGCCACGATCGCTTTTGGTATGGGTATTAATAAAAGCAATGTCCGTTTTGTGGTGCATGTTGATTTGCCTAAAAATATAGAAGGCTATTACCAGGAAACCGGGCGGGCGGGAAGGGATGGATTGGCCAGCGAAGCGGTATTATTTTACAGTGCGGCTGACGTTTTTAAATTAAAGAATTTTGCTACCATCGAAGGTAATGCGGCCCAGTCGAAAATTATGCTGAAGAAGCTGGACCAGATGGCGGCGTTTTGTTCCACGAGGCAATGCCGCCGGCAATTTTTATTAAATTATTTTGATGAAGCGGCGCCTGATTTTTGTGGCAGTTGCGATGTATGTTTAAGCGAGGAAGAAAAGGTGGATGCTACCATTGAAGCCCAGAAAATCCTTAGCGCTGTGAGCCGGCTGAATGAAAAATTCGGTATCAATTATGTGGTTGATTTTTTAAGGGGAAGCAGTACAACCCGGGCCGAACATCAGTCATTAAAAACATATAGCATTGGTAAAAATATCAGCAAGGATCAATGGAAACAATACATAAGGGAAATGCTGCAATTAAAATATTTGCAGCAAAGTGAAGGTGAATATCCCGTGCTTCAGTTGAACGAAAAAAGCTTGCGGATATTAAAAGGGGAATTAAGCGTGAAACTGGTGAAATCTATAACAGCCCGCAAGGATGCGCCGATTAATACTCAAAGCGCCAATCGCATGTATGATGATTTGTTTAAAATATTAAAGGCCATTAGATACGATTTGGCAAAAGAAGAAAACCTGCCCGCCTTCCTGGTTTTTTCTGATGCTACACTGGTGGAAATGGCGACTTATTTACCACAAACTACAACCGATCTCGCAAATATTTCCGGCTTTGGAAATCTTAAATTGGTGAAATACGGCTCTTTATTTTTAGACCCGATTATTGACTATTGCAGGATTAATCAGTTAGGGACAAACATGGATTCGAAAGCTCCAGGGCGGCAGCGCATGGCGGTAATCAACAATAAATCAACGGAGACGAAACGCTACAGCCTGCAATTATTTAAGCAGGGAAAAGATATCAACGAAATCGCCGCGGAGCGTGGACTGAAAAGAGGTACGATAGAGGAACACCTGGGGCATTTTGTTTTTACGGGTGAAATCAATATTCATGAAATCGTGAGCAAGGATAAACTGGTAACGATTATAAAAGCTATTGAAGAAAATAAAAACAGTTTGGCAATAGCGCCTGTAAAACAGAAATTAGGAGATGCTTATTCTTACGGAGAAATTACTGCCGTGATGAATTATTTGCGGAGAATGGGGGAGGGGTAGAACCAAACTCTGACTGAAATAATGGGTGGGTTCCAAAAGCAAAGGCCTACTGGCAACCCGCAAAAATGAAAAGTATTTTTAACTGATATTTAGCGGACTATCTTCATCACGCTCACCACAAAAAATAAAAAAGATGCATTTGATTTTGTGCTGGTTTTGAAGGTGTACTATTAAAATAGTTTAAAGGCGTATTGGGAGCCGATCAACAAACAAAAATTTCATCAACCTAATCTCCCCCATTTTGTTTTGTACATTTGCACCAGGTAAAAACCAATGGTAAAAGAATATAATTTCCCTGAAGAAGAAATAATTCAAAAAGATTTCATTGAGGTGTTTGGCGCAAGGGAGCACAGCCTGAAAGATATAGATATAAAAAAACCTGTTTTTTAAAAAGGCACAAAAACTATGCCTTGCAACTGTTTGTTTGGTTTATCAAATTCTGATTTTATGTTATCGTGCGTTAGTTCGAATGAAAATATTTTTTCTTCGGGCTATTTGGTTTTCACGTTTAAATTCACTTCCAAAACTGCCGCAATTTCTTCATCCGTTTCAACCATTGTAATACGGTCAGCCAATTTTTCAAATGCTGCTGTCACACTTACAGAGTGCCACAGACAAATGGGTTAAATACTTTGCACTTTTCTTATTTTGTTCCAACCATTGGCGAACTTTTGGAATAAGCCATGTTTTACTGCCCGGATAACGGGAAGGGCTGCGTTGAACCACAGATGAAACATTTATTATAGCATATCCAATGCTTTTTTCGTCAAAATTAACGGCAGGCAATTACACATTCGGATAATAGAAAGTGGTTTTCAAAATTGAAAGCGGGTTATTTCTGTTCCCCAAAAACAAAACCTAAATGTAAACGGCTCTACGTAAAACGATTAATTAGGTTGTTGGTCAAAACACATCAACTTCAACTTCACCGCAGAAAAGCAACGGAGGCAATAAAAAAAATCTTCATACCCACTACTCAGATATAAGGTATCCTGACACTTTCCCGGAATGAGTACAAGAAACAATTGAAGCAGTTCCTAAATTAAAGCTATTTTCAATCATAAGATCAATAAGACCCGGAGCTGAAATATTCACTTCGTTTACAAAACGAATGAATTTTTGGTAACTAAATGAAGTGGCTGGGTTAACATCAAATGTTTCTGGGACCGACTGTTGGTACGCCCTGCCATCTATTCTTACAGTTAATCCCTGCTGTATATAAGCTGGAGCCCGATTTAAACTGTAGTGTAATTCTAAATACCCTTCTATATGATAAAGCCCCGAACGGTTTACTGTAATACCTGAGGTTGAAATGGATATTACGGAGGTGTTGAGGTTATATGCAGTTGAATAGCTTAATGCAGGCGTGAGTGAAACGGCGCTGGTTCCGTAAATATTGGATTCGAAGCGAACATCGTTGCTGAAAGCCGTATTGAGCGTTTGCCAACTGGGTGCAGCAAGATTGTTAGAAGTAAGCACCTGCCCTGTTGTACCTGTGCTTCCCCATACATTTATCGGGCCATTAAATGTAGTACCCCCTTCAGCAAAAACATACACTTTACGGTTTGAGGCAGTTGTGCCGGAACCTACAATGGAAAGGCCATCAGCAACAAAAGAATTGTATCCAATTTTACCCGCATTAATTTCCTTGCCAGCCACACCAGCGCCAAATTCTAATGTGTTTGACCCCTGTATTTTCATTTCGCCGTTAACGTGTAGTTTAGCTATTGATGGCGCAATACCCAAACCAATATTTCCGCCAGGGGCTATGTTAAAATGGTAACCAATATTATCGGCAATGCTAAAACCATTATTGGGCGTGTTGGTTCCTATTGCACCGGCTCTGATAAACCATGCATTACCAGTAGAGGCTGCTGTGTTTTGCAGTTTAATAGCCGCAGCCTCACCATTGGCAGTTGTTTCGCTCCCTTTAATTGTTAGTTTGGCGGATGGAGAAAAGTCGTTTATACCAACGTTTTGCGCATTTACAAAAAAGTTGACAAACAGGTTTATTACAAAAAGTAAATATTGCTTTTTCATGTTCTTTAAATTTCATGTAAGGTATAAAAAAAATATTATCAGGAAATTACGGGTGCATTTCAAATCCTCTGGAGGGTTGCCAACCCTGGCAATAGTTTTTCAAATAATAAGAGTCTGTAAAAGGTTGGCAACCCTGAGCGACATTTCGAAATGCACTCCCAAAAACACTCAACCAAATCCCCCCCATTTTGTTTTGTACATTTGCATCAAGTAAAAACAAATGGTAAAAGAATATAAATTCCCTGAAGAAGAAGAAACAATTCAAACGGATTTCATTGAGGTATTTGGCGCAAGGGAACACAACCTGAAAGATATAGATATAAAAATTCCAAAGAATCAATTGGTGGTATTTACCGGCGTAAGTGGTAGTGGCAAATCGTCGCTGGCATTTGATACTATTTACAATGAAGGCCAGCGGCGCTACATGGAAAGTTTTAGCGCTTATGCCCGGCAGTTTATGGGCGATATGGAACGGCCGGATGTGGATAAAATCACCGGCCTTTCCCCTGTAATTTCCATTGAACAAAAGACCACTAATAAAAATCCACGGAGTACAGTAGGTACCATCACTGAAATATATGACTTCCTCCGGCTTCTGTATGCAAGGGTGGGCGAGGCATACAGCTATAACACCGGCAGGAAGATGGTGAAGTTTAGCGAAGAGGAAATTGTCGCGAATATTTTTTCAAGATTTCAAAATAAAAAGATCAGTTTGCTGGCGCCGCTGGTACGTGGCCGCAAAGGGCATTACAGGGAACTGTTTGAAGAGGTGAGGAAGAAGGGATATTTGAAAGTGCGCATTGATGGTGAGGTTAAAGACCTGGTCGCCAAAATGCAGGTGGATCGTTACAAGGTTCATGATATAGAAGTAGTCGTTGACAGATTACCTGTTAATGAAGATATGAAAGTGAGATTGGGCCAAAGTGTACAAAAGGCTTTGCAAATAGGAAAGGATCTGATGTTCGTAGCTCCCCTGACCCTGCCGGATAGCGGGGAAGGTGAAGAAAGCCCCGCCTATAAAAAAAGAAATAAAAAATTTGCAGGGTCTGAAACCCCTCCGAAGGAGGGGTTTGGGGAGGCAATTTACAGCAAGCATTTAATGTGCCTTGAAACAGGCATCAGTTACGAAGAACCATCACCAAATGCATTTTCATTTAACAGTCCGTATGGTGCATGCCCAACCTGCAAAGGCCTGGGCACTGTTTATACGATTGATATGGATGAAGTGCTTCCGGATAAAACAAAGAGTGTAAATGAAGGAGGAATAGTGCCCCTTGGCGAAAAGCGGGATGCAAGTGTATTTCAGCAGGTGATAGTGTTTGCCAAAAAGCATAGGATCAATTTGGATAAGGCGCTGAAAGAGTTGCCGGAAGGGCAGTTGGATTTACTCTTGTATGGTGACCAACAAATTAATCCGGCGCTTGAGCTTGACCTGAGTGATGAAACAGTGCCACTGGAATATACAGGAAGTTATGAAGGTATCATTCCGATGCTGAAGAGATGGTTTGCCGCGCCACGAAGTGGCGAAGCCTTAAGGGATTGGGTGGAGAAATTTATGCAGCTAAAAAACTGTGATACCTGCAATGGCAGTCGTTTAAAAAAAGAAAGCCTTTGGTTTAAGGTGGATGAAAAAAATATCGCGGAGCTATGTTCCCTTAATTTAAATAAATTGGCTGATTGGTTTGAGGATGTTGAAAAAAGATTGAGCGCCAAACAAAATGCTATCGCCAAAGATGTATTAAAAGAAATAAGGGAGCGGCTTCAATTTTTGCTGGATGTAGGACTGACTTATCTCACGCTGAACCGGTCTTCCAAAAGCCTTAGTGGTGGCGAATCGCAGCGCATCAGGCTGGCTACGCAAATCGGGTCGCAGCTACAGGGGATCACCTATATTTTGGATGAGCCAAGTATTGGCCTGCATCAGCGGGATAACCGGCGGTTGATAGGCGCTTTGCAAAATTTAAGAAATATCGGCAACAGTATATTGGTGGTAGAGCATGATAAGGATATCATGCTGGCAGCGGATTACCTGGTAGATATTGGCCCCAAAGCGGGTAAGCATGGCGGCGAGATAGTGGCGATGGGCACACCAGGGCAGGTGCTAGCTTCCGGGTCGGACACGGCGCTTTATCTCAGTGGCAAAAAATTTATTAAAGTACCCGCCGAAAGAAGAAAGGGCAATGGCAATTTTTTAGAATTAAAAGGCGCCCGGGGAAATAATTTAAAGAACCTGAATGTAAAATTTCCGTTGGGCAAACTGATATTGGTTACCGGAGTTAGCGGCAGTGGAAAATCCACGCTGATCAACGAAACGCTTTACCCTTTGCTAAGCAAACATTGCTACGATTCAAAGATGCCCCCCCTGGAATATAAGTCCATAAAGGGTTTGGAGTATATAGATAAAGTAATTGAGATAGATCAGTCGCCCATCGGAAGGACACCGAGAAGTAACCCTGCCACTTATTGTGGGTTCTTTACCGATATCAGGACATTGTTTGCGGCGGTGCCTGAGGCAAAAATCCGGGGATACAATGCAGGCCGTTTTTCTTTTAATGTAAAAAGCGGCAGGTGCAATGTGTGCGAGGGCGGTGGCATGCGGGTTATTGAAATGAATTTTTTACCGGATGTTTACGTGCATTGCGAAAAGTGCAATGGCAAAAGATATAACCGGGAAACATTGGAGATACGGTACAAAGGAAAATCAATCAGTGATGTATTGGATATGACGGTAGATGAAGCCGTGGAATTTTTTCAGGCCGTGCCATTTATTTACCGGAAAATAAAAGTGTTGAAAGAAGTTGGACTGGGGTATATTACACTTGGCCAAAGCGCCGTAACGCTTAGCGGTGGTGAGGCTCAGCGGGTAAAATTATCTACCGAACTTGGAAAAAAGGATACCGGCAAAACTTTTTATATCCTGGATGAACCAACCACCGGCCTTCATTTTCAGGATATTCATCACCTGCTGGAAGTACTGAACAAACTGGTGGAAAGGGGCAATACCGTATTGGTGATAGAACATAATATGGAGGTGATAAAAGTGGCGGACCATATCATTGATATCGGGCCGGAAGGGGGTGATGGTGGCGGATCAATTTTGTTTGAGGGCGTACCGGAAGATTTGGTGAAAGTAAAAGAAAGTTTTACGGGGCAATATTTAAAAGCGGAGTTAAAATAAAAATTACATGGTATGAGTGATGATAACTTAGGCGACTTTTTGGATGCCGAAAACTTTAAGGATGACAATGAGGATAAGAATAGTGAAAACTGGAAACCCGTGAAGAAACTGGGCAATGAATTGTTTAAAAAAGCCATTGATATCTTAAACCTCACCCGAACTATTTGCGACCTGTTGCCGGAAGACGATCAAGGGGAAGTAACAAGGCACCTGATGCTGGAAAACGCCATGATAGTGCCTTCCAAAATAAAGGGGGCGTTGGCGGTAGATGAGGTGTACAGTATCGTAATGGAAAGTGCGGTTATTATTAAAATAAATATCTGCCAGTTGAAGGAGCAGTTGTGGGCATGTAGCGCCATCCATGATGTGGAGGATAAATACCTGGATGTATTGAAGAATGAAATTGAAGAGTTTAAAAAAATATTTATCCGGTGGGTAAGTTCGTTTGATAAGGAAAACGACCTGCCCGATGAATGGCACCTGTTTAATGATCCGGCTTCATTTCCGGATGATGATGAACCATTTGATGCGAAGGGTTTCATGGAAAATTTTGATCCGGAAGATGAGGAATGAGTGATGAGTGATTGAGTGATGAGTGATGAGGAATGAATGAAGGTAGATTTGAAATAAATGAGGAGTGAAGAGAAATTTATTATGAGCGATAAATGAATTATTCATTTACAAATTAAAAAGATCCGTACTGTCAAGTACGGATCTTTTTAAAAAAGCGGCGAAGGATAATAAGGAAGTTTAAAATTTGTGGTTTCAGAGGTGTCCATCGTACAGGAATGTACGTTGTTTCCAGGGGGTTAACTTCTATTATATCAGCCGCCACTTTATTAGAAGAAAAAAACTGCCCGATTATTTTATAATCAAATTGCCGCTTTTCATTCTTTCGTCATTATCAAAACATTCATACATGTAATAGCCTTTTTTTAAACTTTTAATTTTTGTTATTTTATGTGTGCTTACCGGTACTTCTTTTACCAGTATCCCATCAGGCGAAAAAATAAATAATTGCAAAATATCTTCCGTTCTGGATTTTATCCTGATTGATAATTCATTCTTTTGGATATCGTTATTAAAATTTATTTCAAACCGGGTACTGGCTGATTTGTATTTTGGAACATCGGCGGCTCTGGATTTGTTATACAATATCACCATCATAAAGCAGGTAACCAATAAGATCATTTTAAACAATAAGGGGTTGGATTGTAAATTGTTTTTCATTTGGGTATTTTTTATTTTAACGTATTAAAATCTCGCAGGGCACCTTGTTTGCTTAGCCGCATTCCTTTCAAAAGAACTGTTATAAATATCGCCAAACCTGATCCCCAGTTTTAACACGAAAGAAAAATAGGCGTCATTATTTTTTGGGTTACCCCGTTGGTACCCGGCCACAAAGCGTGGTGAGCCTGGTATGTAACTGGTAAATTCTTTATCTGCTATCTGCTTTGCGATATTCGCATCGGCCGGGGAAAGGTATTTGTCAAATAATTTCGGGTCAATATAAACCGTACTAACGTCATCAATATAATCCGTAAAAGTTTTCCTGTACAATAATTCAATGGAAACATTTACCCTGTTGGAGGCCATGTATTTTATTCCGCCACCCATAGGGATATTTAGCTGTGTTAATGAATAGGGTTTTCTGGAGGGGTATTCCGCAAAGCCCTGTCCTTCCGTATGTAAAGGGTGCAGTTCGTGCCAGGTTACATTTCCATTCTGATCCGTGATAGATCCCTGTGGATTGAAATGAAACATACCAATTCCAATAAACCCATAAGGCCGGTATCTTGGTTCGTAATCTTCATTGTTTTTATTTAGCAGGTTTAAAGGGAAAATTTCAGCCGCGGTATATGCTTCAAACATATTACTTTTGAAATCGAGGTTCCTTTGTTTCCGGTATAATTCCACCCGGCCCTTTGTATCAATCAGCACATCCTTTCCTTCCAGGAAAGTATATTGCGCAGCTACTCTAAAGCCAAGCCAGTCGTTGGGATAAAATGAGATAAAGGCGCCCTTCATTACTTTGGTAAGCTGTAGATTTAAGTCTTTGATAAATGTGGTTCCTTTGCCGCGGTGGCCGCCAAGGTCCCCCAAAAAGAAAGTCGGGCCAAAATTTAATCCGGCTTCAATTTTTACTTTT
>JAVHOI010000324.1:0-9306 GCA_036169975.1 Ferruginibacter sp. | reverse complement strand
TAAAAACCAAAATTTTTGGTTTACCGTTACGTTTATCAGAACAGGAAAAAGTGAGCAGGACAATGGCCATAAAAGCCAGGCCTTTCAAAATGGCAATAGAAAGTTTCATGATTTTTTTATTAATAGTTATCCGAAATCAAATTGATTGTCTTCATGCTTATTAAAAACAAGTTTCAATATAGGCTATTTTCCCGGATCAAAAATTATAGATCAGGCGGATACGGTTAATGGAGTGGCCTTCATCACGGAAATCCCAATGTTGAAGAGTACACTTCGTTGACCCAGAGGCCATCCTGCCATTAAAATACTAACAGGTAGCAGAATCCGGTTAAAGGAAAAAACAGCGAACGACTTTTATCCCGTCTGATGTTAACTTTTTATTGAAATTAAAATTCATTTAATTGCCTAACCGGCAACCATCTGCCAAATGATTTTCCTACCCACATCAAACCAGCGCATCCCACAAAATTTCAACCGGGTGCAAGGCGGTTCTTTTAGTGCCATCCTTTATCTGGTGCCTGCAGGAAGTGCCTGATGCGGCAATCAATGTATCGGGAGGGAAATTGCGGACCGCCGGAAATAACACCAGCTCGCCTACCTGTTGCGATACCGCATAATGTTCCTTCTCGTATCCGAAAGCGCCTGCCATACCGCAACAGCCCGAGGGGATAAACTGTACCTGATAATTTTCCGGGATGCTGAGCATGGTATTGGTAAAATGTTGCGATGATAAAACTTTCTGGTAACAATGACCATGCACGGCTACCGTACGTTTTTCTTTGGTAAATGTTTCTTTTGAAATATTCCCTTTGCCCGCCTCGTTGGATATGAATTCTTCGATGGTGAAAGAATGCTTTGCAAGCTGTGCGGCTTTCTCTTTATTCGGCGATTCAGCAAGGTCAATATATTCATCCCTGAAAGTAAGGATGGCTGAAGGCTCCACACCTACTATTGGAGTATCTTCAGAAACCACCTCAGACAATAACCTGATATTTTGATTGGCGGTTTCAGCGGCCTTCTTCACCATGCCTTTTGATAAATAGGTACGGCCACTTTCAATATGATCAGGTATCGTTACTTCGTAGCCCAGCAACTCCAATAACAGGACCGCTTTTTTACCTATTTCAACATCATAATAATTGGTAAACTCATCACAAAAAAAATTAACTTTTCTTCCTGTATCAATATCGTTTTTCATCCGCTTTTTGTGCCATGCCAAAAGCGTAGTGCCGGCCAGCAAAGGCATAGTTCGGCCGGGATGAAAACCCACTATCAGGTTTACCAGTTTCCGAAGCGGAGCCGTACCGAAAACAAGGTTGTATGCCCGGGGAAATGCGGATGCCAGTTTCATTTGCCTGCTAAAATTACCAATCAGTTTAGCCCTGAACGGGATACCATTTTTATCATAATACTGCTGAAGGAATTCGGCTTTCATTTTGGTAATATCCACGCCTGACGGGCATTCTGTTTTGCAGCCCTTGCAACTCAGGCACAGGTCCATCACTTCTTTTATTTCGGGATGGTTCAGCGGATCAGCATCTTCGGGATTGCTTAAAAACCGGCGTAAAATATTGGCCCTCGCCCGGGTGGTATCCGTTTCATTCCTGGTGGCCATATAACTCGGGCACATGATGCCCCCGGATATTTCGCTCTTCCTGCAATCGCCGGAGCCGGAACATTTTTCCGCAAGCCGGAGCATGCTTTCCTGTGGTGAAAAATCAAAACTTGTTTTTACCGGGGCTGGCTGTTTACCAATGCTCATCCTAAGGTGCTGATCCATGGGTGGTGTATCGGTTATCTTCCCCTTGTTAAAAATATTCTGCGGATCAAATAATTGTTTTACTTTTTTAAAAAGCTGGTAGGTTTCATTTCCAACCACAGTTGAAATATATTCCCCTCTCAGGCGGCCATCCCCATGTTCACCCGAAAGTGATCCGTCGTATTTTTTTACCAGCCCTACCGTTTCCTTCAATATGCCGCGGAATGTTTGCACGCCTTCCGCCGTTTTTAAATTGATCATCGGCTCTACATGCAACTCCCCCGCCCCGGCATGGGCATAATAAGAGGCATTCACCCTATACCTGTTTAAAATAATTTGCAGGTCGCTGATATAACCCGGTAATTCTTCCGGCGCAACCGCGCAATCTTCAATTAAATTAACCGGTTGAATATCGCCCGGCAAATTGCGCAACAAACCAAGGCCCGCCTTCCTTACATCCCACGCATAATTTGTATCATCATTGTATAAAACCGGAAAAGCGTACCCATAGCCGTTTTCCAGTAATTCATCCACCATTTGCCGGGAACGTTGGTTTACTTCATCTTTGGTATCCGCCATAAATTCTACCATTAAAATAGCAGCGGGATCCCCTTCAATGAAAAAACAATTTTTGTGATACTCCGGGTGCGCCCGTGTAAAATTAATGATGTACCGGTCAACTAATTCTGACGCCATCGGGCGGTGTTTTAAAGCCACGATATTCGCCCTCAACGATTCGTCAATGGAATTACAATGCACACATACCAGGGCGGTTTCTTTTGGTGGCAGGCCAATCAGCCGAAGTTTTATTTGTGTAATAAATGCCAGCGTGCCTTCCGAACCCGCTATGAGTTTACAAAGATTAAAGGATTCGCCGAGCGGGGAGAAAGGCTGCATGCGCAACAGGCTATCCAATGCATAACCCGAGTTTCTTCTTACAACGGATCCTTTTGGAAAATGATGTTTGATGAGCTGCTGATTATTTTCATCCGCCAGTAAATGATAAATGCCGGCATATATTTCTTTTTTAAATCCTGAATAATTTTTACCCTCAACCTCTTCATTTTTAAAAACAACTTCATCACCATCGCTCAACAACGCATCCACTTCCAATAAATTTTCCCTTACGGCTCCCCAAACAATGCTGTGCAATCCGCATGAATTATTTCCCACCATTCCACCAATCATGGCCCTGTTGGCCGTGGATGTCTCCGGGCCAAACATCAACCCGAATTTACGCAAATGATTATTCAGATCATCCCTGATGACACCCGGCTGTACTTTCACCCATTTCTCTTTTACGTTTACTGCTGTTATTTTATTAAAGTGCCTGGAGATATCTACCACAATGCCATTGCCCACTACCTGCCCGGCCAATGAAGTCCCTGCGGCTCTTGGAATTAATGTAACCTGCTGCTGACGGGCAAAAGCGATCAATAGTTTTATATCGGCTACATTTTCAGGCAATGCCACGGCTAAAGGGGTTTCCTGATAAACGGAAGCGTCGGTGGAATAGGCAAGCAATTGCGCATGATGCTGGGTGGATGAATTGTAATATAAAAACCCATCCATTTTTTTTTCAAGAATCGTTAGTTCATTAAGCATAAATCAGGCCTCAGCTATTTTTAGTATTTCCTCTATCGCTTTCAATTCATGCTCACTAAAAATAATATTATCGAGGCAATGCAGCGAATCCGCCAATTGCGCCGGTTTGCTTGCACCAATTAATACCGATGTAACACGCTTATCTTTCAACAGCCAGGCCAGCGCCATTTGCGCCAGCGATTGATTTCGCTGCAGTGCAATTTCATTCAATTGCCTGATTTGATTTACGCGGCTTTCCGTAACATCTTCTTCTTTTAAAAATCCGTGTGGTTTAGCCGCCCTTGAATCGGCGGGGATGCCGTGTAAATATTTGTTGGTTAATAATCCCTGTGCAAGCGGCGAAAAAGGGATGCAGCCAACGCCTTCCCGTTCCAGCACATCCAGTAACCCGCCTTCTTCTACCCAGCGCACAAACATGGAATATTTGGGTTGATGGATCAAACAAGGCGTACCCAGGTTTTTTAAAATGGCAATTGCTTTGGCAGCTTCCTCAGCGGGATAATTGGAAATGCCCGCATACAATGCTTTACCCTGCCTTACGATAAGATCCAAAGCAGCCATGGTTTCTTCCAGTGGCGTATCAGGATCCGGGCGGTGATGATAAAAAATATCCACATATTCCAACCCCATTCTTTTTAAACTTTGGTCAAGGCTTGATACTAAGTATTTCTTGCTGCCCCAATCGCCGTAAGGCCCGTCCCACATGGTATAACCAGCCTTGGAACTGATGATCATTTCATCACGGTATCCGGCAAAATCTTCCTTTAAAATTTTACCAAAATTTTCTTCGGCGCTTCCCGGAGGCGGGCCATAATTATTAGCGAGATCAAAATGCGTGATGCCGCTATCAAAGGCGAGTTTCAAAATTGCACGGCTGTTTTCGAGCATATCCACATGTCCGAAGTTGTGCCACAACCCCAATGAAATGGCGGACAATTTAATGCCACTGTTACCACAGCGCCGATACTGCATTTTTTCGTATCGGTTTTTATCAGGTAAATAATTCATTGTTGATATTTTACGGGTTCATTTAATTAATAACCTTTATCGCGAAGCTACTTCAGTTCAGAATAGAGTTGATATCTTTTTTGAAAAATGCCATCTCTAAAAAATAAAAACAGGCGGTTTCCTTTTTATTATTTCAATGGCATCACCTACTTTTAAATGCCCAGTTTGTTTACATAAAATATTTTGCCCAAAATATATTTTATTATTGGCCATCCTGTAAGCTGCCAATGTTTTTAATGGCTCCTTCGCCTTAGCGGCATTGGCTTGATCAATGGTGGTAATAACACAACGGCCGCATAATTTTACCCCAAACAAATCTATTTCGTTTACCCGAATATGTTCCATGGTATCTTCATCAAAAGGGTTACCACCGGTAAAAACCATATTGGGCCTGAAACGGTTGATGGGCAATGGATTTTCCAACCGGCTGTTCAGATCATCCAATGATGCCTGCCCGATCATCAGCAAAGGGAAACCATCAGAAAAACTGGTGATCTCATTGGTATATGCATAGCGTTCATCCACTTTTCTTTTTACATCATCCGGCATATAAACCAGGCGGCAGGGCATTAATAATTTTTTTGAAAACCATTCATCCGCCTCCACGTTCATTAGTTGGGCATCGCATTCATCCTCCCATATTTTCACTTTGCATGCCCCGTTGGGTGCAGGTTGTAATGGAAGGGATATTTTATCCGCAATATTATTTTTGTCATAAATTATCAACTGGTTATTTTCAATAGCCGTTTGTAATAAACACATTTCCGGATGTTCCCGCTGGGTAAGAAAATTATTGCCGGCATCCACCAGCATCCATCTTCTGTCGTATTGCAGACCCCTGTCCGTTAGTTGTGCGGATGGCACTTCAATTCCCCCGAGCGATTTGATGGGATAAATAAATAGTTGGCTGATGGCGTACATATTTCAAAGGTGATGATTTTATTTGTTTTATTTGTTTTGGGTGGAATGTTATTTGGCAGGTGTTGAAAAAGACGATGGCATCCATTAAAGGGCGCCTTCGTAGGAACTGCCGGCGGACCAATGCTAATTATCAGTTATGGATTGAAAGGTCACGTCCCATTGATGACGATATACTGGTGGAAAAAAATATTGAAGCCAGGTTTGTTCCGTAGGAATGGTATGTGAAAAGTACAGGAGCATGTGTCGGATGAAACCATGTCAAGGCACATATCTATGGAACGAGTTATTCTGCCAGTTGGAGAAATATGGTATCCCCTCCGCAAACCCCTTCATTCAACCCTATTGGTATCGGGGAGGATAATTCCTTATTTTTACCGTTTATTTTATTTGTATGACACCCGAAAGAAATGAACGGCTTACTTCCGTTTTAAATAAAAGGCAACCTGATCTTACCGTAGTATTGGAAAATGTATTTGATCCGCACAACATTTCTGCGGTTATGCGTACCTGCGATGCGGTAGGCATACAGGAAATTTTTATTTTGAATCATAAAATTCCGCCTCACAGAAAGTGGAGCGCAAAAAGTTCTTCCAGCGCAGCCAAGTGGCTGACCATTCACCAGTTTACTGACCCGGTTGTTTGCTTCACCGAATTAAGAAAGCGTTATGAAAAAATATATACCACCCACCTCAGCAGCGATGCGGTTGGCTTACACGAATTGAATTTAACGGAACCCGTAGCATTGGTATTTGGAAATGAACACAGTGGTGTCAGCGAAGAAATCATTGCGCTGGCGGATGGAAACTTTATCATACCGCAGGTGGGTATCATCAGGTCGTTGAATATTTCCGTTGCCTGCGCCGTTACACTCTACGAAGCCTTCCGGCAAAAAAATATTGCCGGCCACTATGACACTCCAAAAATGGAAGGTGCAAAATTAATTACACTAAGGGATGAATGGGGATTTATGGATGAGGAATGAATAATGGTAATTGATAATCTAAAGTACATCCTTAAATATTTACCAACAAACTAATTCCAATCGCCGGCAAAAGGATTAGCTTGGATGATATTGAGCATGGCATCCTTCCTAAATATCGCTAAAAATAAAGCAAAGGTTATTTGCCAAAATTGTTTAAGGGTAAACTTATTAAGCAACTGGCGGTAGCAAAAATTGATTACCGCATTCATTTTGCATTAAACTGTAGCGCTAAAACTTGCCCGCCCATTGCATTCTATTCATACAAAAATATTGATTCGCAATTGAACGTAGCTGCAAAATCATTTCTAAGTGGGGATACCGAAATTGATGATGTTAAAAAGGAAGTTCGGGCTACTAAAATGATGAGTTGGTTTATTGGTGATTTTGGTGGCAAGAGGGGGATTAGAAAAATAATTGGGGATGTGATTCAAAAGGATGTAAACGTTTATAGTATTACATTTAAACCCTATAATTGGAATGAAGCATTGCATAATTTTGAAGAACAGGAATAACTCACCACCCAACATAATCCGGCGGCTTAATGCCATTCAGTCTTAGGTAAACCAGTACCTGAGCCCGGTGATGGGTTTGATGATCATTCAAAAGATTAATAATTTGCAGTTTGTTCATAGAGCCTGCAAAAAAAGAAACTGTATCTGAAAGATGTGCAGGTTCAAAATGCTGTAAGGTGTTAATGGCATAATCATACACTTTGTTTAATTCGGATATTATTTCTTCTTTTTTCTGAACTTTCGGATCTGCCTTTGAAACTGGATTTTCTGAGCCACCAATATAGGATGAACACAACCATCCAATATTAGAAGAAAGATGTAAAAGCTGTTCTCCGAAACTCATTTCACCCTGAATGGGACTAAACGAATATTTTTCTTGTGGCAATAGGTTGGCCACTTTTAGGGTATATTCTTTTGCATGTTGCATTTTTGCTATAGCCGCACTTAAAAAAAGCGAATCATTTTTTTGAGCCTGCGCAGAAAAATTTAAAAGTAACACTGTTATCAGGCATTTGAAAGATAATTTCATAAAAATAGTTTGTTTGGTAAAAATAGATAAATAACGATTGAAAATTAAGTATAAAAAGAAAGTAGCTTTTGTCATGAATAATTCATTTATGCGTCTTACCTTCCATGAGAGCATTAGTAATATCAGGCGGCGGCAGCAAAGGCGCTTTCGCAGGGGGTGTTGCCGAATATCTGATAAAAGATTGCGGCTACGATTATGATATTTTAGTTGGCAGTTCCACGGGTAGCCTTTTGTTGCCACACCTTGCCATTGGGAAGGTGGACAAAATAAAAAAAATTTATACTTCCGTAACGCAAAAAGATATTTTCAGTATTTCTCCGTTTCGAATCCATAAAACAAATAAGGGGTACGAAACAAGCATTAATCATTTCAATACACTACGCACCTTTCTGAAAGGCTGCCCTACTTTTGGTGAAAGTGAAAGCTTACGCAGCCTGATTAAAAACAGTATCACCAAAGAGGATTTTGAGGCTATTGGGAAAATGAATAAGAAAGTCATTTTTACAGTTTCAAATCTTACGGAGCAAACAGTAGAATACATTCATTCCAACGATTGCGATTATGAATCATTTTGCAATTGGGCCTGGGCTTCCTCCAACTTTGTGCCTTTTATGAGTGTGTTTCAAAAGAATGGATGCCAATATGCGGACGGTGGATTTGGAAGCCATATCCCAATTTATTGCGCACTGGAAAATAATGCCTGTGAAGTGGATGTAATCATTCTCGAAAATGAACATCCGTTACGTAAACAACGATTGGCCGGTAACGCTTTCTCCCTCTTATTAAAAACGTTTCGTTTTATGGCAACACAAATAAGTATTAAAGATTTGTTGATAGGAAAATTAATGAGCCTTAACCAAAGGATTGATGTTCACATTTATTATACGCCTCGTCAACTGACTGATAATTCCCTGATTTTCGATCCTGCCCTGATGACGCAATGGTGGGATGAGGGATATGATTATGCCCGGAATAATGAGGCTGTTTGTTATTGTCATCAACCGGAAATTATCAATAAATGATTTATCGTTTTATGATTAATATCGCTTTATTTATAAAGAGGAAGGTCTAAGAAAGGTTAATTCCTCAATCAAATAAAACTTTAGTATCCCTGAAAATAAAAATGAAAGGCTATTCTTTTCGTTTTAATTAATAACTGGTTTCCCATCAAATATAACTTCCCTCGCTAAAGCGATTAATTCTTCTTTACTATGATACCCACTTGCTTTATTTAATACCTGTCCATCAGGAGTAAGAAACAATAAAGTGGGGGTTCCCTCAATATCATACTCCTTCACTATCTTCTGGCCTTCTTCAGATTCTATATCAACCTGCGCATTAATAAAACCTTTGTTGAAAAGGCTGCCTGTTTCCTTATCAGGAAAAATTGATTTTTTCATTTTTTTACAGGCCGGGCAATATCCCGCAAATGCGAGCAGGAATATTGGCTTGTTTTCTTTCTTACTTTGTTGTATTGCCTGCCCTAAGCCAGTGGCGGAAAACTGAACGCCATCCTTTGAGTTTACCGCTATTTCTTCCGTGGAGTAATTGCCGCAGGAGCTTATCATAACAGCGCCTGCAAGCGCAAGAATCAATGCAGGCATAATCATTAATCGTTTTGAATGTTTCATTTTATTCTTTTTAAAATTGTGAACAGCCTTCCTGGAAAAGAAGGCTGTTACTTAAAAACCATCATCAACTAAACTATGAAAAAAAATTTATCCAGGCTTAGCTTTGCGCTGCCGTAATTTCTTTTATAATCTCATCAGTAGGTTTTGCTACACTGATTTGTTTGATAACTTTTTTTGTTTTTGCATCCACCAGCAAAATAAGGCCGGTTGATTTCGTTTCCTTTACCGCATTATAAACCTTGTTCTTTTTCAATTCGGCGGTTGACTTCGCTATTGATTGCTCATTGGTCAGGTCGTTGGCCACAAACTTTACTTTAAGGTTTTTGCAGGCGGGCATTACTTCATTCATTACCCTTGCG
>JAVHOI010000323.1:0-9373 GCA_036169975.1 Ferruginibacter sp. | reverse complement strand
CCATAATCACGAAAGAGATAAGAATACCATGTTCCATCGGGCATATCAATTAAGCCGCCTTGCGCCACACCCATATCCTGTAATGCGACTCTGCCTTCCCATGGGCCGGTAATTTTATCGGCACGATGAATAAGAACTGTACGCATGCCACCTCTTGGCCAACTGATATTGAAGAGATAATATTTTCCATTTGCTTTAAAAAGCTGCGAACCTTCTGCAGGTAATCCCCCTCCTGTTCCTGATGGTGTACTTGCATTTTCAATCAATACCCTTTCCGTACCAGATTTCACATCAGATAAATCATCCTTCAATTCAAATATTCGCAGTTTACCTGCCCCGGTAATCATATACACTTTTCCATCATCATCAAAAAATATGGTATGGTCATGATACGAAGGTTTGAATGAAATTGTTTTCCATGGGCCCTTCTCAATATTTTTTGTTGAAAAGATATATGTCTTCCCTGTGGTTTGTGCAAAAGTGGAAACATAAAACATACCGTTATGGTAACGGATACAGCTTGCCCATGACCCTCTTCCATAAGTACTTTTGCCATCGGCAAGATTGAGCTCATCCATACTGGCTAAAGTATCATAAGCATAGCTCACCAGTTTCCAGTTCACCAGGTCTTTCGATTTCATAATGGGCACACCGGGATTCATGTGCATGGTAGTACTGCTCATGTAATAAGTTTTACCAACACGAACAATCGACATGTCAGGAACATCTGCAAAGATTACCGGATTGGTTGCCTGTTGTGCTTTTACTGTTCCGGCTATAAAGCAAGTACAAAGAAGCACCAGGGCTATGGCTGAATAATTTCTTCCCATGAGGCATTGATTTTAATGTTTATTCTGTCTTTTCTACTATTTAATTACCTGCTCTGTCCATGTTGGCTTGCCAATATAAAAACTACCATCTTTATAGTACACGGGTTCAATACCCATCTGCGGACTTTTTTCCCATGCTTCAAATGTTTGACTATATGGATAAGGCCTTTTTTCGTACATAAAATAATGGCAGGAATTCCAGAGCTGTCCATCAGGGCCAATGAACAAGGCATTGTGTCCCGTTTCCTGGTAGGGGTCTTGTGTGTCGGTGAATTTCAAATTGTCATAGCCACCGCCTTTTGCCAATTCGGGCCGGTAACCTTTTTTCCTGGTGCCGAAGATGGGTTCAGGTGATGCCAGTTCCCAGGGGCCAAGCGGTGATTTTGATTTTAGTAATCCAACTTCATAACCACGTGTCCAGGTAGAGAAGAACATGAAGTAGGTACCTTCTTTTTTTATAACGAATGGCCCCTCAATACCACCTACCATCCACTCGGGCCAGCCGGGTTGTTTTTTATCTAAAAATTTTTGAATGGGCGTTGTAAGCTTGCCGGTATTCAAATCAATTTTTGCCTGGAACAAACCATTGCCACTGCAATAGAGATAAGTTTGTCCATCTTCGTCTTCAAACAAAGTTGCATCGTTGTTGTATTGTGCTGTTAACGGACCGTTTAACAGTTTGTACGGACCTGTTACACTGTCTGAAGTAAATAGCCAAACGCTGTGTGTCTTCATCCCCTTTGGATCTTCTGCTGTAACTTTTCCGCTGTTTACAATGAGGTAGAATTTGTTTTTGATGAAATGAATTTCGGGTGCCCAAAAGCGGCCGTTGTACGGACAATCGGGCGGCAATTTTTTTGCATCAATTAAAAAAGAATGTTGTTTCCAGTTGATCATGTCATCTGATTCCAGTAAACGTACACCGGGGTTTAGACCAGTCCAAACCGGTTCTGAGGTTCCAACGCAATACCATTTCTTATCCACCTTAATAATGAAATGATCACGCATGGCGATGGCTGAATCTCTTGTGATAGGATTGGTGTACCTGAATTCTTTTGTTGTGGTTGGAGCAGCTGGTAACCCAAACGGATTGATTTGTGCAGATGCAATTGGTGAGATCATTAATGCAGCAGTAATTAATTTGAGTTTATTAGTCATAGCTTCAATTTTATTCGTTGTTATTGTTCTTTCTCACCAGGCGTATATAATAAACTGCACCTGCTGTATTGCCTTGCAATGCCTGAAATTTTACCCTCACATTACTTTTCCCTTTTGCCATAGCATCGGGTATTTTGTATTCTATAATCTGAAACTGAGACAGGTTCCATTTACCCGTATTGTCTTCTGTTACTAATTTTTCATCATCAATGTAGATGTCAAATTTTCTGTTACCCCATTCGGCTCCCCAATATTTAACAAGCAGCGATAATCCTGTTTCGTTGTTGGTAGAAAGCTGGTAACTGAAATAGCCGTCGCCACGGGCATCACGCCAGAATGCATCCATGGAATTTCCTGCGTTTGAATTTTGTTTTTGAATGAAGTGGTCTGCTTCCGGTTGTTGCTCGCCGGGTGCAACAAAATCAACGGTACGTTTTTGTATTTCCAGTTTTTGTTTTTCTATGACAGCAATTGAATCAACATAAGTGCGGTAACCGGCATTGCTTAAAGCCATCCAGTACATTATATACCTTGCATCATGAATTTTATAAAACGGTTCAAAAACAACATCAACTGGATTGATCATTTTTAGAGCAATTGCGGTAAATTTTAACCGTTTACCTGCTACCGGCTTAAGTTTAGTGGCAAGCGCATTGATATAGTCTTCAATAATTATAGGCGCTTTCTCCAAAGGAAGTTTTTTGCCACTGGCTATTTGTGACCATCTTCCATCATCTGCTACTAAACCTTTTAAATCTTCTGTTCCTGTTTTTGCACCCAGCAGAATGGGGCCATGCATGATGGCAATATAGCTGGATACATTGGGCATGTGTTCAATGCGGTTTTGCATGGGTAATGTTATCGTAACCACATCGCCTTTTTTCCATAACCGTTTTACCGATATATAAGATGAAGGAAGATTGGTAAACGAAACGGTTTTACCATTAACCATTATTTTTAAAGCGCCATCTTTTACCCATTGAGGATAACGGATCATTAATGAAAAAAGGGAAGCCCCCTCAGTAATTGTTAAACTCGTTTTTTCTTCATAAGGAAAAAGCGTTTGCTGTTTAATTCTAATTTTCTGTTCCCTCCAGTTTAATTCAGAAGCAACAAATAGGTTTACATACAATGCATTTTTTTGGTGGGTATAAATAAACTGGTTGTACTTGCCATGATTTTCCATTCCGGTGCCCACGCAGCACCACATGCTTTGGTTGGGGGAGGAATACACCCGATAATGCCGTGGACGAGCCGGCGTAAAATATACATAGCCGCCATGATCAGGATGCTGGGTTGATAAAATATGATTGTACAATGTTCTTTCATAGAAGTCGGCATACTTTGCTGAAGGATTAACCCTGAACAGGTCTTCGGTTAATTTAAGCATGTTATAAGAGTTGCAGGATTCCGGTCCTTCCACATCATTTATAAAATCGGTAGATGCAGTTACAGAGGGAAAAGACTCCCGTCTGCTGTTGCCGCCAAAGGCAAGGCTGCGTTTTGCAGTAACTGTTTCCCAGAAAAAATCACCTGCTGTTTTGTACCTATCATCTTTCGCCAATTCGCCAATACGTTCAAAGCCTATGGCTTTTGGCACCTGCGTATTGGCATGTTTATTATCAAGATTATCTTTTTGTGCAGACATAGGATCCAATAACATTCTATGAGAAAATCTTTTTGCTACAGTTAAATATTTTTCTTCACCAGTCATTTGGTATGCGTCAGCAAAAATCTCATTCATGCCGCCATGCTCAATATCCAGCATAGACTGCATTTGTGCATCTGTTAATGCCGCCGTAATATTTATTCCCCAATCACAGAATTTTAAAAAGATTTCTTTGGCATCTTTGTTACCGGTGTACATCCATGCATCCCGCAAGCCAGCATACATTTTATGTACGTTATACCAGGGTACCCATGCAGACCGGTAAGCCGCAAAATCGCCCTGTTGTAACGTGCTCCAAATTTTTTTCCCGTTGGGTACAGCTCCCACATAACCATTTGCCCAGGCCGGGTTAATTATTCCGTTTGCACCCTGGCAGGCTTTCAATTCTGCAAGCATATAGTCCATCCGTTTTTTACATTCAGCATTCCCTGTTGCAGCATAATTCATTGCAAGGGCCGATAAATAATGTCCGGCCACATGTCCATCCAATCCATCCCAGTTAGAAAATATTTTTGCCTTTTCAGGTAAACCGGCTTCCTTTCTGTAACCGGCTAATAAACGGTCAACATCATACTCTAAAAGAACTTTGATGTTAATGTCACGGGCATGTTGAAAAGGTCCTTTGAGCAACTTTACATCTGCTAATGGGAATTCATTGTTGTATAGTTTATCCTGTGCATGGGTTGAACTGCCAATCAGCAAAAGGGAGGCAAGTACAATCAGAATTGTGTTTATTTTATTTATCATTTTTATTTATTGCAATATCAGTATTCAGTTAGTGATTGGGTCTTGAATTTATTTTGGCATTATGGTTACAATTATCCGCTTATATGCTGATAATGCCGGCACCCCTTTATCTGTCACTTTCAAAATAATATGCGTTGTTTCTATTTTATCAACTTTTGGAGCCACCAAATAAAGTTGGTAAGAATTTTCTGCTGTTGTTATTAATGCTTTTTTATAGGAACCAGCTTCAGGATAGCTGAACCAAAGAAAACTTAAATTGTCGTCGTCAGGATCCGTGGAGCCACTGGCATTCAAATAAATACCTTCTCCTGATTTGACGGTTATTTTTTCTTTGCTTTGCAAAATCGGTACAGGAGCGTGATTGGCTTCCCCGAATGTTTTAATGCACCAATCCATACGTGCTGCGAAATCATTCTGAAAGTCATCACGCCAGCGCCATAGTGTTACTTTATTATCGTTATAATGCAGGGTATCGGGTTTTAGTGTTCGCCCAAACTCACTAAAAACAAAAGGCGTAAAACTATCTGCTGCATTTGTCCATATTGGCCTTGTCTCCGGTTCAAACGGAACACCTGAACTTCCTTTTTTTAAGTTGGCAAAATCAGGTTTGTACAGTTCATACCTACCGCCCCAGCCGCCCCATTCGGGATGTTCCGGTACATTCAGTCCGTTCGGAATGAGTGATAGAAAGGATGGCGTGTCTCCTTCCATGCCGTATGCAACATCAGGGTATTCGGCACCAAGCGGACCATGGCCTTGTTGAATGTTTTGTGCCAGCCAGGTGTTGCTGATTTTTTCGTTATTGATCCCTTGTATAAAACTATTGATAGCACTCCATGTAGCCGTTCCATACGCATCGCCCGGACTGACGATGTAAAACAAATCGGGGAAATTATTCCTGATCCAGATACCGCTGTCGTCCTGGTCGGATATAGTATATACCCTGAGCTTTGCGATTAATATTTTTGCCTCTGCTGCTGTTTTTGTTTGTTTAATTTTATATAATGCCTGGGCAAGCGTATTGGAGCCACCCCAAACCGAAATCCATAACGGACGTTCATCTTTTTCTTCCAGCACTTTTAAAATCCAATCCGAACCTTCGGAATCTTTATCTTTTCCAACGCCCTGCATACCATATAAAGGCAAGCCGACTTTCACCATCTGCAAAAGTGATGCTGCATCAGGGAAATTAGCTTCATGCATTAAAAGGTTTGGCTGAACCTTTTTGTATGCGGCTATTAATTTTTTTATGGCTTGAGGTGCTATGCTGTTTTTTTTCCAAACAGAGGTAGTTGCAACCAGTCCTTTGATGGCGATTTGATTGGCATAAAGAAACAAGCGAATAAAGGATTCGGTATCGTCAACTTCCGCTTCAATATCCGACAATACTATCAGCCTGTTTTTTTGAATGGCTTGTGCTGATACAGAGTGAGTGCAACAGATAAATAAACAATAAACAAAAAGGAGCGTAATTTTTTTCATAAATATTTTGAATAATCTTTTGTGTGTCCTAATCAATTTAGGGGTAAATATTTTAAAGTGATCTAAATGTCATTTTTTTGCTGCTTATTCCGCAATCAATGTTAAGGCTGTTACTTCAAAACCGCACTCACTTTTTTACCAGTGTAAGAAATTGTTTTTTGTTTGCCATCGGGCATCACTATGTTAAAGGTCCTATTTTCAATCATACCCTTAAAAGTTCCTTTGCGAGTATCAATGGTTAGAGTGCGACTCTTGTCATTCCAATTAAAAGTAATTTCGGTGTAATCACCTTTCTCGTAATTGTAATTATCAAACTCATCTTCATACAACACAAATTTTCCATCAGCTCCGGGATAAATTCGTATTTCCAAATCATCCCATTTCTTTTCTTCTGCATATTGTACAGCCGGACCAATGGGAAGCATGCTGCCTGCTTTTATGTACAGCGGAATAATATCAAGTGGAGTTTCTTTTGTAGTTTTTTTGCCGCCGTTTATTTTTTCTCCTGTCCAGAAGTCGTACCAGTCAGCGCCAGCAGGCAGGTAAGTTTCTTTTGATTTAATTACACTGAAGTCTTCCAACTGTATAGTGTCTTTTCCATTCACACCTGGCTTTACATACATCGCATTTGTAACAGGACTTACCAGCAACGATTTGCCAAACATGTATTCATCGTTAATGTCCAATGCGTTTTTATCTGTTGCAAAATCCATTACCAGTGCACGCATCATGCTGGATTGATTGGTTGTAACATCCCATGAAGTGGAATAGATATAAGGCAATAAGCGGTAACGAAGGTTAATGTATTTTTCAATCGCATCATAAGCCTTATCCCCTTTTTTACCGAACTGATAAATTTCCCTTGGCGCATCGGCTCCATGCGAACGCATCATTGGAGTAAACGTGCCGAACTCCAGCCAGCGAACATACAGTTCACGGTATTCCGGGTCTGCTAATTTTTTGCGGAACCTTGTAAGAAAAAATCCACCAATATCCGCATTCCAATAAGGAATGCCTGTGAGTGAAAAATTCAATCCGGCAGAAATCTGGTTGCGCAGTGCATTCCATGATGAGGTTACATCACCTGACCATGTGTTGGCACCATAACGTTGTTGGCCTGCAAACGCAGAACGTGTAAGAATAAATACTCTTTTACTATCAGTTACGGAACGTTGATGATTATAGACACCACCAACCGTCATTAAAGGAAATGCATTGCGAACTTTCCGGAAAGAACCCAGAAAGGTTTTGTTGTCCATATCAGATGGTTTGAAATCAAGATGATCAGGTTCTGAAGAATCCATCCACCATCCATCTATGCCAAGACTGAACAGGCCTTTATTCAAATGCTTCCAGAAAATATCACGAGCCACAGGATTATACGGGTCATACACTCTTACACCAGAGGGATAATCACGCCGCGGTGGCCATATAGTAGAACCCGATTGTGGCCATGTACTAAAATTCATCAGTGCACCAATGCTGTCCAGCTCATGGTATTGTTTTGTTTTTGGACCGAAGGAATTCCAGATGGAAATAGTTAAATGTGCATGTAAACTATGTACATCATTTATCATTTTTTGTGGTCTCGGAAATTCGTCATTTAAAAAATCCATCGCATTCCATAAATAGTTGCTGCCCCAATATTGCCAGTCCTGGATGATGCCATCAAGCGGAACTTTTAACGCACGGTATTTTTTTACTACATCAAATAATTCATCCTGGCTTTTGTATCGTTCCTTGCTTTGAAAAAATCCATACACCCATAATGGAAACATAGGTGCCTGCCCTGTAAGATTTCGCATGCACGCAATTACACCATCAGCATTACCTCCATACATAAAATAATAATCTATGCAATCGCCCACTTCAGATTTGAAAGAAGTACTTTCTGTATTATCGGTAAATGTGGTTGGCGAATAATTATCCCAAAACAAACCATACCCTTTGTTTGATTGAAAAAAAGGAATATAATCATCCGTGTTTCCCTGTACCATGTTCAGCTTTAAATTGCGTTGAACCATTTTACCCTGCTGCTGCTGCCCCAAACCATAAATGGCTTCTTCTTTGTCTAAAACATAAGCCTGCTCAATACTATATGTGTTGCTGCCTGCATCATTAAAAGGTTTGAATGATGTACTGTTTTCTTTTTCATATAAAAGTACTGTGCCTGCATTATTATAAAAACTTATTGCGCCGGATGTAAGATTACATTGTACACTTGTCCTTTCACTTTTAACAGTAAGCATACCAGCCTGCTCTTTTATATTTAATTTTACCTGTTGCGGTGCTGCAATAACAGAAAGGCTTTTTTTATTGAAGGAAGTACCTGCAGGAGATTTAATGATCCTTACTGCTGAGGCAGTGTAAAATTGAATTTCAATAGCTGTTTTATTGATAGTTGTTTTTATACCTGCATTTGTTTTTTGCCATGTTTGCGCCTGGCTGATAGCTGTTGTAAAAAGAAACAATAAAAAAAGATGTAGTCGCATAATATTTTTTTAATAAAATTTACTCATTGAACTTCCACCAATCAAAGTAGAAAAGATCTTTCTCACCTTTAAAAACAAAGAATAGATCATGGATGCCTTTTGTGCTCTTAACCGATGCGGAAACGGTTTTCCATACATCGCCTTCGGCTGAAGTTTTAACATCAACAGTGCCTATCACCGGGCCATCAATTTTGTCTGTATGGATCTCAATCTTCCCGCCATACAAACTGGCAACATTCACTTCTACTGATGAAGCACCACTTAAAAAGTCAACACCTTTAACTTTAATATAATCACCGTTGTTAATGGAGGTTACATATAGCCTGTCCGCAATTTTTTTTCCTTTATTCCATGGAATATTTCTTTCCCACTCGGTGGCAGCGGCTGTTTTAACACCTTCACTAAAAGCAATGGTTTCTGCTTCTACTTTTTTGAATGGATTAAGTGTACCTAATTGTTTTACATCGGTTGACCAGAAAGGCAATTTTTGAATAGTACCATCACTATTGTAGGTTATTTTCTCTAACCCTACCGAACGTCTTTCATAATGTTTAGACATGGTTCGTTTCAACATTTCATAATTTAAACCGAATACATAAGATTGTCCTTTATAATCAACAATGCCCGGGTGGTTGCCATTAGATCTTTTATCGCCATCCATTATCATCCCTTTATAAATCCATGGGCCAGTTGGTGAATTACTCATTGCATAGCCTATACCTTCGGGGCAACAGGTAGATGCATAAGCCATATAATAATGACCGTTTCGTTTGTAAGCCCAGGGACCTTCCTGGTAATGAAAAGGATCTGGCTGGCCTTTGACTTTAGCAAAAGATGTATCTTTTATAATGCCTCCTGAATAAGAGATCATATCCTCATTCAGTTTTACATAATATAAATTTGGATTGCCCCAATACATATAAGCTTGTCCATCATCATCTATTAGTATCGTTGGGTCAATATCGTCCGTGCTGTTTTTAACCAGTGGCTTTCCT
>JAVHOI010000322.1:0-9397 GCA_036169975.1 Ferruginibacter sp. | reverse complement strand
ACCAAAATCCAGTACCAGTTTTTGTAATACCACCCCGGAATTAACCATCCAATATTTTACTGTGTGTTTGCCTTCCTTTAATATTTTATGTGTGCTGGTTTTGATGATGATATTGCCGGCCATCCATTTATTCCATACCCCTGCATTTCTATCTTCTTTGTTGATGGATATGATTTGTGGTATTTCGTCATCAACAGAGATGGCATACTGCAAACCGGTTGGTAAGTTATGAAAATTTAAGGTTGGAGAAAAGTAGGCGTTGATTTTAAAATCACCTTTGCCGTAGGTGTAAAATTCATATTGAAGATGAGGGGAGTTGGCTGTTGGTTTTTGTTCATCAGCAGTCACCGGAAAAGTTGTTACAGCAGAACCTGTTCTTCCGTGATCGGGTAATATCTTCCAGGTGATGTTTTTGCTATTGATTGCATTACTGAAGTGATCGGCTTCTATTGAAACATACCCGTCTGCTTCATAAAATACCTTACCCTTTACAGCGGCTGGTATCAAATCTTTTGCGGAAGGAATGTTTGTCGCGATGAAACCTTTTTCTTTTACGCTGGAATCTTTGGTCACATACACGACTGTTGGCATTTTATTAAATGGTGGTTGCTGCCAGTAGGTATAACCAATATGCGTTTGACTCATTATATGATTCCATTTGCCATTGTTCAACTGATGGTATTGCAAACTAATGAGCGAGTCATTTATGTACAGTTTTTTTGCTTTGTCTGCATACTCATTGGCAACAGCATACCTGTTTTTATAGGCTTCCCTGTTAAGTGCTACATTGTAATAAAGCTCATTAAGATTGGCGCATGCCTTCACAGGATGCAGCACCAATTGAAAATATGCATCTTTATATTCAGCGGGTAATTGCCCTTTGATTCTTTCCGCTTTTACAAGTAATGCGTTGTAATCCTTCACTACTGTTTCAAACTCGTTGTAATTGGCCAGGCTGTAAGTTTGAGCATCTAATAATTCCGGTTTTCTCCTGCCATTGTATTTGGTATATTTTGAAATAATATCCGCAATTTCTTTTGAACGCTGCTTACCAAATTGACCAGCCGCCCATTGCTCCGTATATTTTTGCAAATCACCTGACCCAATTTTATCAGGGTTCCAGGCATAATCCAAAAAGAAGGAAATAGGAAATTCCATCGGCTTGATATCGCCCACATTTACAATCCAGATATCTTTTACATTGTATTGATATGCCAGGTGCATTTGTTCCCAAACCCTAGCAATTGGAATGGTGTTAAGCCATTTGTAATTACGTGGACCGCCTACATAATCGAAATGATAATAAATGCCATAGCCACCTTTGCGTGGGGCATCCGTTAATTTTGGAAGTTTTCGGATATTGCCCCAATTGTCATCACACAAAAGCAATGTAACATCGTCCGGAACCCGCATCCCCTTATCGTAATAATCCTGCACTTCTTTGTAAAGGGCCCAGAGTTGCGGGGTTTCGGATGCGGGCTTTCCTGTTACATCAGCAATAATTTGCCGCTGGTCTTTTACAATGCGTTCCAATAATGCCGTGGCTGTTTCCCTGCTCATGGGTTCATCCCCATCGCCACGCATACCCACGCTTACTATTTTTTCATTGCTTGCTCTTTGCATACCGGCTTTCCAAAATTCTTGCAGGCGCACTGCATTGCTATCATAATTCCATTTGCCGGTTCCATACCTGCGCCATTCATCATGGGCACGCATGAGTGGCTCGTGATGCGATGTGCCGATAACGATTCCATATTCATCCGCCGATTTAATGTTCAAACTGTCGTCATCGTAAAAAGCATTACCCCACATGGCAGGCCATAAATAATTTGCTTTGAGCCTAAGCATCAGTTCAAAAACATTTTCATAAAACAGGTGATTAAACCCGCCAAATTTTTCCTTGCTCCAGTTACTTAAAGCAGGCGCCTCATCATTGATAAAGATGCCGCGGTATTTTACTTTCGGCGCATCTGAAAGAGATATATTTGGGTTGATATAGATATTTTGTTTTTTTACAACAGGAACATCTGCCCACCAATACCAGGGAGATACGCCTATTTGTCTGGAGAGTTCAAATACACCGAAAGCGGTTCCCCGCCTGTCGCTGCCGGCAATTATAAGAAGGCCTCCAGGGCTCCCTTGCCCCCCCACCCCCGCTGGCCAGCGGGGGGATTTTGGTGCCTTTTTATTTAAAGAGCTAATGGATTGGATTAAGTAGGCTTCCCATTTATTTGCAAGATTTGTGGTATTTATTATCTTATTTTTTATTAATTCTTTTATAAACGCAGAGTTTCCTGTGCTGCCGATTATAATAAGATTTTTTGCAGATGGGCCGGGTTGATAAATGATCGGAATTTTTTTTCCGGTAACGAGTTCAATATCCTGTTGCAACAATGCCACGGTTTTTTTCACAAGCGGAAAATCATTTTCATCAACCAATATTGCCGCATCCGATAGAGAAAAAACTGTTTTCATATCAGATACCAATTGCCCCTCGCTTCTTAACAAGCCGCAACAAAAAATGATTACAACCAATAACAATTTTTTCATCCTGTAAATTTTCATTCAATATAAAATATCTATCCATCCGGCATCCGGCATCGGGTAACTAAAACCCAATACTGTTTCCACCATCTACAGGTAATACTACACCTGTAATATATTTTGCCGCATCACTTGCAAGAAAAAATGCCGCTTCAGCAATATCAGTGGGTTGCCCCATCTGTCCCATTGGTGTTCTTCCAAACACTTTCGCTTTTCGTTCGGGATCGCTGTTTAATGCTTCATCCGTCATCGCCGAATAAATAAATCCCGGAGCGATTGCATTTACCCGGATGCCCCTGGGTGATAGTTCCACCGCCATTGCCCTTGTCATTCCATCAATGGCGGTTTTACTGGCGCTGTAAGCAATTACCTTTGGCAAGCCATATTGGGCCGCCATGGAGCTGATGTTGATGATATTGCCGCAACCCTTTGCCAGCATGTGTTTTACAACCTCACGGCTTATGGCAAATACCGCACATAAATTAGTAGTAATCACTTTTTGAAATTCTTCATCTGTTACTTCGGTGAAATCTTTTTTCATGTTGATGCCGGCATTGTTTACCAGTACATCAATTTGCCCAAACTCATTAAATACTTTTTCAATAAGAGCGGGGATTGAGGAAAGGTTGCTCAGGTCGCAACTCATGGCAAACGCCTGCTCACCTAATTTCGATTTTGCATTGTTCAATTTTTCTTCATCCCTGCCAACAATAATTGTCTGGAAACCGTTTTGCGTAAATTTTTCCGCGATGGCAAAGCCAAGGCCAGAGCCACCACCGGTTACAATAGCTACTTTACCCCTTCCCCCTAAAAAGGTATTTTTAGAATCCATAATTTGTCTATTTTTTATTGATAAAATTCTGTTTACTTTTTCTAAAAACATTTAACCCGTTAATGAGTCTTGATTTTTATTAATCGGATATTAACCGCTATTACTAAAATCATTTCCTTCATCTTACTCGAGGAACCCCCTTCGGGGGCAGGAGGGCTGTTAATTCCCCGGTGCATACGGAAAACCCAAACCCTTATAATATTCCAAACTGTGATCAGGCTTTTCATATTCGGCAGGAATAGGCATTTTTGAAAAGGTTTGAAAATACAAAAGGCAGGCATTTCGCCACCAGGCCGCTTCCTTCTCCTGAATACTTAATAACATTGAAATTTGCCTGTAGCGCTGATCGTCTGTTTTGCTTTTTTGTTTGGTCCATAATTGCTGCATCCATCTTACACTATCCACGCCATTGTTATATTGGTAGCAGAGTTCATTCCAAAGGCTCCTGCCGCTTTTCATTGTATGGTTCCAGGATACATGATGAAACCAAAGTAAATATTTTTCATCACATGCTGAAAGTTCTTCCCATGATTTTCGTGCTTCCGGTTTGTATTGCGCCAATGCATTACTTCCTTTTGCGGTACGGTCAAAACCAATACCCGATGAATCGGCCTTGTGATAATAAGCAGGGTTCCATTCAGGCCTTGATAAATTATTCACCCATGGGCCGGGCCCGTAATGATGGCCCGTTGCCATGATATGGTGCAGCCCAAGGGGGTTCATGTATGTCACTAATATCTCTCTTGAGGAAAGCATCATTTTTTTTGTATCCTTTACAAAAGCGGTATCATTACTGAAGGTCATCCGTAACCATTCCTCCGCAATTTGCGCTGATGAAAGAGTATAATCCCAGCTTAATCTTCCCAATGCATACCAGTTGGCCTGTGCAAACGGATGGCCTGTCCAATTAATATCATTGCCAATATTGGCAACACCGGCCATTCCACTCAGCGCATGGTTATCCAAACTTCCATCAATAACTTTTGCAACAGTACTTCCCTGTCCGTCCGGCGGAAGTGCTTTGCTATTACTGTAGGTATCGCTGTCCAGGCATTCTTTAAATAACGGAGCTAAATAAACGAGATGCGTTCCCTGCCCCAGATATTCCTGTGTTACCTGGAACTCCATCATTAAAGGTGTTTTAGGCATGGCGCCAAACAGGGGATGAAAAGGTTCCCTTGGCATAAAATCAATAGGGCCATTTTTTACCTGCACCATTACATTGTTTCTGAATTTTCCATCCAGCGGAACAAATTCGTTGTATGCCTGCTTATGCCTGTCATCGGCCACTTCATGGCTATAGACAAATGCCCGCCACATGATAATTCCTTTGTGCGGTGCAATGGCATCAGCCAGCATATTAGCGCCATCAGCATGGGTACGGTTGTAATCCTGCGGGCCCGGCTGTCCTTCACTGTTCGCCTTTACCAGCAAACCGCCAAAGTCTGGAATTAAAGAATAGATTTCATTGATTTTAATCTTCCACCATTGCTGTACATCAGTATTTAATGGATCAGCGGTTTTTAATCCACCAATTTCTATTGGTGCACTGAACCTTGCCGATAGATAAACTTTTATTCCATAGGGCCGAAATACATCTGCCAGGGCCTTTACTTTTTCGAGGTATGGTTTGGTGAGGACGGCAGCATTGGCATTTACATTGTTTAATACCGTTCCGTTGATACCGATGGATGCGCAGAGCCTTGCATAATCAATATAACGCTGGTCAATATACCCGGGTAATGTATGCCAGTTCCAGATGGAGAAACCAGCATAGCCTCTTTCAACGGTGCGGTTTAAATTGTCCCAGTGATTGAGCAGGCGAAGCTTAATGCGTGGGGTAGAAATAATATTTAAATGTGCAATAGATTGTTGTGTTTGCAGTAAACGCAGAAAATGAAATACACCATACAAAACACCGATATCAGTATTGGCGGTTATCAGAATGCATTTTTTTTCATTGATCGTCCTGTTAATAATAATATAACCCTCTGCCCCTGTTTTTTGAAGGTCATTTTTAAGCGAAATATTTTGCAAATCAGGATTGGCAGCGTTGCTTATAATTATTGTTCCATTTGTTTTTATGGCGGATCTTACGGGGATACCGCTACCCAACAATCCTTTTAGCCCAATTAATAATTCTTCCCTTGCCGCATTTATGGTTGCGGTGTTCCCGTTAACTTTTAATGCGGTGATAACCTGTTTGTAAGAAAGCAGCAGGCTTTTATTTTCCACTGGTTTATACCTAAGCCAGCAATCGTAGCCATTTTCCGCAATTGCATTGATTGCTGAAAAAAGAAGCATAAAAAGGAGGAATGGTTTTTTCATATAAAATTGGTAACCGTCTTTTCATAACCGGCTTTGTTTTTATCAAAGATGTTTTTCTAATGATCAGTTTTTACTTTACAAACGTATTTGAATGCCTTATGCAATATAAATAAATGATGATAAATCAGATTACAGGCTGCAATTTTTCTACTATTAAAAAATCAGGCAGGAATTAGTACAATATTCTATAAAGCAACGCCTTTTTTAACTTCAAAATGCAATCGGTTACATAAAAGTCGCAAAAAAAAATGAATTATAAAGTTTTCTTTTTTAAAGAGGATCCCCGAATAATCAAATCAGACCTTAATACAACAGTGTTGGTAGTTTTGATGCTGGATATACCATTCAGGTGATTGATGAGGCTGGTGATAGCTGCTTCGCCTATATGATAACCGGAGTAGTTGACTGTTGTAAGATTGGGCTCTACTACTTTACTGATGGGGTCATTATTGAATCCTGCGAAAGCGATATCCCCGGGAATTTTGATACCGGCGGTTTTAAGGTGTATCATACAATGAACAGCAGCCGTATCATTGGAGGAGAAAACCGCATCCGGCCTTATACCTGGTTTCATTTTAAGTATATGACCGGCGGCAGCGGTTCCAGATTCTTCATCCAGCCTGCTGATGAAGACCAGCCTTTCATCAAAAGAAATATTGTAGTCCTTAATAGCTTCTTTATAGCCCCTCAGCCTTTCAGCATATACATTGCGCAACGTATTGCCGGCAAAGTGCATTATTCGCCTGCAACCCTGGTCCAGCAGGTGTTTTGTAATATCATAAGCCGCTTTATAGTTATCAATAATGATACTGGTACTTTCGTTGTGGGGATAAGTACGGTCAAAGAAAACAACGGGGATATGTTTTTTAAAAAAAGGTTTCAGGTGGTCAATATTTTCCGAATCGTATGCCAGCGAAACAAGCAGGCCATCTACCCTGTTATTGAACATGGTATGGGCGTTGGCTACTTCTTTGGCCGCATTTTCAAGGGACTGGCTGATGATCAGGTTATAGCCCTCTTTATTAGCTACATCTTCCATGCCGGCCAATACACTGGCTACAAAATAGCTGTTAAGCCGGGGTACAATAACGCCTAATGTGTGGGTTTTTTTACTGCGCAGGCTGCTGGCAAATGTGTTGGAACGATAACCAAGTTGTAAAGCCGTATCAATAATTTTTTTTCGGGTATTCTTATTTATGGCAGGGTTGTTTTGAAGCCCGCGGCTTACCGTGGCGGCTGATATGCTAAGGTGTTTGGCAATATCATAGATGGTAATTTCTTTTTCACCTGGCATCTTTTTTCTTTTATACAAAGAAAGGCAGCTTTTTTTGAAAAAAAAACTGCAATCGGTTGCATTTTTAAAAAAACTTCCTACATTTGCTATGTAAACATTGCTATCACTCCTTACCAAAAGTTGGTATGATGCCGCTAATTGCTATATGAAAAAAATAAAACTACATAAACTAATTGCCTGTTTTCTTCCTATTACGCTTGTATCAGACCCGTGGTGTCAGACTTCTTCCCGTTTAATTAAAAACGCTTCTGCAAAAAAAACACCTCAAAAAATTATTATTTGCTGTTGTAAAAAAAATGAATCCATTTACTTAAATCCACATTAATATTTACGAATATCCGGTAGGTTACAAATATTTATTCTCATCACAACAATTGACAAAATCATAATTATGAAACAAATAGAAAATTTAAAAAAGCTATTCCAAATGTGCAGGGGCATTAAAAAATCCGCCCTGCTCAGTTTTGGGTTAATGCTGCAATTAGTATTGTTCTCACAAATAGCCTTTTCTCAAAACCCCACTGTTAAAGGCCGTGTAACGGAAGAAAACGGTTCAGCGATACCTGGTGCATCAGTTATTGTAAAAGGTACAACCAGCGGCACCGCCACTGATTTATCGGGTAATTTTTCGATTACAGCAGCCAAAGGCGCCACCTTAGTTATTACTGCTACCAATCATTCACCAAAGGAAATTAAAATAACCACCGCGCTAAATTATTCGGTTACTTTAGAAAGTGCAGACAAATCTTTAAGCGAAGTAATTGTAGTAGGTTATGGTACCCAGCGCAAGGAAGCGGTAACGGGTTCAGTAGCTTCCATCAGTGGCGACAGGATGCGTGAAGTACCGGCACCCAATGTAAGCCAGGCCATACAGGGACGTATAGCGGGGGTGGATATTTCACAAACATCTACTAAACCAGGCGCTACCATGCAAATACTTATCCGTGGCCAGCGTTCGCTTACTGCCAGCAACGATCCTTTGGTGGTGCTTGACGGTATTCCTTTTCCGGGTTCTATCGCTGATATTAACCCAAATGATATCAAGAGCATTGAAATTCTAAAGGATGCTTCTGCAACTGCCATTTATGGTTCACGCGGTGCAAACGGCGTTATTTTACTAACTACCAACCGGGGACAAAGAGGCGGAAAAGCAAAAGTATCTTACAATGCGTACTATGGTGCACAAAGGCTTTTCGCCAAATACCCGATGATGAACGGGCCTGAATTTGTTGCGCTTCGCAAAGCAGCCGGCCAGTACACAAACGGTGTAGATGAAGCCGATGATATAAATACAGACTGGCAGGACCAGTTCTACAGAAATGGTGCGGTAACAAGCCATGACCTGACCGTTTCCGGCGGCACCGAAACGGGGAGCTACAGCTTTGGAGGAGGGTACTACCAGAATCAGAGTTTAATTCCTACACAGCAATATAAGCGCTACTCTATGCGTGGATCTGTAGATCAGCAGATTGGAAAATATTTTAAAGTTGGTTTTACTACCAACAATAACTACAACATCAGCCAGGGCAACCAGGTAGGATTGTATGGTGTGCTAAGTATGTCGCCGATTGCTAATCCATACAACACCGATGGTACTTTAAAAAGAACCGTGAAAATGCCTTTGGATGAAAGTTTTGTGTTAACAAAAGGCGTGGTAAACAATTTAAGTGATCAATGGCTGAATGAAACGAGGGGCTATGCCACTTACAACTCTATTTATAGTGAGGTAAAAATTCCGGGAGTTGAGGGGCTTAAATACCGGGCAAATCTTGGCCTGGATTTTATCCAGAACAATAATGGGAACTACACCGGAGTTGGAATTAACAGTACAACACCCACCACTTCTTCCACTGCGGGTGTCAGCAATTCACAAACCTATCACTGGACCATTGAAAACCTGCTGACTTACGACCGGACCTTTGCCAGGAAACATACCGTGAATGTAGTAGCCTTGTATTCGGCCGAACAGAGTAAATACAACAGTTCCTCCATGTCGGCAAAAGATATACCGGCAGATGCATTCCAGTTTTACAACCTGGGCCAGGCAACGGGTGAAATAAAAATCAACGATGGAAACTACAGCCTGAGTGGTCTTAACTCCTATATGGGCCGTGTAATGTACGCCTACGATAATCGCTATATGGTGTCTGCTACCCTGCGTTCAGATGCATCATCAAGGTTGGCGCCGGGGCATAAGTGGCATACCTATCCTGCGGTATCTGCGGGATGGAATATCACCAACGAATCGTTTATGAGAAATGTAACCGCCATCAATAAACTGAAACTGCGGGTGGGCTACGGACAAACCTCCAACCAGGCGGTGAATGCTTACCAGACACTCGGTCGTTTAAACACCCGCTATTATAACTTTGGCGATGCTAATTACGCTACCGGCTATT
>JAVHOI010000321.1:0-9423 GCA_036169975.1 Ferruginibacter sp. | reverse complement strand
GGTTTATTATTTATCATTAGGGTTACAGGGTAGGTATCTTCTTCGGTAAATTTATAATTGAAAATAATACTCCCCCCGGAAAAGGAATAATCTACCGTTTTGTTTTTCCTCTTTTTTTCTTCTCCTATTGCCAGCGATACAATATCTATCGCGGCGCTTGTATTTAGTTTGATATTAAATGAAACAGGCTTATTGAGCTTTGCTTTAATGAAACCATCATTGGGGGCAAACCGGCCCAACTTAAATTCATAAGCTGCGCTTTTCACTAATGGCAAAGATAAAAAACTACTCAAACTTTTTGGCCCCGGGCCAAGTTGCCATGCACCGTTATCGGGAAAATGCTGGTAATTAAAAATGCTCCTGTCCGCGAAAAAATAATCATCATTGTATGCTTTTGTAAATTGTTTCATTTTCTCATCCGTGTAGCCGCTGCCCCAGGTAGGATCTACATAAAACCAGGTGTCGGGGCTAAGGCCCAACTGCACTACCGCCCAGGTATGATTAAAGCCATCGGGCTTTTCATTGATTTGTTCCGTATTATATTTCGCATAGCCATCCACGGTAAGGCAACGGATCTTTACCACGCTGCACATATCCTGAAACAAGGCCGCATAACCTGCCGCATTCGCTTTTCTCAATTTCAATACCTGTTCCGGATTGCTTTTTTCATTGTCATTATTTCTTCCGGCTTTAAGATCGAAACTGATATTGTAAGCGATCCAGTCGAAAATCGCCCTTACCTTATCTTTTGGATCAGGAAATTTTTTTGTAACGATAAAACTTATCGTGCCCATGTTTAATGTATCCAATGCGCCAAGTGATTTTACATAATCATCCACATCTTTAAAATAATCACCCGGTAACTGGGCTGTAGATGTGGCGCCGTATAATAGTAAAGTACCAAACAGGAGGGCATGCAAGTATTTCATAAAAATAAAATTAACCATTAAGCCGTTAATGGAATACAAAAGTTTTGGGTGTATCGCAGACTATCACTCAGGGCTGCCAACCTACTTCAGACTTTAAATATTTAAAAAACTCCTGAAAAGGTTGGCAACCCTTAAATATCGGAATTCAAAAATTTACCGGAAGAATATTTTTCCACTTTAATGACTCCTGATTTTCCAACTGTCAATTATTAATGGGTAGCCTGGGTTTTAAAAATATTTTTTTCTAAAGTATTCAATGAAAGATGTTGAATATTTTTTTTATTTTGTATCACCATCAACATTAAAAAAAGCAGGTAACAAGTCATGATTAGTTTTACCACTACGATATTAAAGTTTGACCGGCAGGGTGAAAAAACCGGATGGACATATATTATTATCCCTGCTAAAAAAGCGGAGCAACTTCAGCCGGGCAGTAAAAGATCTTTTCGTGTAAAAGGAAAGCTGGATGAACATGCCATCAGCGGGGTTGCGCTGATACCCATGGGTGGCGGCGATTTCATCATGGCTCTTAATGCTGATTTGAGAAGGGCGATTGGTAAAAGGGAAGGAGCGATATTAAAAGTACAAATAACTGTTGATGAGGTTCCCTATCAGATTAATGAGGCGTTTGTGGACTGTATGGCGGATGACCCTGCCGCTTTGGTTTATTTTAAATCGTTGCCGTTAGCGCATCAGCATTATTTTAGCAGGTGGATTGAATCGGCAAAAACTGTACCTACCAAAATAAAACGTATCGCACAGGCGGTATCTTCCTTGTCCCGCAGGATGGGATTCCCGGAGATGATTCGTGCGAAAAAAAGTGAAAAGGATTTGTTGGGATGAATACCGCCATTCATCAAATGATAAATGATATTTGATATTCGCATCAGGATAAATTATTTTTAACTTCTCAAAAACAATTTTATGAAAAAAATAATCCCTGGTTTGGTAGCAATGCTTTTGCTGCATCTGGCTGCTGTAGCCCAATTAACTACGTTGCCTAATGGGGGCAATAAAAAAGCGGTGGTTGGTGAACGTGTAGGCCTTACCGATATTACCATTGAATACAGCAGGCCGGGTGTGAAGGGCAGGGAAGGTAAAATATGGGGACAGTTGGTGCCATTTGGATTTAATGATTTGGGATTTGGTACCAGTAAAGCGGCACCGTGGCGTGCAGGTGCGAATGAATGTACTACCATATCATTTTCAAAGGATGTAAGCATTGAAGGCAAAAATTTACCTGCGGGCAGGTACGGTTTTTTTATCGCCACCGGCAAGGAAGAATCCATATTGATTTTTTCAAAAAACAATACAGCCTGGGGTAGTTTTTTTTACAACCCATCAGAGGATGTATTGCGTGTTACCATCAAACAACAGGCAATGGATAAGTCCGTAGAATTTTTACAATATGTATTCCTGAATCAAACCGTTAATAGCGCCATTATTTCTTTGCAGTGGGAAAAATGGATGTTTCCGTTTAAGGTAGAAACAGATATAATAAAAGATCAGTTAGTATATTTCAGAATGGAATTGCAAAACGATAAAGGCTTTAGCTCGCGGGCATTTGCGCAGGCCGCCAATTGGTGTGCCGATAATAATACCAATCTTGAAGAAGCATTGCAATGGGCGGAAAATGCCATCAGTGGAAATTTTATAGGAGAGAAAAATTTCAGGACCTTATCCGTTAAAGCACGAATATTAAATTTAATGGGTAAGGCCGACGAGGCGGCAGCGATAATGAATGAGGCTGCACTAATTGGCAATATGAATGAGGTACATGGATATGCACGGCAATTATTGGCCGGTAAAAAAATACAGGAAGCATCGGGATTTTTTAAAGCCAATTATAAAAAATATCCCAATGTATTTACTACCAACATGGGAATGGCAAGGGCATTAAGCAGCGAAGGAAAATATAAGGAAGCATTGAAGTATGCGAAAGCGGCTTTACCTCAGGTACCTGACAATGCTAATAAATTGGATGTTGAAGATATGATTGGAAAGTTGAAATTGGGAAAGGATGTGAATGAATGATGAATAAGGAGAGATGATAGATGAGTATGTGTGAATGAGGCGTATGGAGTGATTAAAGAATAAGTAGAAAAGGTGAATGGTCTATATTTCAGGATTGGCCATTCACCCTTTTTTATAAAAATACCCTCAGCAATAATGCGAACCCAATATCTTTTTTTGGATTGTCTTTGATAGTAACGACATGCAAACCCGCCGGGGTCCAGACTTTAAATATATCCCCTTTTTTGTGCGCCGCAATTGCTTCATCCAACTGTGGTAACATGGCGCCACGAATAAACCATCCAAGGTCGCCACCTTTTGCCGCGGAACCATAATCCGAGCTGTAGGTTCTTGCCATTGATGCGAATGTGCTGCCGCCTGTTTGAATTTTTTTAATAATGTTGCCTGCCAGGGAATCGGCAAACTTCCGGCTAAAGGTGGAGGTGTCTATCAGGATATGGCTTACATGATAAAAGGTATTGGGTACTTTGGCCAGCACTTTTATCAGAAAATTATTCCCTTTAAACGGGCCATATACTTTACCAATTTTTCCTTTGTAGGCAAGGCTGTCGGCCAGTCCTGAAAAAGATGTGGTACTCATCACGGTTACCGTATCTATCTTATATTTTTTTTTGAGCTTGTATTTTACATAACCTATCGGATCGGAAGTGGTGTCCAGTACTTTTTTTATTTGGGCTACGGACTGGCTGTTTACCATGGTGGCCATCATTACAAAAATGATGAGTGATACGAGTTGCTTCAATTTTTAAAATTTTACAAATATACAAAAAGGCAGGTGGTGGTAATCATTTACGGACTTTAAATCCTATTGGTTCCCGTGGCGGGTTGGGTGGGTTCAATAATTTCTTTAATGTGGAAAATATCAGGTCTATATCTTCTTCATTTTTTCCTGTCCTGCTTCCTTGTCTTATCAACTCATTTTCTATCTTTTCCAATTTTAGCAAAATGTCTTTATGCGTCAGCAGCATTTCACGAAGTATGTAAATATTCTGATGATACGGGTATTTACTTCAATAGCCCTATCGCTATTCAAAACGCCGGATAACATAGCTACTCCCTGTTCTGTAAAAGCATAAGGCATTTTTCTTATGCCGCCCCAACTTGATATTCCATTTTGGAATATCAAGTCCTTAAATTCCGTTTCTGTAAGCTGGAACATAAAATCATCAGGAAAACGTTTTAAATTTCTCTTTACAGCCTTATTTAAATTGCCGGTTGTTACATCGTATAGCCGGGCTAAATCTCTGTCCAACATCACTTTTTGTCCTCTGAGGAAATAAATTTTACTCATGATAACTTCATCAGCCACAACTATTGATTTATCTGCCTTTCCCATTTTTACTATTAAAAAATTTGCGATTGTAATTTAGTATTTCCGTGAACCACTTTTAGTCAAAAGATGAAATGCGAAAATTACTGAAATAAAAAATCATCAACTTTTTACATAGGATTGATTTAGTGGTTTGATATTTTTTTTGGGATAAGTTAGATATTCCGCGAAGTAGGCTCCTGTTTAAACTAATGCAGAAAAAAGGGGTGATGTTTATTCTCTCCGGTATTTAGATAAGCGTTGTCAATATTCGGTTTGCGATTTATCTGCCTGATTCATAAAATTAATATGACGGCTTTAATAAATGAAACTGTTCTTACAAATGTCTAATTATATTTTTGGTTTGTTTGTAGTAAATAACCTGGAATTATGTTGGAGTTTGAACTAATTTCAATTAGCAAAATGTATGTTTCATTTCAAAAATAAAAAATGCGGTAAGGCTTTATTTATTGTTGGCACTATCCAACTTTTCCATTTCTTTTGCAATTGCCATTGAATGCGTATCACCTTTGCCCTGCAGGTGTGCCGCGATGCTTTGCCTTGTTTCCTCATTATGGTTTTGGCTAAGTTTAAATACATTATCAAAGCTTTCTACTTCAATGCTGAAACCAACAATGGCATTGATCATTTTCATTACATATTCTTTGGGCAATTTATCAAATGAGGCGGCTGATTCAGTTCCTTCATATTTATTGGTAATGTTTTTTATTGCCTGGTATGTACCTTCTTCATCAGTAAATTTTATTTTTCCTTTTGCATGCACGGCCATGTAATTCCATGTGCTGGCTACCTGTGGGTTGGTGTACCAGGCGGCACTTACGTAGGTATGCGGGCCATTAAAGACCACCAGCACATTTTCATTTTTTTCAAAGGCCAGGTGATGATCCGTTTTTTTCATCAGGTGCCCATGAAAAAATATTTTGCCATCTTCCTTCACCTCTACTGATAGGGGAATATGAGAGGCGACAGGGTATTGCTCCCCAAAACCCGTAATCACGGCGAAAGGGTTTTCCTTCATGAAGGCGATTACTTTCTCCGTATCCTCTTCAGTAAAATAAGAAAATTTGTACATGGATTATTCGTTTAGAAGTTGCCGCAAAGTATCAGCGAAAATAAATATTTCTTCAAAGTTATTATAAAGTGGAACGGGTGCCACCCGGATGACGTTAGGTTCCCGCCAGTCGGCAAAAATACCCAATGGCATCAGGGTGTCAAAAACGGCTTTGGCATTATGGTGTACCGATAAAGATACCTGGCAACCTCTTTGTTCACTTTCCCATGGTGTAATGATGGCGAACTTTTCTACCGGTTGGTTGATATGGCCGAGTACGAAAAACAAATAGTCGCTTAGCGCTTTACTTTTATTCACCAGGTTATCGAATCCCGCGGCGGCGAATATTTCCAGCGAGGCCTTGTGTGCCGCCAGCATCATGATTGGCGTAGTACTCATGCTCCAGCTTTCGGCGGTGGAAGAAGGCGTAAAATTCTTCTCCATTTTAAAGCGGTTGCATATATTGTTTCCCCACCAGCCTTCCAGGCGTGGCAAATTATTATCGTTAAGATGGCGTTCATGCACGAAGGCGCCCGCAATGGCTCCGGGGCCACTGTTTAAATATTTATAATTGCACCAGGCGGCAAAATCCACCTCCCAGTCATGCAGTTGTAATTTAATATTCCCGGCGGCATGTGCCAGGTCGAACCCGGCGTAGGCGCCTGCTTCATGAGCTGCTGCCGCAATCGCTTTAATGTCGAACACCTGGCCCGTATAATAATTTACTCCGCTGAATAAAACCAATGCTACTGAATCGCCATGCTTTTCAATGGTTGAAATGATATCTTCGGTTGATATTAATTCGGTTCCGGGTTTTGGATACACTTCAATGATGGCATCGGCAGGATTAAAGCCGTGCAGCTTTACCTGCGATTGAAAAGCGTATTGATCAGAAGGGAAGGCTTTGGCTTCACAAATAATTTTATACCTGGTAGGAGTTGGCTTGTAAAAAGAAATCATCAGTAAATGAAGGTTCACCGTAAGATGGTTCATGGTAACGATCTCTTCCTGCATGGCGCCTATAATATTTGTCAGCAGCGGCGTGATATGTTTGTGATAATTGAGCCATGGATCATTGCCCAGGAAGAAACCTTCCACTCCAAAATTTGCCCAGCCTTCCATTATTTTCAGCACTTCGCCCTGTGTGGTTTTTGGCTGCAATCCCAGCGAATTGCCTAAAAAATATATTGCCCTTTTACCATGCAGGTAGGGAGCGTAAAACTGATCCCTGAATGATCGCAAGGGGTCATTGTCGTCTAATTGTCGTGCATATTTTAGAGAGTATTGATGGGGCATGGGTAATGTATTTTGTATAATGTTTATAGACTTGAGGAGCTTGTTTTTGTTCCTGTCTTGAAGATTCTTCAATGCGGCCTCACCTCCCTCCCTCTCCGAAGAAGAGGGAACGGGTACCTTGCAACTGCAAAGATTATTGTGAATAATAAAATGCAGGATCCTGAAATTAATAGCCCATGCTTAATGGCAACAGATGCAATGTTCTGGCTTCTCTTTATTACTCATTCAACAAATCAGGGTAATCGGTGATGATACCATCTACACCCGATTGCTTTAAATTGTCAATTGTTGTTTTATCATCCGCCGTCCAGGGGATCACTTTTATTTTTTTATCATGGCATGCGTCAATCAATGCTTTATTTACCAGTGAATAATCAGGGCTGTAAATTGTTGGAATAAAGCCAAGGCTACTCAATTGTTCTTCTAAAGCCCTTTTATCATAATCCTCAATCAGCATGGCTGTCTTAATCGTTGGGTAACCTTCATGTATTATTTGTAAAGTCCTGAAATCAAATGATTGGATGATTACCCTTTTTTCAATGCCTTTACTTTTAATCACCTTCATCAGCCGTTCTACAAATTCAGCAGGGGCGGGATGGTAAATATTATCGGTAGCGGGACTTGTTTTTGTTTCGATATTATAATCAACTTTTGGCAGGTGGTTTCTTGATAAATAAATTTCAACACTGTCTATCAATGAAGCCAAAGTTGGTTTGGTTGTTTTAATTTTTTGCTGGGTCGGAAAGCGTGGATGAGGTTTAAGGCCAACATCATATCGTTGTGTTTGCTCCAAACTCATTTGGTAAATATTAAATTTTCTTTCCTCTTTCGCATCTATGTATTTCCCTTCGGGGGTAGTGGTAATCTCATGGTTAAAAAAAGGTTCATGCGAAAGTATGGCTACTTTATCTTTTGTAAAAACAATATCCATCTCCAATGTGTTTACACCAAGGTCTATGGCTTTTAGCATTGCCGGGATGGTGTTTTCGGGCATCAGTCCCCGGCAGCCACGATGGCCTTCCTTATCAAATTCAGGTTGCATGGTATAATGATTTGTCTTGGATGTTTTGCACGATGATAAAAGGGAAATGAAAAAAAGAACAGGTATAAGAAAATTTATTTTCAATTTCATTTATTAGTTTTTATGAAGCGGATAAAATAAATATTTTTTGAATTGAATGCCTGCTTCCAGGTGGTTTGTGGTAAAAGTGAATCCCACTCAGGCAGCTACCTTTCAGCCATGACACTTTAGCTAAGCCAATACAAATGCGGGTCAAAAAAATAAGGAAACATTTAGTTGATCATTCATTTTTAAAGCCTGGCGATACTCCATATAAAACGCTTTAAGCTATCTCCCTCATTTCCTGTATTTCAGTAGGCGCTAAATCCGCGTTTCTCATGGCGATGCCCCTTGCCGCGTTTCCGGCAAAATCCATGAATGCTTTTTTAGCCACCTCATCATCACTAACCATAATGGGTATGCCGCTATCGCCACCTTCACGAATGGATTGTACAATCGGGATTTGTCCAAGGAAAGGAATATCAAATTCCTCCGCTAAATTTTTGCCCCCATCTTTTCCAAAAATATAATATTTATTGCCTGGCAATTCAGCAGGGGTAAAATAGCTCATGTTTTCCACGAGGCCAATAATGGGGACATTTATCTGCGCCTGTCCAAACATGGCGATACCTTTTTTAGCATCCGCAAGTGCTACCAATTGGGGAGTGGTAACAATAATAACACCTGTAACGGGCACTGTTTGTACAATCGTTAAATGGATGTCGCCTGTGCCGGGTGGCATGTCAATAACAAGGTAATCCAATTCGCCCCAGTCAACATCGCTTACAAACTGCCTGATGGCATTGCTTACCATTGGCCCACGCCATACCACGGCTTGTTTTTCGTCAACCAGCAAACCAATGCTCATCATCTTAATACCAAATTTTTCAATCGGCACGATCAGGCCTTTGCCATTTACTTCCTTCATCATGGGCCTTTCGCCGCGAAGCCCAAACATTATGTGCTGGCTCGGTCCATAAATATCCGCATCCATTAAACCCACTTTGGCGCCACCTTTTGCGAGGGCAAGTGCCAGGTTACTGGCAACCGTACTTTTTCCTACGCCGCCTTTGCCGCTAACTACGGCGATGATATTCTTTACGCCGGCTAAAATTGATTTGGCATCTTTCCTGTTACTGCTTGTATTGCTTGATAAGTTTACGGTTACCTGCGCTTCCTTATCCACCAATATTTTCACCGCGTTAATGCAGGCATTCATAATCATATCTTTAAGCGGGCACGACGGCGTGGTAAGCACTACGGTAAAAGATACTTTTTTACCATCAATAGCAATATCCTTTACCATGTTGAGTGTTACCAGGTCTTTTCCCAAATCAGGTTCCTGTACATTACCAAGTGCTTTCAGTATATCTTCGTTTGTCATCGTTCAAATATATTTGTTAAAAAAAACGTTTGAGCGGCAAAATTAATCATTGAACGCCTTACTTTGTTTATTAATTGAGGAATGTTGTTATTTTTGGTATCCGGCATTGGGATCTTAATTAAGTAGCGTTTCCGCACCGTCAGGCAATTCAATGTAATTAAGTTAAAAATTTGAAATGCCAGGCCTGCTAAATGAGGGACCTGAAAGGAAGGCAAACAAATAAATGCGGCTTTAGCCGAAATATTTTTTGGCTAAAACCGATAAGTGAATAAGATAATCTTTTTACCGCCCAAAAGGAACGGTGCAATTCATTACGCTATTTAATTTAATGACATTGAA
>JAVHOI010000320.1:6018-9425 GCA_036169975.1 Ferruginibacter sp. | reverse complement strand
TGCAAATAATTTTTCTTTGGCTTTATAAAATAACTGATATTGGGCCGGTTAAAGGAGTTTTCAAAAACGGTATAATTGGTTACCTCCAGCTTTTGGATGATATCCTGTTTGGTAAGTTTGTCGGCAGTAGCGGTTAATGCTATAACCGGCGTGTCGGGGAATTGTTTTTTTAACTGCCCCAGTATAAGATACTCCGGCCTGAAATCGTGGCCCCAGTGACTGATGCAATGCGCCTCATCAATGGCAAAAAGCGATACGTTGATATCCTTCAGGTAGCCCAACAAACTATTTTGCCCCAGCAATCTTTCAGGCGCCACATATAATAATTTCAACTGATTATTTTTCAGCCTGTGATAAATTTGCGATTGGTCATAATTGGATTGGGAAGAATTTAAATAGGCGGCGGCAATGCCATTTAATTTAAGTGCATCCACCTGGTCTTTCATTAAGGCGATGAGCGGGGAAACAACAATAGTAACCCCCTCAAAAACCAGCGCCGGAATTTGATAACACAAAGATTTGCCACCCCCGGTAGGCATTAATACAATGCTGTCATTTTTTGCCAATACATTCTCAATAATTTCCTGCTGGTTGTGCCTGAATTCGCTGTAGCCGAAATACTGTTGCAGGGTTTGGCGGATGTCCATGATTGCTGATTATTTTTAAATTGAGTCGGGCAAAGTTAAAACAGTAAAACTGGTATGCTAATAAATGATTGGGTTGGGGCAATTTAAATTTTTTACAGGAAGATGCAGTACATAATTCGTAAAGCTAAATAGAATTACCCCCAATCCGGCTCCGGAGGAGGCATCTCTTTGTAGCAAAATCATTTCGACTCCAATCCACTCCTGCGGAGTGGCCTCTGATCATTCACCATTATTAAAACAGCGTACCTACGACAAGTAAATTTTAATGTTCATTGTTGTTACAAAGAGGGAACTCCTCCGGAATTATTTTTTTAACCCAATCTTTAGTTCTCCTTCACCTCCAATTGCTGAATACACTCCAATTCTTTGTTGCCCATTGCTGTAAAAATACAAGGGATTCCCGATATTCGGGATTATCATAACACAACGCTGATGCCTTGAAATACTTCTGATTGTAAACAAACGCATTTTCATTTCCTGCACCTGTTCAGTCATTTAACCTTTTTTATTACCCTATTGTTTGAATAGAGTAATAAACCACAAAACACAATGCTATCAAGCATTTTATTATTTTATAAAAATATTTTTAAAAATACTTTTGGAAGTTTGCAAATCCCAGCCATATCTTTGCACCAGTTCTTTAGTTATCACTTATCAAGAAAGGCAGAGGGTAATGGCCCGTTGAAGCCTTGGCAACCTATCCGGATTTTATTGGGATAAGGTGCCAATTCCATCCGCCAACTGGCGGAGAGATAAGTCAGATTCACAGCTCAAAATATCTACGCAAAAATATTAAAAGCTCATCTGATTTATCGGGTGAGCCTTTTTATTATGCCCCATTCACTACGGGGAATATCAATAGCTCAACCGGAAATAATTCAACGCTGCTTCCTGGTAAGGTAGCCAACCTTTAAAAAGTTGCTTACCCTAAAAAACCGTTATAAAAAATTCTGCGGATTTCTTACAAGTGAAACCATTAAACATATTATCAACTAATAAATTATAAAAAAAATGGAACCCGGTAAACAATTGAACATTGGCCTTTTTGGCTTTGGCGTGGTAGGCAAAGGGTTGTATGATGTGCTGCACAATACGGCTACACTTCAGTCAACCATTAAAAAGATCTGCATTAAAAATACGGATAAGAAAAGAAGTATCGGAGCAGAAAACTTTACTACAGATTCAGCGGTATTATTAAACGATGACAACATCAATGTAATTGTAGAATTGATTGATGATGCGGATGCGGCTTTTGAAATCGTGAAAACCGCTTTGCAAAAAGGGAAGGCGGTAGTAAGCGCCAATAAAAAAATGATCGCAAAGCATTTTGAGGAATTGCTTGCTTTGCAACTTGAGTATCAAACACCTTTTCTTTATGAAGCCTCCTGCTGTGCCAGCATGCCGCTCATACGTAACCTCGAAGAATATTACGACAACGACTTGTTGCAATCATTCAGGGGGATCATTAACGGATCAACCAATTTTATTTTAACCAAAATTTTCCAGGAGCAGCTTGAATTTGATAAAGCCCTGCTGATGGCGCAGCAACTGGGTTTTGCGGAAAGCAACCCCAAACTGGATATCGGCGGATTTGATGCAGCCAATAAACTCAGCATTTTGCTGGCACATTCCTTTGGCATAATCGCTGATACCAGCCGGTTTCTTTTTAATGGAATAGAAAATATATCGTTGCCCGATGCCATTGTGGCAAAAGAAAAAAGGTTTAGCATTAAACTTGTAGCCAATGCGCAAAAATTAAAAAACGGTAAACTGGCGGCCTTCGTATTGCCACAGTTTGTAACGGAAAGCGATGACCTGTACCACGTACAAAACGAATTCAATGCGGTAACTACGGAAAGCACTTTTGCTGACAAACATTTTTTTAAAGGCAAAGGTGCAGGTGCATTCCCAACGGCCTCTGCGGTACTGAGCGATATTTCCGCACTGCGTTACAATTACAAATACGAGTATAAAAAAATATATCACGAAACAGATACTGAACTTACCAATGATTTTTATTTAAAAGTATTTATAAGCACAGATGATTTTGAAAAAATAAATAAGGATGATTTTGAATGGATAGAAGAATGGCACAATGGACTTCAGTACAGTTGGCTGGTAGCCATTATTGATGCCAAAAACTTATTAGCCAATGATTGGTGGAGAGAAAATGGTGTATCGCTTATTGCTTACCCGGAAGCTATTGTTGAAAATATTGATTATAAAAATATCAGCAGGCGTAGTTTGCAACTGGCTGGTGTGGTGTAATCAAAATTGTCAGGTGACCTCACCCCAACCCCTCTCCAATAGCGAGTGGCTTAAAACACATTCCGGCTACCCGAATAACTCCTGGCACTACAACACCAAAAACCCCTCTCTTTCGGAGAGGGGTTTTGTACCTTTATCTATCATGTCATAAAATAAAAAAACTTTAGTACGATAATAATACATTGTAAATTTATTGCGAGATATAATTCCGCAAAAGAGAAATCGTTTCTTTTTGTGAAGCAATAATGGCGATTACCACGTCGCCGATAGAGATAATGCCAATCACTTTATCGGCCTTAATAACCGGCAAATGGCGAATATGTTTCTCACTCATCAATTCCATACATTTCTCAATATTATCATCCGGTCCTATTGATATTATCTTTTCCGTCATTATTTCTTTAACCAGCGTATCCGGAGAAGATTTACCCAATAAAGCTATTTTTCGGGCATAATCCCTTTCAGAAATAATTCCCAATAATTTTTCATCCT
>JAVHOI010000320.1:3343-5918 GCA_036169975.1 Ferruginibacter sp. | reverse complement strand
GCTATTTTTCGGGCATAATCCCTTTCAGAAATAATTCCCAATAATTTTTCATCCTCAATTACCAGCAGAGCGCCTATATTATTTTCTCTCATGGCCTTTAATGCCTCAAATACCGTTACTCCGCTGGTTATGGAATGTACTTTACTTCCTTTGGTTTGTAAAATGTCTGAAACTTTCATAATCAATTGTTTTTAAATTGTTAATCAATCAATCCCGTTTAACCATTAATAAAGGATGGCTGCAAATTGTTTGAACATGAAGGTACTAAAGTAGGGGAATAAAATAAAAATGATTTTTGGGAGGCCAAAATGGCTATGCTCCGGCTATTGTTTTTGCAACCGAATGTTAGTATCCCCTGGCACAATTTATAAAAGCATACAGAGCTTGAAGGTATATTAAACAACAAAAGGTGAAAGATGTTTTAATTCTCCTCACCTTTTGTCAATTTAATATTATTGGTAAACGTTTTACCAAATTTGAAAGTTCATTATGTTGCGTTGTAATTATTTTATTACAATTTGTTTTGTAAACTACCCCATGCCCCGCCATTATGTACCACTAAATATCCATTTGAAATAAGTAAACTTTTAGCTGAAGCGCTTCTCATTCCGGAAGCACAACAGGTAATTATTGGTTTACTTTTGTTTTTCAACTTATTAAAATTATGGTGGAGTTGTTCTACAGGGATATTGATAGCACCTTTAATATGCCCGCTTTCAAATTCGCCCTTACTGCGAACATCAAGAATAATCGCACCTTCTTTTACTAATTGAACATAATCCGTTTTTGAGCCCATCCCAAATAAATTCTTTAATGTATTGATCATATTTTTTGTTGTTTTAAATTTTCTATTTTATAAATATTGTTTTCTATTAGACGCTTATTTCATTTCGTGCCATTATTAGCTGGATTTTTTTATTAAATATTGAAGGGCAAAAATACAAGTCCCAATCCCCCTGATTGGTGACAAATGTTACAGAGGTAAAATGTTATAGGCGAAAGGGAAAAAAAGCAATACCTGTTTTATCATGATATAAAGTCATCCGGGCCAATTTTTATTTTCCTGTAGTACCCGCTCTTCCATTTTTATAAAGGCTCCACTCAGCAAAGTAGTTATTGGCCCTGCTTTACCATTTCCAATAACGGCATCATCAAGCCGGGTGATGGGTAAAAGCCTTTTAGTGGTGCTTGTCATAAAAATTTCTGAGGCATGTTTAATTTCTTCAATTCCTATTGCCCTCACTTCTACTTCATATTCTTTAGATGCAAGTTCCAGTAATTTCATTCGTGTAATTCCCTTTAAAATATTCAAGGAAGGAGTGACAATTTTTTTATCAGGGGTAACCATAAATACATTGGCCCGCGGAAGCTCTGAAACTATACCATTACTGTAATACAATACATCCGCCGCATGTTGTTCATTTACTTTTTGTTGCAACCAAACACCCATTAAATAATTGATTGATTTTACCTCCGGCAGTTCACGCTGATATTTATAGGTAATGACTTTTACACCTTCGGTAAATCTTTCAGGAGGGGGTACCTGCAACCTTTGCTGGATGATGATAAGGTTCGGCGTTAATGGCTCGCAGCCTTCCGGCGAATAACCTCCCGTCAGTATCACTTTTATGCCTGATTCACCCAGGTTATTTTTTTTAATCAACCCATAAATAATTGCCGTCAATTCCTTCCTGGTTTGATCAGGTTGCAAACGCATGAACGCCGCCGAATTAAAAAAGCGGTCAAGGTGATCATCCGGGAAAAGGGGAATATTATTGCAGGTACGAAAAAAATCAAAAACGCCATAACCCCGCTGAATAGCTAGGTCGCCTACCTGCAGGGTGGCTTTACCTTCTTCTAAAAATTGATGATTTACAAAAGCGAGCATATTTATTTCAGCTTTTAATTGATTATTATAGGTATGCGGTAACTCCCCCCAGATTTCAATGATTTAAAAAAATAATCCTGCCTGCCTGCAACATGCAGTCTGAAATGCCGGCATGAATATACAGGGCACCGCTCAGTACAAAAACATTTTGCAAAAAAAACCTACTAAAAATAAAATGAAATATCAATGATCATTTAATGGCAGGCCCAGGCGTTGAAAATCTTTCCAGTTAAGGTACTCCGGCGCTAACCTGTGTTCCTCCATGGCGATACAATCCTTAACGGGGCATATAAGCTGGCAAAGGTTACAGCCAACACATTCTTTTTCCTTTATTGTATAAGTGTTGTAGGGTTTACCATATTCAAGCTGGATGGATTGATGCGAAGTGTCTTCACAGGCAATGTAGCAAAGGCCGCAGTGAATACATTTATCCTGGTTTATTTTTGCGATATGGTGGTAATTAATATCAAGGTCTTCCCAATGTGTGATCTTGTCAACCGACCTGCCAATGAAATCATAAATAGTCTGGTACCCTTTTTCATCCATCCAGTTATTGAGGCCTTCGCAAAGGTCTTCTATAATCCTAAAACCATGTTTCATTGCCGCCGTGCATACCTGCACGTTAGATGCGCCGAGCAGCATGAATTCCACCGCATCACGCCAGGTGCTAACGCCACCAATACCCGA
>JAVHOI010000320.1:0-3243 GCA_036169975.1 Ferruginibacter sp. | reverse complement strand
ACCGCAGCGCCCATGCCCCTTTCCGTCATGCCATGCGGGCAACCAAAATTTAATTCCAATCCATGCGCTCCTGTATCTTCAACTTTTTTAATCAGCTCATGCCAGCTATTTCGGTCATTGTCCGCCATCAGTGAAACCACCATTGCTCTGTCAGGAAACAATTGAATGCATTCTTTTATTTCCTTTAAATTTATATCAAGCGGCCGGTCGCTGATCAATTCAATATTATTGAATCCCATAATTTTTGCACCATTAAAATTGACTGCGGAATAACGGGAAGAAACATTCTTTACCTGCGATCCAAGCGTCTTCCAAACCACACCGCCCCAGCCGGCTTCAAAAGCCCGGAGCACATTGATCTTTTTATCAGTAGGTGGGGCACTCGCCAGCCAATAAGGGTTTGGCGATTTGATGCCGAGGAAATTTGCGCTGAGGTCTGCCATAATTTTATAAATTTAAGTAACTTTATTAAAATTTTGGAAAATGGAAATTTTGGTAGAAAATATTGAAAAAAATTATTCCATAGAAGAATACCTGGCTATGGAAGATGCATCTGTTGAAAAACATGAATTTTATAATGGTAAAATAATTAAAATGGCCGGAGCAAAACCTAACCACAATATCATTGCTGCAAATATTATAGCAGAATTAATTTTTGGAATACAAAATAAATCCAAAGAATATTTTGTATTAACAAGTGATTCTAAAATTTATAACCCCAGGTTTAATAGTTTTTTATATCCCGATGCGGTGGTTATTTGTGAAGAGGTAGAATTGTATCCCGGGTCTTCCACCGTTATCACCAATCCCTTATTAATTGTAGAAGTGCTATCCCCATCAACCGAAGAACACGACCGTACCGGAAAATTTTACGACTATAAATTAATACCAACTTTTAAAGAATATGTTTTAGTATGGCAAACCATCCCATCCGTTACCACTTCTTATAAAATTGGTGACCGTACCTGGCAGGATACCGATGCTGATGGGATTGATGCCACTATTTATTTACAAAGTATAGATTGCACCATTGAATTAAAAAAGATTTACCGGGGTATTAAATTTTAATAAAAGATAAAATTGCCGCTGCCCCATCCTTCCCCGCCTGCACCGCATCTACTACTTCCTTGCCACCATTCACGGCATCACCGCCGGCAAATACACCTTTTATATTCGTTTCGCAATCCGGGTTTATTACAATCCTTCCATTGGTATTTTCTATGCCTGATTTTTGAACCAGATCTTCAAAAGGAGCCTGTCCGGCAGCTTTAATTACCATATCCACTTCCAATGTAAATGTTTCGCCGGTTTCCGCAGGTGAGCGGCGGCCTCCTCCATCAGGTTCACCTAATTTCATTTTACTGCAAACCAACGCTTTTACTTTACCGCCTTCGCCAACAACCTCTTTGGGTGCAGCCAGCCAGATAATTTTACAGCCATCTATTTTAGCAATATCCAGCTCTACCTGCGTGCAGGGCTTTTCGTTTTCTGTTCGCCTGTACACAAGCGTAACCTCCTTCGCCCCAAGCCTTTTTGCCTGCGTGGCAGCATCAATAGCGGTCATGCCCAATCCAATCACGGCTACTTTTTCTCCTACCGCAACCTTATCGTATCCCTTATCCCTGATATCATATATAAAGGTGAGCGCATCAACCACACCTTCCAGCTCTTCACCCCGAATGGCCAGCCGCCTCGCCAAACCCACGCCTATACCGAGATACACCGCATCAAAGTTTTTCACCAGTTCAGCCAGCGAAATATTCTTTCCCAATTCCTGTTCATATTTTATTTCAATACCGCCAATCGAAGTAATGTAATTCACTTCATCCATGCAAAACTGAGGGGTTACTTTATACGCCGCGATGCCATAAGTCATTAAGCCGCCGCCCTTGCTTTGCTTTTCGAAAATGGTTACCTCCACGCCTTCACGGCTAAGGTTATGCGCACAACTAAGCCCGGCTGGCCCGGCACCTACCACCGCTACTTTTTTGCCGGTTGGATACTTTCGTTTAAATAACTGCCAGTTATTTTCCATCGCTTTTCCGGTACTGTACCGTTGCAGCTTTGCAATGGGAATTGGTTCTTCTTCCATTAAATTAAAAACACAAGCGCCCTCGCACAATTTTTCAACCGGGCATACTTTGCTGCAACCTGCTCCCATAATATTGCTGTAAAAAATAGTATGCGCCGAACCTTTTAAATTACCGGTTGAAATTTGTTTGATGAACTTTGGTACATCAATGCTTGTCGGGCAGCTTTTGGTACAGGGCGCATCATAACAAAACAAACAACGGTTGGCTTCCACCAATGCCGCATCCGCGGTTTCAAAAGGCGGATGGATATCGCTGAAGTTTTGCTGGTATTGTTGTTCGGTTAAATGATTGGTTTTTATCGCCATGAATTATTTATTGTACAACATGATTAAAAATTAATTGATAATTGCAATGCCGGTGAAAGGATTTGTTATTTGTTTTATTTTGGTAAAAAAAATATAACTGACATTCTCTGGGATGATTAATCAGCAAACAAATGCCCGCCTTTAAAATTACAAACTGGAAATAATACCATAAGTCTCTGGCCTTCTGTCCCTGTAAAACTGCCATGTACTTCTTACCTCATCAATCATACCGAGGTTAAATTCGCTGATCAGTAATTCATCCTTGTCTTCTCCCGCCTGAGCAAAAATTTGTCCACGCGGATCTACAAAATAACTGCTGCCATAAAACTTACCGAGGTTCCATGGTTTTTCTTCACCTACCCTATTGATGCATCCCATGAAATAACCATTGGCGGCAGCATGCGCCGGCTGCTCCAGCTTCCATAAATATTGGGAAAGGCCCGCCACAGTCGCGGAAGGGTTATATACAATCTCAGCGCCATTCAGTCCGAGGCATCTCGCCCCTTCGGGAAAGTGGCGGTCGTAACAAATGTAAACGCCCACTTTGGCATACTTTGTCTGAAATACCGGGTAGCCAAGGTTTCCGGGCTTAAAGAAAAACTTTTCCCAAAAGCCACTCGTATGCGGAATATGATTTTTGCGGTACTTACCCAAATAAGTCCCGTCGGCATCAATCACCGCAGCCGTATTGTACAGCACGCCAGCCTGCTCTTTTTCATACACCGGCACAATGATGGCCATGTTATATTTTTTGGCATAAGCCGCCATCCGCTCTGTTGTAGGGCCGGGTACCGTTTCAGCCGATGCGTACCAGTTGGCATCCGGGCCGGGACAGAAATAAGGCG
>JAVHOI010000319.1:0-1992 GCA_036169975.1 Ferruginibacter sp. | reverse complement strand
TATTGTACATAATCTTCGTTGGTAAGATCCTGGTAAATACCATTGGCCACAAAAATATCCTTAAGGCCATCATTGTTTAAATCAGTAAATAAAGCTCCCCAGCTCCAGTCGGTAGCGCAAACTCCGGCCAGCCGCCCGATTTCACTGAAAGTATTATTGCCATTATTCAACTGTAGCATGTTGCGGGTGAACTGGTGGTAATAGCCATACTTCAGGTCAAGCTGGTATTTATCCCAGCTTTGAAAAGTTGTTTTTGTTTTAATTCCCGCATCATCCTCAGGTAACATTTCGGTTATGAATATATCAGGCTTGCCATCGTTGTTGACATCAGCCATATCGGCTCCCATTGATGCATTGCTGATGCTCATCATTTGGTTTTCCAGTTCTTCCGTGAAGGTGCCGTTGTGCTGGTTGATGTAGAGATAATCTCTTTCAAAAAAATCATTTGACACATAAATATCCTGCCAGCCATCATTGTTTACATCACCAACGGTTACGCCCAGCCCAAACCCTATGTTGCTGCCATAAATACCTGCTTCCATGCTAACGTCTGTAAAATGGCCGCCATCATTCCGAAAAAGTTTATCTCCGCCAAATGAATCTCTTTTATTCCTTTCATTTTCTTTCAGGTTAAAGCTGCCGATGGCTTTAAATGAATTATTCAGCAAGTACATGTCAAGGTCACCATCCTTGTCAAAATCAAAAAAAGCGGCATGGGTGGAAAGGCCTTTATCGTCCAGGCCATATATGTGCGCCTTCTCCGAAAATGTAAGATTTCCATTGTTGATGTATAGTTCGTTAGGCCTGTTATCGCCTTTAATATCACCACTGTTACAAACATAAATGTCAAGTAACCCATCACCATTTACATCGGCCATGCTAACACCAGTTGACCATTTCCCTTTTTTGCCAATGCCTGCTTTTTCGGTAATATCTTCAAATTGTAAATTGCCCTTGTTGAGATAAAGTTTACTCTGGGACATGTTGGCTGTAAAAAAAATATCCGGAAACCCATCATTATTAATGTCTCCGATGGCAACACCACCGCCATTGTAAAAATTTCGGTAGGTATAGATATTAAATTTGGCATCATAAGAAAGGTTATTGCTGAAATGAATATTGGTTTGCGAAGGGTCGAGTCGTTGAAATAATGTATCGTTTGCTGACTTCTTATGCTTGCAGGATATACCCGAAATAAGGGCTATGACGCATGTTGTTAAAAAGGCCATTCTCCATTGTATTGAATTGCTATTTCTCATCTTTGTTCCTTCTTTGTTTTTCAACCAGCATATCCGTGAATTCAACCTTTACAATTACATCATCATATTTTCCTATTGTTATTCTTCTGTTACCATCAACCTTCACATATAAGGTTCCCCTTTTCTTATCATTTATGTTAATAAAAGGATTCCCTTCACTATACCATTTTTTATACATAGAAAAAACATCAGGCAGCAGGCTGTCAGCATTCAGGTATTTATTCCATGGCGCCCATCCATTGTATTGAATGTTAACACGCATCCTCCAGATTGTACTATCATTAAAATCAGGATAGAAATTCATTGAGGCCGGATATTTTAATTGATTATCCAGTTTATACAACACGAAATTATTACCTGTGCCATCACTGAATATTCCTTTTTTATTCATTTCCCAACAACGCGTAAAAAATGTTTTTCGTGACATGCCAAGATGAATTCCAAAAAAAATACTGTCCACCTTTTTTTGGGACGCCAGTTCTTTTTTTACCAAGAAATTGTATTTGTCTATGCCCTTCTTTTCTGAACAGCTCATAAACATAAATAAAATAATAAAAAAAAATCCCGCTGTTTTCATATACCTGTTTATTGAAATTGAAGTAACTGAATAATGTCATTGTTTTTTGCAAACAGTATAGCCTGCTTTTTTCTAATTTTAATTAATAGGATGTCTCTGATCGCGCCTCTGATACTGATACCACTTTGTTGTGCCGGGATAGCTGTAAAGTTTCCT
>JAVHOI010000318.1:0-9463 GCA_036169975.1 Ferruginibacter sp. | reverse complement strand
CCGGCGATAGCCTGCTCACCAGGTATTTTGTAAAACCTGTGGATGCTTTTATCACTCTGAGTGAAAAAGTAATGAAAGACCTGCAGCAATTCGCACCGGGCAAACCCGCTAAATTTGTAGCCCACCCACTGTACGATAATTTTGGAGAAAAAATAAGCAAGGCAGCGGCAAGAGACCGGTTAAAAATTAATAAGGAAGATTTAATCATTTTGTTTTTCGGGTTCATCAGAAAATATAAAGGGCTGGATATTTTATTGGATGCCCTGAAGATTGTGCAATCCACTATTACACCCGATCAAATGCAAATGCCAAAATTATTAATAGCCGGCGAATTTTATGGCAACCGAAAACCTTATGATGAGCAGATTGAAAGATTGGGTATTAGAAGCCACCTGATATTACAAACCAATTTCATTCCGGATAGTGAAGTGAAGTATTATTTATGCGCTGTCGATGTGGTGGTGCAGCCATACAGGTCGGCCACCCAAAGCGGCGTTACACCACTCGCCTATCATTTTGAAAAGCCAATGATCGTTACCAATGTAGGTGGATTGCCCACCCTGGTCCCGGATGATAAAGTGGGGTTGATTGCCGAACCAAATGCCGCATCCATAGCAAAAAAAATTATTGAATATTTTCAAAAAGGCGAACAGCATTTTCTGCCGAACCTGGTGGAAGAGAAGAAAAAATATAGTTGGGATAAAATGGTGGAGGCAATAATTCAAATTTAAAAATTAAACAAATTTAAAAATGAGGAAATTCAACTACGGGGCAACCTTTTTGCAAACCTCAAACAAAGTTTCAATCCATACCAATCCAATAGTTTACCTGAAAGCTCAATCACAGGAAAGGTTTGTTTATCCTTTTAACCTTTCGTTAAATCTGAGCAATATCACTTCAATGCTAAATGTATTAATTTAATTTTAACGCATGAAGAAGCTGTTATTATTTTTTGTATTCGGTATCAGTACCCATTTTATTTTTGCACAGCGCATCAAAAATGAAGACCAACGGCTTTTACAAAAAAAAGAAGATTCATTAAAAAAATATTCCTTACGGTTGATCCAGGGTATTACAGCCACAGATCGTTTTAATGCCGACAGTATTTTTACAAAAATGTTTGTTCGTGCACTAATTACCAAAAATTCTTTTTATTATCCTTTTGATTCACTGGAAACCATATCCAAAATATATGCGCCGGATAGCAGTTTTAAAATATTTACCTGGCAAATGGTAATTAACGAAAACATGGTCCGCCAGCATGGCGCCATTCAAATGAAGACAAATGATGGCAATTTAAAATTGTATCCTTTAATTGATAAATCAGACATTACCATTAACCTTGCGGATACCTTTGCCAACAATAAGGGATGGATCGGAGCGGTTTATTATAATATCATTCAAACAAAGAGTGGCAACCGGAATTATTATACCCTATTGGGATATGATGAAAATAATATCCGCAGCAACAGGAAAATAATTGAAGTATTAAACTTTAGTAATGACGAGCCTGCATTTGGTGGCCGTCTTTTTAGTTTTGAAGAAGACTCCGTTATTAAACCAACCGTAAGCCGCTACATTATGGAGTATAAAAAAAATGCGGGAGCAAGGTTGGCTTATGATGAAGATTTGTCGCTGATTATTTTTGAACACCTTGAATCAGAAACCAATGAGCCAAACAAAAAATGGACATATATCCCCGATGGCGATTACGAAGGATTCAAATGGAAAAATGGGAAATGGATTCATGTGGATAAAGTATTTAACCAGGTAACCCCCGAAGGAATGGAACCGGTACCCAGCCCGGTTAAAGATGCGGAGGGCAATACGATTGAAGAAAAACTAAAGGATAATATACCTGTTGAAAAAATGCCCAATAGCCAAACGGAAATTAAGAAAAAGAAAAAGCCGGTGGTGCCAAAAAAGAATATTGGGGAATAAAAATAAGGAGCAGCAAACCGAATTTTATCTTTCAATAAATTAGCGCCATACCTTCTTATTCAAATCTAATAAAAAGGATTTTATTAAATTTAAAGCTGCCGGATATTTCTACTCAGGCATCAATCAAATATATACCGAGGTCAATTACTTCACCTTCACCGGGTTTGTATTGTTCAAGAAACTGCAGTTCCACATCCTGCATTATCTTGCTATGAAAAACAGGAATTTTATCATTGTATAATACAAAATAAAAATCGGGCAGTCTTTCAAGGTTAAAAGCATTTCCAAAAGCCTTGTGCCCAAAGATGATGCGCCCCTCGCCAGCTTCATTAAGTTTGCTTTCGCCCAAATAATCATCGCCAAAAACATCTTTATCAAACAACCTTAATTTATACTTGCTGCCGGTAACAGGGGTATTATCGCCTTTGGCAATGAAGGTGGCTTTCACCTCAATGTTCATTTGTTTGTCTAATGATAATTTACTCATAATGGTAATAAATTCAAGGTTATAATTCTAATCCATCAGGGAGTTGACATTTTTTATAAGATGTCATCTTTGTATTAAAAGCCATTAATCATTCAACTTGAGCACAGCCAAAAACGCTTCCTGCGGTACTTCTACATTTCCAATTTGCTTCATCCGTTTCTTGCCTTCTTTTTGCTTTTCCAATAGTTTACGTTTACGGCTTATATCTCCGCCATAGCATTTTGCCGTTACGTCTTTACGCATAGCGCTGATATTTTCCCTGGCCACTACCTTGGCGCCAATTGCAGCCTGAATGGCTATCTGAAACTGCTGACGGGGCAATAATTCTTTCAACTTCTCACACAATTTTCGTCCAAATTCATTTGCCCTTGCCCTGTGGATCAAAGCGCTGAGGGCATCCACTTTTTCTCCGTTCAGTAAAATATCCATCTTCACGATATCACTTGGCCTGTATTCTATCGGATGATAATCAAAGGAAGCATAGCCCCTCGTCATGCTTTTTAGTTTATCGTAAAAATCAAATACGATTTCAGTAAGCGGCATATCAAAAGTCAGTTCCACCCTTGTAGGCGTTAAATATCCCTGGTTCACCAACACGCCCCTTTTGCCAATACATAAGGTCATGATGTTGCCAATGTATTCCGGCTTGCTGATCATTTGCGCCCTTATGAATGGTTCATCTATCCTTGCTATCCTGGTAGGGTCGGGCATTTCAGTAGGATTATTCACCGTGATCACTTCGCCTTTGGAGGTAGTGGCGATAAAACTTACGTTGGGTACGGTAGTAATTACGGTTTGGTTAAATTCCCTTTCGAGGCGTTCCTGGATTATTTCCATGTGCAGCATTCCGAGAAAACCGCATCGAAAGCCAAAACCCAATGCCTGCGAGGTTTCCAGTTCAAAGGTAAGCGAGGCGTCGTTCAACTGTAGTTTATCCATGCAATCCCGAAGCTCTTCAAAGGCATCCGTTTCGATGGGGAAGATACCGGCGAATACCATTGGTTTCACATCCTGAAAACCCTTAATGGATTCAGTAGAACCATTCACCGAAGTAGTGATGGTATCTCCCACTTTTACTTCCCGGGCATTTTTAATACCTGTAATTATGTAGCCAACATCACCCGCCCGCACTTCATTCTTAGCCTCCATCCCCAGTTTTAAAATCCCCACTTCATCCGCTCCGTATTCAAGCCCGGTATTGCTGAATTTAATTTTGTCATTCTTCTTCAACGTGCCATTAAATATGCGGTAATATACAATGATGCCGCGGAAACTATTATATACGCTGTCGAATATCAGTGCCTGTAAAGGTGCATCCACATTGCCTTTAGGTGCGGGGATACGTTCAATAATGGCGGTCAGTATTTCTTCGATGCCAATTCCGCTCTTGCCACTTGCCAATAAAATATCTTCTGGCTTACATCCAATCAGTTCCACTATTTGATCTGTTACTTCCGGTATCATGGCGCCATCCATATCAATCTTATTGATCACCGGAATGATCTCGAGGTTATTATCAATGGCGAGGTAAAGGTTGCTGATGGTTTGGGCCTGTATCCCCTGCGACGCATCAACCAGCAACAAAGCGCCTTCACATGCGGCAAGGGCCCTGCTCACTTCATAACTAAAATCCACATGGCCGGGGGTATCTATCAGGTTAAATACATATTCCACCCCTTTCCATTTGTAGTTGATCTGTATGGCATGGCTTTTAATGGTAATACCTTTTTCCCTTTCCAGGTCCATATCATCCAGCACCTGCGCCTGCATATCCCGTTCGCCAATGGTATGGGTAAATTCCAGCAGGCGGTCTGCCAATGTACTTTTACCATGATCTATATGTGCGATGATGCAAAAATTCCTAATGTTCTTCATCCGTGCCAAAATGTTTTTAGTGGTGCAAAACTAACTGATTTCCGCCTGATTCAGGGTATTGTTTATTGGTATTTTACTAAAAGGTAACTTATCTAAAAACTTCATGAAATCATATAATTTATTATTAATCAGATGGCTTCTCAGCAGCTTCTTCAAAAACAAAAAAGCTGTCCCAATTTTGGGGCAGCCTGAAATAGAAATGTTTAGTTTTTTTTATTTTATTATTAAATTAATCATTATTATTTTCTTTTCCGGAGTTGTTACTTCCAGTTGATAAATTCCTGAAACCAATTTGTAACGGGGTTGAATATTTTCAAAAGAAATACCCCGGGCATGGTTGATTATTTTATTAAAAATGGTTTGGCCAATATGATTGACCAATTTAGCCTGGTACACCCCTGCTTCCATATTTTTGAATTCCATTCCAATGATACCATTCGTAACCGGATTTGGATAAACATTAATACAACGTGCAACATGGTTCATCTTTACTTTTACTATCCGGCTAAATTCCAGTTTTCCATTTTGGCCCACACTCAGGATACGATAGTAATTATCGCCGCTTTCGGGTTCTACATCCAGCCAGTTGTAGGTAGTGCTGCCGAGGTTTGCACCAGTAGCAATGGTGGTATTCACTTTGCTAAAGCTGATACCATCTTTACTTTTTCCCACTTCATATTTAGTGATATCAAATTCATTTTCCACCACCCATTCCACTACTATATTGTTACCCTGCCGCCCTGCTTTGATATCGCTGAATGTAACCGGTAACGGCCCGCTTTCGGCCAACCTGAATACGATACGGAAACGGTTAGCGGCGGCGCTTGCCGCATCACTATTGATGGTGAAGTTGTGGTTGGAAGGGGCTGAAACACTCACCGGTATTTTTATTCCCGAATAACTGTCTTCCAGGATTGCGCTTAACAATGGATCAAGGTTATCAGGCTCAAAGCGGAACTGGTAGTTGCGTTGGGTGGTACGGGTCAGGTTGAAATATAAAGTATCATTGCCTGTAATGGTTGGCCTTCTTTCCATTGCAATGGAAAGATTATTGCGGAGCAAACTAAATGTTTCATGTACATTGATAAATTTTAATGCATCCTGAATATCAACATCGTTATTAAAAATTTCATGAAATTCCGCAAGGTTGCCATCGGCCATAATGGTACTGTTATCCGGGTTTACCAGGTAAAGGGATGATTTAAATGAAGAGGTTATAGCGGCGGGGCGGAACATGCCCGGGTTATTATAATTTGATTTACTGCTTTCCTCAAAAGTAATACCGGACGGCGCTAAAGCCGCATCTGTTTCAACGAAAAAAGCCTGGCTTGACTGTATATTTTTATCCTGTCCGCCCGGGCTGGGCTTGGATTGTGTATAGTTACCGTCATTATCTAAATCATCAAATTCTACAAAAGCGCCTACCTGATTAATTTTAGGATCCCATACGATAAAACGCTTGACGAGGTTGTTCCTTGTTACATTATCAAAATTCACCGGAGATGGATAAGGGTTTCCTATCAGTGCAAAATTTCGTGGCCCGGCTAATGTGCGTGTATAGCCGGGAAAGGTCTGTGTGCCGGATTGTAATTTCCCCCTGCTGCTTAAAGTAGTTGCATTTGTATTGGGATAAATCGTATTATCCGGGGTCCGGTTCCGGTCGCCCCTTACAAACATAAAGTAACCAATATTCGCTGCACTCAATGTATTATCCGAAAGCGGAATTTTGGTATTTCCAACATTGACATAGGCATTATTTTCAAATTTTTTTAAAGAATAATTATTATAAAAACTGTTATCCAATCCGTTGTCCGAATCAGGATTTGGCCCGGTAACAAAAGTACCAATGCCGGATGTATACGTGCCATTATTTTGCCATTGGCTAAATAGGGTAGCCGGGGTATTATTTGAGCTTAATGGCGATGTAATTAAACGCCATGACCTGTTTGCTGGGTAATACCGTTCAACAATAAATCTTCCGGTACCGCTATAGGAGACTGAAGCAGCGGGGGCAATTGTACCTGCCTTTGCCGTTTTAGCAGCAGAGGATTTTAAGGTTAAATCATAATTCCCCAATTCCAGGATGGTCGCGGGATTGGAACCAGGGTTGCCAATTGTAATGGAATCTAAAATAGCAGCATTGCCGGCCATCGTTTTTGTTCCCGCATTATCAAGTCGAAGATTATTGTAGGTTAATCCCGCAAAAGATTGTGTACTTCCATTCAATACTATTGTACCCCCGTTCGCATCAAAAGTGCTTGCTCCGGTTTTTGAAAGATTACCCTGAATGGTGAGTGTACCCGGCTGAGCTGTTTTATTACCAGTACCTCCAATCGTGAGGTTTTGATAAATAATGCCATTCGCATTGGTTATTACCTGGTCATTATTCCTTGAATAATTTACGGTGCTTCCCGGATTTAGGTTGATGTTTTCTATTGATGGATTAAGCGAAGAATTTTCAATAAGAGTTGGTATAAAACCATTAAATCCCTTATTATTGCCACAATTAAAAGTAGCAGAATTTTCTACCGTTACTGTTTGCATTCCGGCTGGCCCGGTGATGTTATTATCATTAATGGTAAAATCACCTCCACTTTTTATGATAAAAATTCCAAGATCATTGAGCGTTATATTACCACCTGAATTGCCAACGCCTGTACCGGTTACTTCAATATTTTGATAGGTTTGTGTCCGTATGGTTTTTGGTGTTGTACCTGCAAATTCAACAACGCCTCCATTTAAATTATACAACCCCGCCGCTGCTGGTTGTATCCCACCCGTTCCGACAATTAGCCTTCCTCCATCCATGGTAATGTTGGTATTTATATCGCCAATGTTATGAGAAGTACAATCAAATATTGCATTTCCGGTAATGTTGATAGTACCATGGGGGCTAAAGGAATTAGCAGGTGTTTTAATTCCAGTACCAGAAATGACAAGGTTACTATAATCGGACCGGGCAGTAACAACCTGTGGATTGCCTGTTGCCAATCCATATTCAATGGTACAACCTGCATTAAGTATGGGATTAATTCCGGGTATGGCAGAACCGCCACCGGTAAAGCCATTTACATCTCTTGTAATAAACTTTCCTGATATACTAATTGATCCACTTCCGGTAATCTGGCTTTCGCCTCCGTTATCGAAGGTTGCACCACTTTCAATTGTGAAACTTCCATTAAGATCAATGTTAGCAGCGCCATTCATTTGCAATGTCCTGTTTCCACCGATAGTTATATTTTTAAAACTTATGTTGGCTGAAACAGGTAATAAAGCTGTACCACCAGAAGTGCCTGTAATATTTAATTCACTTGTGTTGGTTCCATCAATGAAAGCAGTTGTACTTGTCAATGATCCATTTAAACTTAACGAACCACCAGCACCTATATTTAATGTGCCTGAGTTTAAAGTTAATACACCATTAATAGTTTTGGCAAGGCCGGCCATTGATACGGATTTGCCATTATTTATTGTAACTGTTACATTTTGAAAATTATTATTCCATTCATCGTTTGAAGCAATTTGGTTGACAGCAGAAGAGTAAATTAAAGTTGTATTTGTTGAAGATACAGTTAGGCTATTACCTCCTAAATCTAAAGTGGGAGAAGCAGCAACACCAGATATTTCCAAAGTTCCATTAGCGGGAATGCTTGTATTACCACCAAGGGTTTTAGGACCGGTACCGCTTAATTTTAAATAAGAATAAGTAGAGGCATTAATGGTTTGAGCCCCACTATGATTATAGTTTACAACCCCATTAAAAGTTACGCTGGAAGGGAGTGTCAGGTTTGAAATAGCAGTATTAAATGTGCTGGTTACATCTAAGTTGATGGATGTTCCAATTGTAATATTCCCCGAAAAATTTTGAAGCGTAAGTGTTCCTCCATTAATAATATTTAATTCCGAAAACTGAAATCCACCTGCTAAGGTACTGGTTGCAAGTATCATCTTACCACCATTAATAGTAACTGTTCCAATTGGCGATGTAATACCCACCGCGGAATTGTAAATCCTGGTTGTTGAATTTGTTTGTGTCCAATTTCCTCCATTAATATTTATTGTGGCAGCAGCGGAATTACCCCGCACTTCCGCACCAGATGAGACATCAAAATTGCCGGCATTTAATGTGAACTTATTAAATTTAAAACTATTTCCGCTTGTAAGTGTACCAGCAGATTTATTCACTTCAACATGATCTAAAACAGAATTAGTGCCTAAATTATCTGGCATACTTTGACTTCCGGTACCGGAGAAAATAATTTTTGCACCAGATGTCCATGCGCCGAAACAATTAGCAGTACCAGCTAAAGTTAAGTTTCCTTTTACATTCAAACCACTTGCGGCTGTTGAAAACGTAATTTTTCCACTACTTGTATTTGTTATATTCAAATCATTACAAACAGCAAATGAATTATCTACTGAAATGGTATGTGCTGCCTGAACAAAAACACTTGTTGCCGCAGTCGGCAATTGCCCTGTTGTTGCCGCTACCCAGGTGGCACCATTGTAAACGTTCCATACATTGAAATCACTCCAGTTACCTGTTGTGTTTTTTGTTTGAAAATCACCTGCAACCTGGCCACCCACCCTAATTGCCGCTACCATCATCACAAGCGCAGGTAACATCGCTTTAAAAAACCCGGAAAATTTGAGCCTAAGGCCTGATACGACAAAATAGTTATTTGCCTGCCCGATTGCACCTGATAAAACAAATAACCGAATCCCTATAAAATGCAGATGGCTTTTTTTGAAATGAATTGGTAAAAACCCCAATGAAAAATAGGAATACACTGGCCAGAGAAGATGATAATTTTCCTTCATAGAGTCAAATTTAGAAGCTGTTAAATAAATAAGAATTATAGAAATCAAAAGCATTAAAATCCAATCTTTTGATTTTAAAAGCAATCTTTAAATTGAATTTCCAATATGGCTAAATGAGGTAATGGCAATCACAGACAGAGGGATTTTATAAACCGCTTTAAAAATATATAAACAAATTTAAAAATCAAAGTTTCCGTATTATAAATTTTTCATTATTGCGGAAAAAATTTCCGGCTCAAAATAATTTAACATTATTTAATCCGCCATTTTAAAATAAAAAAAAGCTATATACCCTATGTCCCTATGTGGTTTAAAGCGTAAAGCATTTACGCTTCAATA
>JAVHOI010000317.1:0-9468 GCA_036169975.1 Ferruginibacter sp. | reverse complement strand
GTCAAAAATAAAATGGGATCTTGGATTTAATTTAAGCCGTTTTAAAAACAAAATTATAAAAGTTCCCAATACACAATTCACCACAGGTTTTGCCGGCGCCACTATCTTAACGGCAAACGGGCAGGCAGCCAACCAGTTTTATGGCTATACGGCAAACGGCATTTTTGCAACCAATGCGGAAGCGGCGGGTGCAGGGTTAATGAAAAAAAATACCGATGGATCGTACAGTATGTTTACAGGTGGCGATGTCCGTTTTGTGGATTTGAATGGCGATAAAATAATTGATGAAAATGACCGCGGTGTAATTGGGAATCCTAATCCAACATTTACAGGTGGCATTACCAACCGGGTTACCTGGAACAGGTTTGAAATAAATGCGCTGATTACTTTTAGTCAGGGTAATGATATTTATAATTATTTACGCTATCGCCTTGAGTCGGGAAGTGGATATGAAAACCAATTGCTGAGTGTAAACAACAGGTGGCGCAATGACGGGCAGGTAACCAATACGCCCAAAGCGGCATTTGGCGACCCGATGGGTAACAGCCGTTTCAGCAACCGTTGGATAGAAGATGGATCTTATTTGCGCCTGCGCAGTATTTCTTTGCAATACTTTATTCCGTTTAAAAAGGGCATGGTTAATAACGCGACGATTTACGTAACCGGCAACAACCTGATTACACTTACCAAATACAAAGGATACGATCCTGAGTTCAGTGCGGGTTCAGGAGTATATGCACAAGGTATTGATACAGGTATGGAACCCATTTTTAAAAGTATCACCCTGGGAGTACGAATCGGTTTATAGAAATAATGATGCCGTGCATAATTAGGCAGCACAGCGCCATAACAACAAACAAACTATTTAATTTGAAATTGATATGAGCAGGAAGAAATTTTTTATAAAACATGTTTTAATCGCGGCCATTGTACTAACAGGGTTCGCTTCGTGCAAAAAAACATTTGATATTGCGCCGCAGGACCAACTGGATATAAACCAGATGTATCGCAATGTAAATGATGCGGATGCCGCGGTTACCGGCATCTACGGTAAATTTACAGGACTTGCGGAACGCTACATTATTTTAAATGAGTTAAGGGCGGATATGCTTGATTACACCTCCAATGCGGATCAATATTTAAGGCAGATCAGCAACCATAGTGTTACGCCGGATAACCCTTATGCGGATCCAAAACCATTTTACGGGTTAATAATTAATTGCAATGATGTACTGAAGAATTTTGACATCATGCGAAAGGATAAAAAAATAAAAGAAGCGGAATACCAGCAACGATTTGCTGATGTAGCTTGCTTGCGTACCTTCCTCTACCTGCAGCTTGGCATCCATTATGGCAAGGTGCCTTATGTTACAGATGCATTGGAAAATATTGATGCGGTAAAAGATGAAAGTAAATTTCCTAAACTCACCTTTGATGTTTTGCTTGATAGCCTAATCAATTTCACGGAAGGCCTTTCTTTTAAAGATGAATATCCGGCAGGCACTACCTTAAATATTACGGTGGATGGTTACCCAACCCAAAAATGGTTTGTCAATAAAAAGTTTTTGCTCGGCGACCTTTATTTGTGGAAGGGTAATTACACACAGGCTGCTACCTGGTACAGGCAGGTGATGGAAACAGGAACCACCGGAACAGTAAATGGTTCTTACTATTCGATGTACAAAATTGGCTGGGATAGCAACGGGGATATAGATCACTATATCAGTTATTCCCGTGCCGGGGATGCATCCACGCTTATTACCAATACCCAATGGCGCATTATGTTTGAGCAGCCCATGACGACAGAAGGTTTCAGAAGGGAATGGGTTTGGGCCATACCATTCGATAATAAATTTAAACCGGAAAACCCTTTTGTAAAACTATTTTCACCTATTGGCGGAAGTTACCTTGTAAAACCTTCGCGGCAGGCAATGGATATGTGGGAAAACGAACAACAGCGCCCTGCACAGGGTACGCCTGGTATCCCTTATGATGCACGGGGTTTATTAACCTGGAAATATATTGGCGGTCAGCCCGTGGTAATGAAATACCTGTATAATTACCTTAATTATAACACCAGTTTACCGATAAACATTTTACAAAAAGACAGCAAGTGGTTTTTATATCGTCAGACACATTTACACATGCGGTTTGCCGAAGCGGCAAACCGTGCAGGCCGCCATCTGCTTGCCTGGGGCCTGTTCAACACCGGCATAGCAGGTGCATATCCGGCGCCAACAAGCGATGTAACCAATTACCACAATACTTTGTTTGATGCAGCTCCTTTTAATTTTGACGCACGCAACAGCGGAAGTTCGGGCGTGCCATATTACCGCTCCGACTGGTACCGTAATATTGGTGTAAGGGCAAGGGCCAATGTTATTAATTATGAAGTGGCTGCGGCGGACAGCCTGATACAAATTGAAGATGGCCTTATTAACGAAACCGGCCTCGAAAATGGTTTTGAAGGGACTCGCTGGCCCGACTTGCTGCGTATCGCCTTGCGCCGAAATGACCCTGCATTTTTAGCGGATAAGATTTATAACAAACTGAAAAAAGATGGCGACCCCCTGGCAGAAGCGACAAGAGCAAAATTAATGAACAAGGACAATTGGTATTTACCTTTTAACTGGTAATGAAACTGTAAGTTTTTTCCTATAAAAAATTAATTGATGCAGTGGTTATGTATGTTCTTCATGCATAACCATTTTTTATTTTCGATCCATTTCGGCGCTAATATTTATTAATTAGGTTAATGATTTTTGGATACCCTGTATCAAAGCGTTTATCCGTATTTTTTTGATATTTCTCCTTTAATTTTATTTAATTCAAGTTGGCTGTTTTTGTATTTTGCCAATAATTTTCTGCGCTACATCCAAAACTATTTTTTAGTAAAACGCATTGCAAATGATTGAAGTGTCCGGGAACGATTGCGTAGATTTATTGGCCATAAAATAAAATATCAGGATAGTGCAGGATGCGAATAATGGAAAGGTTTATACTTTTGTAAAACGATTATTTTTTATTAAAATTAACAATGTTATATGAACAAAAACTTTTGTGTAAACAAGTTTTACATACTCCTCATTTTTCTTGTTTCCTCTTTTTCAACACTGGCTCAAAATTTCGCTGTAAACGGTAAAGTAACTGACGCTACCGGCAAGCCATTGGAAGGTGCTACTGTTTCGGAAAAAGGCACGAAACTCTCGACTGTTACTACTCAGGATGGAACATTTCATTTAAATGCTTCATCTGGTAACGCAAAACTACTTATTAGTTTTGTAGGATACGAAGAACAGGAAATTGCTGTAAGCAATAAAACGCAGTTATCAGTGTTGTTAAAATCTGCAAGCGAAAATTTAACCGATGTTGTAGTAATTGGTTACGCTACAGTTAAAAAGAAAGATGTAACCGGTGCTGTTGCAGGTATTAACCAGAAGGATATCAGGTCCAGGCCAGTAGATAATGCTTTGCAAGCAATGCAGGGTAAAGTGGCTGGTGTGGACATTACCTCTAATGAACGCCCCGGACAGGTTGGAAGTATTAATATTCGTGGCGTACGTTCTTTAAATGCGTCTAACTCACCACTTTTTGTTGTGGATGGTATTCCGTTGAGTACTGGTGGTATTGACTTTATTAACCCTAATGATATAGAAACGATAGACATTTTAAAAGACGCATCAGCTACGGCAATTTATGGTTCAAGGGGCGCCAATGGAGTAGTAATCATTTCTACCAAGCAGGGTAAAGCAGGTAAATTACAAATAAGCCTTAACAGTTCTCTTACTACTGAAAATATAGTGGACAGAGCACCAGCGATGTCTGCTTCGCAAGCTGTTGATTTTCGTCGTTGGGCACGATTTTATGGAGGGCTTTCTCCACTACGGGGCGACCAGCCAACAATTGTTAATGATAGTGTCAATGTCTTTGGAGCAGTATCTGACCTTGCTGCCTGGGCCAATATTAAGAAAGGCTGGGCTTCTGCTACATGGGATGGTTCAAAGGTGGCCACTACAGACTGGAAGTCACTGGTATCGCAACAAGGTATTACCGCGGATCATACATTGAGTGTTAGTGGGGGTACTAATAAAATGAAAGCTTATGCATCCTTTGGTTACCTAAATAATAAGGGTACATCCATTGGTCAAAAATTTACAAGATATTCCGGAAAAGTAAGTGTAGATATTCAGGCTACAAACTGGTTTTCTATGGGTACGAATATGAATGTAACTTATGGTATTCAGGAATTTGGTCAATCTAATGGGGTAATTGGTGCCTTTGTTGGATCGCCGGCTACAAGCATTTATGAATCTGCAAGAAGGCTTTACCCCTATGCGGTTCCTTACGATGCTACTGGTGAAAGGGTGCTTTATCCGGCCGGGGATGTTGCCTTCAAGAATGTTGTAGATGAATGGAATTATTCTCAGGATCAGCGTAAAACATTACGTTCATTTGGTAGCTTGTATGCGCAGATTAATTTTGGGGCAATTCATCCGGTTTTAAAAGGTTTGAAATACAGGTTCAACTTTGGTCCTGATTTTTCTCAATACCAGGATGGAATTTATATTGATGGACTATCTGCTGCCAGCAGCGGTACCAGCTCTGCTTCTTTGCGAAAAGCACAGACTTTTTCTTATACATTAGATAACTTATTGTATTACGATAAATCATACAAGAGACATAGTTTTGGAGTTACGCTTTTACAAAGTGCTACCAAATACATTGCCGACCCGGTCAATACTATTGTTGGTACAGGTATTCCATTTGCAAGCCAAAAATGGAATGAGTTGAATAAGAACACTATCCCTGCAGCTAATCTCAGTATCACTCCTAATGCCGCATTAATAGAAACACAATTATTTAGCTATATGGCTCGATTGAATTACAGTTTCGACGATAAGTATTTATTAACCGTATCTGCCCGCAGGGATGGTGCTTCACAATTTGCGCCAGGTAATAAATATTCAGTGTTTCCAAGTGCTGCAGTGGCATGGCGTATTAACCAGGAAAATTTCATGAAAAATGTTAATTGGGTCAATGATTTAAAACTCCGCGTAGGGGCTGGTGTTACGGGCAATTCGGCCATTGATGCATACGCGACAAAAGGCGCTATTACACCATTATTTTATCCTTTTGTAAGTACAATTACTGCCGGATCCCTTCCATCCGCGGTTTTCGCAAATCAGGCACTTGCCTGGGAAAAAACAACACAATATAATGTGGGGTTAGATTTTTCTTTGTTTAAAAAACGAATTTCAGGTGCAATTGATGTTTATACGTCTCAAACCAAAGATTTGCTGATGGCACGCAGTATTCCTACGGTTACCGGCTTTAGTTCTACTTTTCAAAATATTGGGCAAACTTCAAACAAGGGTATTGATATCAATATAAATACAATAAATATTAGCAGTAGAGACTTTCAATGGACAACTACTTTCAATGCCTCCTGGCAAAAGGAAGAAATTGTTTCTTTAGCAAATGGTAAACAGGATGATATTCTTAACAGATGGTTTATTGGCCAGCCAATTGGTATTATTTATGGTTATAAGGCTAATGGTTTATGGCATGCGGGGGATTCAGCCGCCTATAAACTGTTCGCCGGAAGCAATTTCTCAGCAGGCAATGTGAGGCCTGTAGATCAGAATGGCGATAATAAAATTGATGCAAACAATGACATGGTAATTGTAGGATATACCAGGCCAAGATGGATAGTGGGTATGACAAACAGCTTCTCTTATAAAAACTTTGAAATTTCAGTCTTTTTATATGGCCGTTTAAACTACATGTTTAATACCGGCGGAGAAGCCCAGGTAGCCAGAGCCAGCACACGATTGATTAATTATTACACAGAAAACAATACAAATGCCGAGTATCAAAAACCAATTTATTCGACAGGCAGCGGAGACCTTTATTCTACTTCGTTGGGATACCAACAAGCATCTTTTATAAAAATCAGAAACATTTCCGCATCATATAATATAACAGGTAAGCTTTTAAAAACAATGACTATGTCAGGTTTAAGAGCATATATCCAGGTGGCAAATCCAGGTATGCTGTTTTCAAAAATAAAGTTTATGGATATGGATGCAGCTTCTTTTACTTATAATCGTGGTATTACTCTTGGTATAAATGCAGCATTTTAAAATAAAATAAAACATTGAAGTATGAAAAATAATAAATTTATTATCAATATGGTAATCATCGCATTTGTAATGATTGCTCCTTCCTGCAAAAAATCTTTCCTGGATGAAAACCTTACATCAGCAAGAAGTTTGGAATTTTATAAAACTGATGAAGGTATCCTCTCCCTGGTAAATGGTACTTATTACCAGGTTTTTAATACCCCATTTAATGGAGAGCATGCATTTTCTAACATGTGCTATGGTACAGATGAATTTCATGTAGGAGGCGACAACTCCAATGCGGCATTTAATTCTTATGGTAATGGTTTAGCATCTTTTATTTCTGCCGTTAATGGCAATACCATCACTGCCAATGCACAATGGGATAATTTATACTTTGGCATTGGTTATGCTAACCTCATTATCCAAAATGCAGGTGCAAGTACTTCTACTGCGGATGCCATTAAGAAAACGGCTTTGGGCGAAGGGTACTTTTTCCGAGCATATAATTATTTAAGGTTGGTAAGCCAGTATGGAGCTGTTCCCTTAAAAACTACGCCAAGTACAAGTGTTGAATTAGAGTTTACCCGGGCTTCGCCAAAAGATGTATATGCACAAATTATTACTGATTTTACTCAAGCATCTACTTTGTTAGGTAATACGGGTTTTCCTGCAAAAATAACCAAAGATGCTGCAGCACATTTTTTAGCTAAAACTTATTTAAGCCGTGCCAGCGAAATTAATGATTCCTGGAATGCTTCTACAAAAGCGGCTGACCTGGCTGCTATTGTGCCTTTGTGCGATGCCGTCATTGCCAATCATCCATTGGCGCCAAACTTTGGTGATTTATGGAAGTACACTACAGTTGATGGGGCAAATGAAAAACTGAGTGAAATAATTTTATCTGCTCAGTTTACCGCCGATGCTTCTGCCAGTGGTTCTAATACGCAGCATCTTTATTATGCATCCCGTTACGATGATTTACCTTTTATGAAGCGTGACCTTAGTGGCGATAGGCCATTTAGCCGTTTAGGTACTAATTATTTTATGTATAGAGTGTACGATTTGGTGAATGATTCAAGATTTTGGAAGAGTTTTAGAACCAAGAGTTTAGTAAATAAACCTTCGGGTTCTCATACAACAAGTGATGTAGGCATCATGTACGTAATCAATCAGCCTGGGGATACTCGTTTTGCTTCTTACAAGTTGCTGAATACTGTTCCTTATGCAAGAACAAACAAACCCATTGCAAACGTTTATGTGGCTTATCCCAACGGAGCTACAAATGATGGGGCATTATTTGTTGAACCGCGTTTTCCATCTTTAAGTAAATTTTTTGATGGTTCCCGTGTTGGTGGTTTTAATGATGTAAGAGGACTTAGGGATATTACATTGGCTCGTAGTGCCGAAACTTATTTAATTGCTGCCGAAGCTAAGATTCGTCTGGCTGCAGCAGGAACTGGTGCATTTACTGATGCTTTGCCATATATTAATGCTGTAAGAGCAAGGGCGCAATATCAAACCGGCGAAAATCGTACAGCATATTATGACGGTGGTGGTGCCAGTAATGCGACTTTACAGGCAGGAATACCTTTTTCTTTTATGCCAGAGAATTCTTATTGCGAATCTAATAATCTTGATTTATTAGCGCCACCTACAACAGCAACCAGTTTATCTGTTGAAGGTATTGCGCCATTGCCGGCACAGGATGAATATATAATTTCTACGCTTGGTTATTCATCTCCTTATGACAGGATGTTATGCTTTTTGTTAAATGAGCGTTCCCGTGAGCTTGCCGGTGAATACAAACGCTGGGAAGATTTGTCCCGCACTAAAACCTTAGTGGCCCGTGCTAAAGCATTTAATCCTGATGCGGCTTCAAACATTAAAGACTATCATACTTTAAGGCCTATACCACAAACTTTTCTTGATGGAATTCAATCTGGAGGGGTTGCGCTGACAGGACCACAAAAACAGGCAATGCAAAATATAGGGTATTAATTTTTTCTCATTTAGCAGTTGGTAAAGGGCGGTAAATGTAATTTGTACCGTCCTTATACTTTTAATAATATCTTGTACTAAAATTAAATTTACCACATGCAAAAAATATTATTGGTTTTAATTCCCGCACTAATATTTATGGATGCCGCGAAAGCCCAGGCAAAACCAGGTACCGATGCCAATGCACCTTTACATGCATTAAAGGTAGATTACCCTACGCCTTATGAGCCTATGGCAAAAGAGGAAATAAAAAAAGTGCTGGACAGGATCTTTAATTATCTGGACAAAGTTACTCCTGCGCAAATGATCAACCGGCAAACCGGCGAGCAGGTAAATGAAATTGATAAAACGGATACCAACACAACCGTGCAGCAGGGCGACTTCAGGCTAACCAGTTACGAATGGGGCGTTACCTATTCTGGCATGTTGCTAACCGCGGAAACCACCGGGGATAAAAAATACAGCGATTATGTAAAAAAAAGATTTTCGTTTTTAGCCAAATGGATTCCGGCAATAAAAAAGTTAAAAGCAGCAGGAGTTTATGAAACAAATAACTACCCTTTAAGGCAACCAATAGAACCAAAGGCATTGGATGATGCCGGTGCGGTATGTGCTGCAATGATTAAAGCCACCACCACCGGTTTAAATAATGATCTGAGGCCGGTGATTGATAACCTGATTGGTTTTGTCGCAAAAAAAGAATACCGTTTACCGGATGGAACATTGGCAAGGATGCGTCCCCAGAAAAATACGATATGGCTCGATGACCTTTACATGGGTGTACCCGCATTGGCACAGATGGGGAAGTTGACAGGCGATAAAAAATATTTTGATGATGCGGTAAAACAGGTGAAACAATTTAGTGAGCGGATGTTTAATAAGGATAAAGGCATTTATATGCATGGTTGGGTACAAGGTATGGAAACGCATCCGGAATTCAGGTGGGCCAGGGCCAATGGCTGGGCACTGATGGCAATGGTGGAGTTGCTGGATGTATTGCCCAAAAATCATCCCGGAAGGCCTTTTGTATTGCGGCAATTAAAAGCACATGCAAAAGGGTTGGCTGCATACCAGACTGATAAAGGCTTCTGGCACCAGTTGCTTGATAGAAACGATTCTTACCTTGAAACTTCTGCCACTGCTATTTATGCGTATTGTATCGCTCATGCATGCAACAAAGGCTGGCTCGATCCACTCACTTACGGGCCAATGGCAATGCTTGCCTGGAATGCAGTGGCAACTAAGGTGAATGATAAAGGGCAGGTAGAAGGTACCTGTGTAGGAACTGGCATGGCATTCGATCCGGCATTTTATTATCACCGGCCAGTAAATGTTTTCGCGGCAC
>JAVHOI010000316.1:0-9506 GCA_036169975.1 Ferruginibacter sp. | reverse complement strand
GATACTGTTCATATAATTCCATCAACTGATACGATAAAAAATATCAATGCCGTTATGCGAAGAGGAGGATTGATTACGGGAACATTTAAAAACAATGGCGTTTCCGTGCAGGGTGGAATTACGGCATTTGGTTACAATGTTGGCGTCAACAATCCCCTGTATGAAGCATGGCACGATAGTACGGAAAATTTTTATTATTTGTTTGTGCCACCCGGAAATTACACCATACAATTTAATAAGGAAAACGGGAGTTCGCAGGTTTATTACAACCAAACACTTTCATGGCCCGGAACAGCGGTCACCATTAATTCATGGAGCGATACGGCGAAAAATATCAATGTGGATTTTGCAACCATCCCTCATAAATTTATTTTTATTGGTAATGGAAATTGGAATTTAGCTGCTAACTGGAAAGACAATTACATACCATCATCACAACTTCTTTCGGGAGATAGCATTATCATCAATCACAGCCCTGGAGGCCGGTGTATTTTAAATGTTTCGCAGCATGTATTGCCCGGTGGAATTATGATTGTGGAAACAGGTAAAAATTTATTGATACCCGGAGAATTAAAGTTGCAGTAATGAAAATATCATGAAGCGGCAAAACATATATCCTGAAATTTACAGTTTAAAGAATGGTCTTGTTTAGTGCGGACAAAAGCCAGGGAGGAAAGCAATGTATTTAGTACTATTTAAAAATGGTGACGGCAATAGTATGGTTAAGGTAAACCTTCCCGGCATGCACCTTTAGTTAAGACTCTTTGCTATTAATGAGAATGGAATGCACATTATTACTTTTCATGGCCGCAGATTGCTGCGCTATGGTTGTTAACCGTAATTAACTGATGGATGCTGATGGTTGATTAATAATAGCCGGTTGCTCATTCGGCATTCACTTTAATAACTCCTTATTTCTATTCCGTCAAACACAGCCGATCCTCCTATATAAACACTTTTTAGGGGTTAATTGCTACTGAAGGAATATAATTCCTTTTATCATCTACGCCGTGAAACACACCATTAATCTCATTTTGAATGACCCAATGTGGCGATACCTTTAATTTTGCGCCACCAAACACAATATCAAATTTAATAATTACCTGGCCGTTTATATCCGCCTGGCTAAGATCAATTTTGGCTCCGCCAAAAACAGAAGAGATATAGCCACCGCTGAAATTTTTAGAAACTACATTTCTATTTACACCACTAAAAACGGATTCAACAGACAAGTAGTCGCTACTATCCATAGAGGCCGCATTAACCTGGTTTGGCAAAGAACCTGTAGGAACATTACCGCTATTGCTTTCATAACCTGATTTAAAATCCAACCAGTTTTTTGCACGGGACCTGAAAATAAAAAGCAATCCCATTCCAATAATCAATATAGGCCAAAACAATGGCTCAAGACTTAAGGACGGAATAAATTCCCTTACGAGAAAGAAGAATCCCACTGCAATTAAAATGAGCCAGGCATAATTTCTGAATTTGTGTTTGAACCCTGTGTAAATACCCACCAGTATCAATATCATTGGCCAGCTAAACAACCACCCGGGCATGAAAAAACCTATATTGCGTAATAGTAATGCAACACCAATGCCTATCAGTATTAAACCACCCACAACCCGGCCGCTTTCCCTGTCTCTGAAATTTTTTATGTTTTCCATTGCTTATAATTTTTACAACACAAATATAATTTGGATTTATAAATCGGTAAAGAGACATTAGGCAGATCATTGATAAATGCCGGTAAACAAAGGTATTTTGCAGGCGAACCCCGGCTATAATGCTGAGATAACCCAAATGTTTTAAAAGGGAAAATATTTGAAAATTTCATTCTCTCCCGGCTACTAAATGGGTGTACCTTATCAGCCTTAGTTTTCAATGGGTTTGTTTTCAGTGAGTTTATTGCCGGGTGATAATCCCCTTTAGGAGCCAGTTGGTCCGTCTTTACCTGATCAATACTACATAGCCCTTCCGTTTCAACTTTTCATTCCTGTAATCCGTTCCTTCGGCATGCCAAACGTAAGTAGCAGGTTCCTGTTTATTTCCTTTATAAGTTCCATCCCAGCCCTCAGATTCAATATTTGTATCGTTGTATATTAATTGGCCCCAGCGATTATATATTCTAAACACATCCAGGGACTTCAGGCCCAGGGAAACCGGCCTGAAATAATCATTAAGCCCATCGCCATTGGGAGTAAATGCAGTAGGAACATAAATGCCCGCGGCTACTTTAAAAACCTTTACATGAACACTGTCATAATCAAAACAACCGAAAGCATTGCTCACTTTTACCATATATTCAATATCATTTTGCGGCAACGCAATTGGATTGCTTATGCGATTGTTATTAAGCCATAGTGAAGGGCTCCACTGGTAAATAGTGCCTCCAATCGCATTCAGTTGCAAAGGCTGGTCCAGCACGATAGCGGTATCCCGTGGCCCGGCATCGGCATTTACTTTTACAACCATTACAAGCACTGAACTGGTAACAGGTTTGGGGCATCCCAGCGTATCCAATACCGTTACCGTATAACTGATATTAACAACCGGCTTTACAGATACAGGGTTGGGGATTATCCCGTTGCTTAAAAAAGTACCGGGGCTCCAGGAATAAAAGCTGCCACCTGTGGCATGTAATTGCGCCGATGTGCCAAAACAAATAGTAGTATCCGAACCCGTAATTACATTTGGATAGGGTACTACATTTATTGTAATATCATCCTGTGCAAAACACTTACCAATGCTGGCCTTTACCCGATACGTAGTGTTGGTTAGTGGCGCTGCCACAGGATTTTTTAGGAAGGGGTCATTTAAACTGCCTGCGGATGGATTTTCGATCCAGGAATAATGTAATGCATCACCGGATAAGTAAAGTAAGACCGGATCGGATTGGCAAATAGTGGTATCAGTTCTGCCGCTAATGGTTACTTCACTTATTACATTTACAAAAACGGAATCGGTTCCGATGCAACCGTAAGGATCAGAAAGTGTGGCATAATATTTTGTTGGTTCTTTGGGGCTTACCAATGGTGAAAAGGAATTGATGTTGTTAATATTATAATTTGGGCTCCACAAAACTGTTCCTAATCCAACAGCATTTAATTGCAGGGTATCAATAATACAGATCAGCGTATCGTTGGTTAGGTTCAATGCCGGCTTATTTGTTATTAAAACAATTTTACTTACTACGCCCCTGCATCCCTTATTATTGGCGGCTGTCAGCGATACCGTATAATTCGCTTCCGCTCCATAATTATGGGTAGGATTTTGCTGGAGTGATGAATTGCTGCCGGATGATATATCTCCAAAATTCCATTGCCAGTAATCTACAATTCCGTAAGTGGTGGTGGTTCCGTCAAGAAAGCGGATAGGCGTGTTTTTGCACTGGCCCTGCACGGAAAACCCGGGGGTGAAAACGGGATATACCTTTACAACAGACAAAGTGGAATCGGAACAGGGAAGGTTTTTGTTTACCACTAATTTTAAAATATAGGTGCCGGTATCAGGATAGGTAAAGGAAGGATTGGAGGTATTGGAGGTATCATTGAAAATACCGGCTACCCCAAAATCCCAGAAATACGTTTGAATATTACCGCCCGTAGCCTGGTTGCTGAATGATTTGGTAAAGCCATCACAACTGTAATATTCAGCATCTAATACCGCCTGGGTCAGGGAACAATCGGCTACGCTTATATGCAATGATTTATGCACTGTGGATTTTACAATATTAGTGCCTTTTTTATATTCGGTTACAGTACAGGTAAGCACATAAGTGCCTTGCACAGCAGGTGCAATACCGCTTACAATGCCTGTAATAGGGTTGATGGTAACGCCCACTCCCAAAGGCTGGCTACCCGAAAACGGAGCCTGGTAATTTACATAAGTATATGGCGGTGCATCCGACAGGCCATTACACTGGCCACCATTACCCCGTGAGGCGTAATAGGCATCAGTAAAAGCATAAGCAAGAGAGTCGCCGTCAGGATCTATTGCGCTGAAATTAAAAGTAAAATAATTGTCCTTGCAAATAATTGCGGTATCATTTTGCGAAAACAAAGCGCTCGAATTTTGGTATGCCAGTGGATCCATTCCATTTGATCCGGGAATACTAACCGTCCAGGTATCACCTATTGTACTGGACCCCGGCTGAAGATTAATAATATTGGCGATGCGGCAACAACGCTGGTAAGAAATTACATATCCTGCCTCATTAACCGGAAGGTCTATTACAAATTCAAACGTAGCGATTTTGTAACAAATGTTGGGTATATCACTGATACACGGATGGCACTCCTGCCTTGTACAATTTTGAATATCAATGACGGCATTATTGGGTACATTAACCGCCTGGAACAAGGTATTATTTCCTGCATCAAAAATTGAAATATTAACGTCAGGACACCATTGGTTCGCATTCAGAATACATTCCGTGTAAATTTTAAGGGTGATCTGATATCTGGCGGAATTAGCCGTAGCGCCTGATCCCACGTACTTATAATATATCCATCCCCCTTTGGTATGATTCGCAAAAGAAGTAAACAAAACACCAATAAAAAAAATCGTTAACAGTAGATTTTTCACTAATGAAAATTTTACACTTGGGAAAACCCGCCAACTTCGATATAAAAAGGAAAATATTAAATTACAACATTTCAACATTTAAACGGCAAAACAATAAATCAGGTTGCCCCGGCCGAAAGAATAGATTAAACAAACTGACAATTGAATTTTAATTATTCAAGGTAGAAAAAATAATCTGATAATAAAGATCAAAAATATATACCGCAAAAAAAAACGGCACCTTTGATTTGTAAAATTTGAAGTAAAGCGAAATTATTCACTGATCATGCTAATGTGGCATTGTACAAATTTATGGCAATATTTTTTTTGTTTACACTTTCAATCATCACTCCATCCGTACATCCGCGTATTATCAGCAAAACCGGTAAATTAAAAACAGCCGCGGTATTTATTATTTATTAAATCAATTGGTGACCCACTCTACTTTTTCTTCCATTGGTTTTCGTTTGCCCCCGGGTGAGGGTATTGCTATCTGTCCAATATAAAAGAAGCCCAATAATTTATCAGTTGCCGACAGGCCAAAATGAAATTTTGCTTTGTCGAGGTAGGTGATGCCTCCCGTTGTCCAGTAACCCCCTAACCCATAAGCGGCAACGGATAAATAAATATTTTGTACGGCACAGGCTACCGCTTCTATATCTTCTATTTCCGGAATTTGTTTGCCGGTGGTCCTTTTCATTCCAATTGAAATAATGTGGGATGCCAGTAGGGGTTGCTCCCGCAATTTTAGGAATTTGCCTTTATTAAAAAGATCACCGGCTTCTTCCCTGTATAAACCGCTTTGGATATCCGCAAGGGTTTGAAGGCCGTTGCCCGTAAATATTTTAAAAAACCAGGGTTCCGCCTGCCCGTGGTTGGGCGCCCAGGTGGCATTCAAAATTATTTGCCTGATGATGTCATCAGGTACCCTTTTGGTGGTATCAAACTGTGCCGGAAATACGGACCGACGCTCCATTACCAGGCGGTTAAAATATTCGGGTGCTAATTCCATTCTTAATTTTTTTATGATGCGAAGGTGCTTAATTCCTGTTTGACAATTGTTATGAAATTGGAAAATTATCTTTCTTTGCAGGCTGCGGATAAATTGGATCCCGGCAATACGGCCCATCGTTATTTATGTTGCTTAAGGTTCAATAAATGACCGGATCAGATTTAATAATAATTAGTCAGGTGGCATTTATACAAGGATTTTTCATATACATTTAACGGAAGGAAAAGAAATTTTGTACCTTCAACCAAATTTGCAGGCGAAATTTATTGTGTGCCGCGATATTTAATCATTCATCCCAATAACAAAAAACCTAAAAAATAATAAAGAAAAATTATGGCTAAATCACAGGAAACCTGGAGTAAAAAAGAAAGAGAAAAGAAAAAACAGAAAAATAAAAAGGATAAGGAGGAAAAAAGACAGGAACGGAAGGAAAACGCCAAAGATGGAAAAAGCTTTGATGATATGCTGGCGTATATTGATGAAAACGGCAATCTTTCCTCTACCCCACCTGATCCCAGGAAAAAGATTAAAATAAATGTGGAAGACATTGAAATTGGTGTTCCAAAACAAAAACCTTTTGACCCCGCCGATCTTATCAGGAAAGGAACCGTTACGTTTTTTAATGAATCGAAGGGCTATGGTTTCATAAAAGACCTGGCATCACAGGAAAGTGTTTTTGTTCACATGAATGCGTTTTTAGACAATATCAAAGAAAACAGCAAAGTGACATTTGAAGTAGAAATGGGGCCTAAAGGTGCCAATGCTATCAATGTAAGGCTTACTACGGTTTAGAAAATCCACTGCCATAAAATGATCATTTTTTTATCAGGGCGATAAACAAAATGGTCATTTAATGTTTTTGCGATTCCCACAGTTTCATATAACCGGATATTTTTGCCATAATTTTTTTTCAACAGGTCCCATCAGCAGCCGGGCCATATAAACATTGGCTCTTTAAATAATAAAAGATGAAGCGCCTGACACCAAAATTATTTAATTTACAGGCATGAACAAGCTCATCTTTATCCTCCTTTCAACTCTTTTATTTGGCTGCGACCAGCCAGATTATAAAAATCCACACATCGTAATATTCACTTCCTACGGCGATATTGAGGTGGAGCTTTTTCCTGAAAAAGCGCCAAAGACCGTAGCCGCGTTTTTATCCTATATTGATTCCGGTTATTACAATAACGGTTCCTTTTACAGGGTAGTATTGCTTGAGGGATTAAGCCCGGCAGGCAATACAGGGCTTATCCAGGGCGGCATCTGGCAAACGAATGATAAGCAACACCCTTCTGTACCAGGTATTGTACATGAGTCAACCAAACAAACCGGGCTAACACATTCCAATGGTACTATTTCTCTTGCCAGAACTACACCCGGTACAGGCAATACCGAATTTTTTATTTGCATCGGCGATCAAACCCAATTTGATTATGGAAACCTGAATGCCGGAGACACACTTGGCTTCGCCGCCTTTGGAAGCGTTTTTAAAGGCATGACGGTTGCAAGAAAAATACAGGATCAACGAAAACATGATCAAAGTTTCGATGAAAAAATTGTAATTCAAAAAATAGCAAGGCTGTAAATACCTGTTGATACTATAACAATAAAATTGTAGCCTTTTATTTGAAACACCTAGTTATTTCGCCGCCTTATTTCAGCTAACACTGCCCCGCACCCATTGAAGTTGGTAATACCATTTTTGCAGCCAATGCGATAAAAAGACTGATGGATGATGCACCACTTGACAAAGACCCCATTAATTTTTACTTTTATTTTCGTATCCCTTTATTTCCCAAACCACTATTTTACCTGGATACAAAAAAAACATGACATGGCAAACAAACAGGATATTGACTTTACCTACACAACCCTTGATGAAATTTTTCGTATGGGCATTGGAGAAACCGCGGATTTTAGCGCGGCGATGTACAATGGTAATTTTTCCATGACATTGGAAGAAGCCCAATTAGCCAAACATCGGTTTATCACCAATCAGCTTGGCATTCATGAAGGCAGCAAGGTGATAGAATTAGGTAGCGGCTGGGGCCCGTTTTTGAAATACATCAGGGATTCAAAAAATGTCCGGGCAATTGGCCTCACTTTATCAGACGGTCAATACCGGGCCTGCAAAAAAAATGGTTTTGATGTTTATATTAAAGATTGCAGAACCGTAAAACCAACCGACTTCGGCACTTTTGATGCGGCGGTATCCATCGGCGCCTTTGAACATTTTTGTTCTTTTGAAGAATATAAAAACGGCCTTCAGGAAAAAGTTTACGGCGATTTTTTTAAAACCGTAGCTGATCTTTTACCAAAAGGCGGAAGATTTTTTTTGCAAACCATGGCCTTTGGAAAAAACATGATTGAAGCAGATGCGATGAATATCCATGCAGATAAAAATTCAGATGAATATCTTGTAGCATTAACCGCCAGGCACCTGCCGGGTTCATGGCTGCCATACAATTCTGAAATGATAATACGCACGGCAGCGCCTTATTTTAAACTGGTAAATATCAGCAGCGGCAGGTTGGATTATATTGAAACCATCAGGCAATGGAGAAAAATGCTCAGGAGTTTCAACCTGAAAAAATATGCTTTGTACATCCGCCTGATACTACCCCTTATCCGGCAAAAAAAATTGAGCCATCTCTGGCAGGTTTTCAAAATAAGCCCGATAATGGTATGCTTTGAAAGGGAAATAATGGAACACTACCGCATTGTTTTTGAAAAAAAATGAGCGAGGCGTTCCCTCATCATTCATCCCTCTTCATCAGGAATTACAAATCATTTCCACTGTTTCTTCTTCTACTTCCTTGAGGGTAGCTTTATACCGTATGATCCTCCCACCGATCATTAACATACAAAAACTAATGATAGCGGTACTGGCCATCACACCCGCCATGGGCAGGGCGGTGTGATTGCTTAAGAAACTTACCACCGCGGAAGTAAATGCACCAATCCCCATTTGAATAGCACCCATTAAAGCGGAAGCGCTTCCGGCATTTTTACTAAACGGCGCCATGGAAAGCGCGGAAGAATTAGGAAAAGTAAACCCCTGGCAACTTAGAAAAATTAAAATGAACAGAATGGTACCAGCCAGGCCTATCCAACCATTTATCGAACCCACAAACAGGCCAATGCCGGCTAGGCTTTGACAAAATAATGCTACGGGAATAATCTGTTCGCTTTTATATTTTCGCAACAACAAACTATTGATTTGAGTGGAAAGTATGAGGCCTGCGGCCACGAGTGCGAAGATCCACCCATATTGCTTTTCCGACACTTTGTAAATTTCCATAAAAACGGATGGTGAGCCTGCTATATATGCATACAGTCCGGCAGCCGCGATAGCACCCGTAAATGCGTAAGTATAAAACTGTGGTTCTTTTAATACGCTCCAAAAATTCCTCATAATCGCCGGTGGTTTTAATGAATAGTTTGGATCAGGTTTTCGGCTTTCGGGCAAATAGAAATGAACCGCCGCCAGTAATACAAACGACATAATGGTCAGCAACACAAAAACATAATGCCAGCCAAAGGATGCCGTAATATAACCACCCAATGTAGGTGCGATAATGGGCGATACGCCTACTACCAGCATCAGCATTGAAAATACTTTGGCGTTATCCGCTACATCAAAAAGATCCCTTACCATCGCCCTTGATGCAACCATACCAGCACAACCACCCAATGCCTGCAAAAATCGTAAGGCGATCAGGCTGTCGGCGGATCCTGCCACCGCACATAATGCTGACGCAATTAAATATAGCGAAAGCCCTGCGTAGAGCGGCCTTTTACGGCCATACCGATCAAGCAGTGGCCCATATAAAAACTGCCCAATGGATATCCCGATAAAAAAACTGGATAGTGACAAGGATACATGTGCCACGGTTGTATGGAGGCTGGCGGCGATATTGGTAAA
>JAVHOI010000315.1:0-2005 GCA_036169975.1 Ferruginibacter sp. | reverse complement strand
CCTGACCCGCATCTCCACCATTTTTTAATTTAGCGCTTATTTTACTGTCTTTGTGCAGCAGGCTCATAACTACGGCAAAGTTTTCGCTTACATCGGTTATAATGCCAACAACCCCATTATTCGGGTCAATCACGCCCTCATCTTTTTTTAATTGCTGAGCCGAACCCCTGGCCAAAACGATAAAGTTATTTTGGGCCGAGACGGAACTTGAAACCACTTTGGCGGAAAGTTGCAGCCATTTTCGGCGATTACCCAGTGTATCGTAAGGTATGGAGTCGGTTACCAATTTGGTGGCGGTATCAGGCCTTTCAAAATTTTCTTTTAAAAGGTTTCTTAAGCGCTCATTATCTTTTGCCAGTTGGGCATTGGTTTTTTTAAGATCAAAATAATTATCAATCTTATTATATTGTGTATTTATCTTACCTGTTATTTCATTCATAAAACCCGAAGCCACCGCATTGTGATAAGTATTGTAATGCACGATTAAATAAATGCTAAACACCTGCAATAACAGTAAAATGATAAAATTAAAATAACTTCGGATGAATAGAAAAATGTTACGCATATAACGCCCCTCCTAACCCTCTCCGGATGGAGAAAACTGAAATTATGAAATGTAGAAAAGTCTTCATACCAAAAAAGAGCTTTATCTTTTTTCGCCAACCGGCGGATATTGTTGGTAGTGCCTAACGCATTACAAATGGATATTTATCGTAGTTTTTTAAGGCGATACCTGTTCCCCTTACCACACTTTTCAAGGGATCGTCAGCCACATGTACCGGCAATTTAATTTTTGCGGCGATACGTTTATCGAGACCCCTTAAAAGTGATCCACCGCCTGTTAAATATAAACCGCGGCGGTAAATATCACCGGCCAATTCGGGTGGTGTGGTTTCCAGCGCCTTTAATATGGCTTCCTCAATTTTGAAAATACTTTTATCCAAAGCTTCGGCGACTTCCTGGTAACTTACAAAAACCTGTTTGGGGATACCCGTAACCAGGTCACGGCCATTTACGGGAATATCATCCGGAGGATTTTCAAGATCCTTCATCGCGGCGCCCACCTGAATTTTAATTTGCTCGGCGGTGCGTTCGCCAATCAATAAACTATGATAACGACGAAGCGCTTCCATTATGTCGGCTGTAAATTCATCTCCGGCAATCCTGATACTCTGATCGCAAACAATACCTGCAAGGGCGATTACCGTAATGCCGGTAGTGCCACCCCCAATATCAATAATCATGTTGCCTACCGGTTCCTCTACGTCAATACCTATACCGAGTGCGGCGGCCATGGGTTCGTGAATCAGGTACACTTCCTTGGCGCCCGCCTGTTCTGCGCTATCCCTAACGGCACGTTTTTCTACTTCGGTAATACTGCTGGGGATACAGATCATCATTCTCCAGCTTGGGGCAAACCAGGGTTTTTTGGGGTAGATCATTTTGATCATTTCCCGTATCATCAGTTCGGCCGCATTAAAATCCGCTATAACACCGTCTTTCAACGGACGAACAGTGCGGATACTTTCATGGGTTTTTTCATGCATCATCAACGCCTTTTTACCCACCGCTAAAATGTTTTTGGGATTGTTTCTGTCCAACGCAACAATGGAAGGCTCGTTTACTACTACCTCATCGTTAAATATTATCAGGGTGTTTGCGGTACCCAAGTCCATGGCAATTTCCTGCGTGAAAAAATTAAAAAGACCCATAGTTTATATAGAGAAAAGTAGAATGTAAATAATTGGACGAAGTTCAAGTAAATTATTTGAATTAACAATGGCAAATACTTTATTTTTCAATATTTTGTGGAAACCAGGCGTTGATAGTGGAGGGTTGATGGTTGATGGTTGTTGACTTGAAATTTTCTGCTTTCGGGATATAAATTATCATCCATCAACAAACAACCTTATTATCCGAATTCAAACCCAATATCCTCTCTAAAATTTATACCTTCAAAAAATATTTGTTCGAGCACATAATTGGATTGAGCCGCAGCTTCCGT
>JAVHOI010000314.1:0-9508 GCA_036169975.1 Ferruginibacter sp. | reverse complement strand
TGATAGCAGGTTATGCCCGTTTTTAAATTGATTTTGATAAGAAAATTCAATCAGGCTGGTAAACTCCGGAACCAGGCCGGGATTGCCTTTACTAAGGTTGAGCGAATCGGTATAATCAATATAGGGAATAAGTTGAAAAAAGTTAGGCCGGTTAATTTTTCGGGAATAATTCAGTTGAATGTCCTGCATTTCCGTAAGCTTATAAGTAGCAAATGCGCTGGGAAACAGGCTGAATGGAAATTCGTTGGCAAATTTTTGGTTCCGGTTGATCAGTTCGCCATCATACTTTGAACTTTCTACCCTAAGCCCAAGCTGGTAATTGAATTTTTTAAGTTGCTGTGCAAATGTGCCATAAGCTGCCATCACCCTGTCGGTATATTGGTAGCTGTTGTTCAAAGATAAAAGTGAAATTTCTTTTCCGGTGGATGGATCTTTGATGAAGTTATCATTGAAACTATTATAATTTCTAAGGGCGATGCGGGCACCTGCCTCTATTTTCACGGTAGCTGAAACAGGATTGGAGTAATCTGTTTGTGCGGTAAGAAATTTTGTGGTTCCCCCCCCTGATGAACTTTGAAATATGAGTGGGGTCTTTGGATTGGTATCCGGAAAAAAGTATTGTGTGGAAATTTGATTGTCATTATTATTCTTGCTGTAATTATAATTTAAATCCGCGGTGATTTCCTTATTCGCCTTTGTAAAATTGTGCTTATAACTTAAGGTTGATCCATAATTGGTAAAATTAAAAACGCTGTTACTATTGCGGTTGCCAAAGTCTTTGATAATATAGTTGGTATATGTGGTATCCCTGTTAATATTGATCAGATCGGCATTCTTAAATTGCCCCCTGACAATGTTGCCCGCAAAGCTGAAGGTATTCCTGTTATCCATAAAAAAGTCCAGCCCCATTCTTCCAAAGCCAAAAAAACCTTTTCCAATCGGGCCATTAGCTTGTTTAAGATGAGCCGTCGCCTTGTTAAAAAAGTCTGTCCGGTCGGTACTAACCGTTGAAATGCTTTTACGAAACCCCATTTGTGTTGCCGCGAAAAAATTTATTTTTTGTTGTTTGATGTTTATATCTCCGCCAAAGCCAGGCTTTGCCCTGCTATCAATACTTGCCCGTACACTTCCATTATAGCCGGCTTTTCGGTTCTTTTTTAAAACGATGTTCAGTATTCCTGAACCACCACCAGAAGCATCAAATTTTGCGGAAGGATTTGTTATGATTTCAACCGTAGCAATCGCATCCGCAGGTATTTGTTCTAAAGTCATGGTGGTAGGCCTGCCATCTACAAATATCTGGGGCGCTGCGTTTCTCAATGTAACATTGCCATCAATATCCACGTTTAGACTTGGTACATTTTTCATCACATCAATAGCAGTACCGCCCACACTAACCAAATTTTTTTCGACATTAAAAATTTTGCGGTCAATACTCATGATTAATAGTGGCTTATCAGCGGTTACCGTTACGCCTTCCAATTGTTTAGCATCTGTTTCCATTTTAATATTACCCAGGTCTTTATCTACGGCGCTTAGCATGCTACTCATGTCACCACCTGGTTTTACGCCCTTCATGTTCAATATGAATGCGGGCTTTAGTTCAATAGGTTTGTAGCCTATCGCTGTTATTACTAATTTATAGGAAGCCATAATGGGTAAATTCTCCAAAGTGAATTCGCCTTTTTTTGTAGTAAGCATTCCCGACACAATTACCTCCTTCCTTTTCTTCGAAACGGAATCTAATTTATTTTGAAGAAGTTGCACGGATGCGGCATCAATAGGATGGTTGGTAGCTGCATCCAGCACTTTTCCGTAAAAATGCCCCATGTTCATGTTCTGTCCTCCCGGCCGGGTACCACCAGGAAACTGGGCTGCCAGATAAGTGGTTGAAATCAGAAGGGAAAATGATAAAGCGATGATGCGAATTGTTTTCATTTATAATATTTTATTGAAGTAAATCAGGCTATGTTAAACCAAAGTTCCCCTATTAAGTTTAATGGGTAAACCCGATTTTTGATAAGCGGTAGAATAGCGTTGAGAAAAGAAATTATATCAAAAATTGGTTACCCCTTTGCGATAAAAACCACTAAAATCAACGCCAGTCCAATGATAAGGCCAATTGCGTAATCAGTAATTTCTAAATATTTTAATTCCTTGAACACAGCTTATCAAAATGCCCTCAATTTTTTCATTATTAAGCCCGGCGATTTTTCATTTAAGTTTTTTTCAGAACCGGTTTCATGCGGGGATTGCTCATGTAACTTTTCATCAAAACAGTCAAAAGCGGCAAAAAGGTTGGTAATTGTAATCCCTGAAACGTTCTGGATTTATTTAGGGATGCAAAGAAACAGAATAGAAAAGTATTTAAAAATGTAATTTTGTTCAGGAAATGTTTTTAGCTATTTTTGCAATCCAATAAAAAACGGTAGTCGTAGCTCAGTTGGTTAGAGCATCAGATTGTGATTCTGAGGGTCGGGGGTTCGAGCCCCCTCGATTACCCATAAAAAAAAAGTTCTGCGAATGTCAGGGCTTTTTTCACTTGTACCAATTCCAAATGGGGAGTACACAGTAGTTGTAGGCAAGGCCAATCTGAACTTCAAAATAAATAAACATAAAATCTACCACCTGTCATTCTTTAAGAAAACATTAGACTAAAAGGAATTGTTAATCCAATAAATACCATCGTTTTTCCGTTAATTTTACTTTATGCTAAAAATCCAGCAGATAATTATGAGCAAAAAATTTTTTCCGGTATTCCTGGTATTGACAGGAACAATTTTATTTTTAGCTTTCCAAACCCAGGGAAGGACCGATGATAATCCAAAATCAAAAAACGAAAAAATTTTACGCAATGTTGGGATGTTGTTGGAACAGGGGCATTTTAGTCCAAAAAAAATTGATGATGCCTTTTCTAAATTGGTTTTAAAGCGTTTTATCGAAGATTTGGATGATGATAAAACGATTTTCCTTAAAAGCGATATTGATAGTTTCAAAAGATTTGAAACAAAAATAGATGATGAAATCCATGGTGAAAAACTGGAATCTTTTTATGCGATAAGTGAATCCTATACCCGCCGGCTAAATGAGGCCTCTGCCTATTTTATCAGCATTTTGAGTAAGCCGTTCGATTTTAGTAAGAATGAAAATATTGTTTTGGATGGTGAAAAAGTAAATTTCCCAACAACGGAAGAGGAAAGAAAAGAAGTATGGCGTAAACGTTTAAAGTATCTTGTGCTTACCAGGTATTCGGATATGATTGATGACAGGGGAAAAAATAAAGGTAAATCAGTTAGGGATGAAACTACTGACAGCGGGATTAATAAAAAAGAAATTAAAAAGGAAAAATTCATTTATAAAGCAGACAGTACGCTTGAGCGGGAAGCAAGGGACCAGGTTCGCAAGCAGATTGGACGATATTTTACAACATTAAAAAATCACAATACTTCTGATGAATTGTTCAGCTCATTTGTAAATGCGGTTACAGGAAGTATGGATCCACATACAAATTATTTTGCACCCGAGGATAGCCGTGGTTTTAACGAAATGATGAGTGGAAAGTTTTATGGTATTGGGGCTCAGTTGAGGGAAGATCAGAGTAAAATAAAAATAGCAAGTTTGATTACAGGTGGCCCGGCATGGAAGAGTGGGGAGATTGGGGTAGATGATGAAATCATTAAAATTGGCCAGGGTGCTGCAGAGCCTGTAGATGTTACTGGCTATGGGGTAACCGATGCGGTGAAACTGATACGTGGTGCGGAAAAGGGAACCGAAGTAAGGATAACAGTGCGTAAGCCGGATGGCACCATAAAGGTGATTATTTTGAAACGGGATGAAATTAAACTGGATGATACTTTTGCCAAAAGCGCCATCATTAAGGGAGAACATAAGATAGGTTACATTTATCTGCCTGAATTTTATATGGATTTTGAAGATCCAAAAGGGGCAAGAAGTTCGGATGATGTGGCCAAGGAAGTAGAAAAGCTAAAAGCCGAAAAGGTGGAAGGTATTGTGATTGACCTTCGGGGTAATGGTGGAGGTTCACTTCCGGAAGTGGTAAAGATGGCCGGGCTTTTTATTGAAGATGGCCCTATTTGCCAGGTAAAGGGCAGAGACGAAAAAGCGCCTTACCAATGGAAGGACAGGGATAAAACAATATTGTACGATGGTCCGCTAACCGTATTGGTAGATGAATTCAGCGCTTCTGCTTCGGAGATATTTGCCGCGGCCATACAGGATTATAAACGTGGAATTATTGTGGGCAGTACCTCTACTTATGGTAAAGGAACAGTACAGCGCACTATACCTTTAAACCCTGAGAGTGAGAATTCTTTTTTAGTTAAAAAGGCGGAAGACCTCGGTACAGTTAAATTGACGCTTCAAAAATTTTATCGTATCAGCGGTGGCGCTACACAGTTGAGGGGGGTGGTTCCTGATGTAGTTATCCCTGACAGGATGGAACTGGCAAAAGCACGTGAAAAGGATAATCCTTCTTCATTGAGCTGGGATGAAATAGCCAGGGTTGATTATAAACCATGGACAAGTACCTATAGCACGGATTTAGTAGCATCTGCGGCCAGTGAGCAGGTAAAAGCCAATATCACTTTCAAAAAAATGAGGATTAAGATTGATTCTATTAATAAAGAAAATGACAGGGTATATTCCTTAAATATCGTTAAATACCAGGCAGATCAAAAGAATCTTAAAACGAGCTATAAACAATTGGAAGAGCTAATGAAATTGACGAATCAGCTAAATGTAAAAAACATTGAAGTGGATAACGCCAAACTTACCGCGGATAAAGAAAAGGCGGAAAAGAATAAGCGGTTTTTGAATACCTTAAAGGATGATATTTATGTTGATGAAGCGGTAAAGGTTACCAATAAAATGATCCTGCAAAGCAATATAGCTTTAAATCGTGGCGTGACTGAAGCCCCCGGGAATAAAAATTGATATTGAGCAATTTTTGATAATTTTCAATATTCACATCGCTCCATTATCCTAAATAATTTGCCATTAAATATTTAGTAGGGTGTGTTCGTTTTAAATCTTTTTAAATTATCCATTAAAAAATTATCCATTAATATATCTTTCTTCCATAATCCTTTTGTGATGATTGAAATGGCCAGCAATGATGAATCCTAATTCGGATACGGAAAAAGAATTGTTATTGGCTGTGCCTTTGCCGGCAAGCATTTCAGGGGTGAAGCTATCAAATAAAAACAAGGTGGATCGCCGTACAGCAACAAATTCCGCAGTCAGGTTTTCCCACGATCTGTTATTCGCATCGGATGCGGTTGCATAGTCATTTTCATTAAAGCCCGGAAGCGAAGAATGCTCCTTTCTTGCAAAACATAATGCCCTGTAGGTAAGTATCCTTTCCGTATCAATGATATGTTGCAGTAGTTCCTTCAATGTCCACTTGCCTGCCGCATAAGCGTACATTGATTTTTCTTCGGTGATGGAAGGCAGAAAATCTTTTATCACCTGCGATTGATTGGTAAACGCTGCTGTTAGCTCCTTTTCTTTTACCTGGTCAATATATACCTGAAAATAACCCGGCTTACTGGTGGGCGATGAATTAGGCATTTCGTAATATTTAAAAATAAAAACTGTGGGTTCGATAAATGGTTTTCAGCAAACCCACGGTAAAATTATTCGGAAATTACCCTATCCTTTTTTTGATTTTTTCATTTTTGGTTTGGGCAAAACCTCTTTAACTATTTTTCTTTCTCCTTTTATTGTACCGGCTAATTTGATAGCTAAATAAGCATCCAGTAAACCACCAGTTTTTGAGATTTCACTTAATGGTGTTTTATCCTCCGTACCAGGGATATTGACGTCTTCTGCCGGCGCTTTGGCGGATTTTTCAATTACATATTTTAATTGTTGGGCGCTAAGGGTAGGGTAATAACCTAAAATAAACGCCGCCGTACCGGCTACCACGGGACAAGCCATGCTTGTTCCGGATGCATTGCCATAGGTATTGCCACCTGGGATGGTAGAATAAATTTGCACACCCGGGGCAAATATATCTACTTCCTTCCTGCCGTAATTGCTAAAACGGGCTGTAACACCACCATTTTTAGGATCACCACTTGCACCAACTGTAATCCAGTTGGTAGCTTTTTGTTTGCCATCTTTAAATATTGGAGAAGGGAAGTTATCTGTGGAATCAATATTTTTCGAATCGTTTCCCGCGGCATGCACCAACAGTACACCTTTTTTCTCAGCATATTTAACGGCATCATCCACCCATTCTTTCTCAGGCGAAAAGTCTTTGCCAAAGCTCATGCTGATAATCTGTGCGCCATTATCTACCGCATAGCGTATAGCAAGCGCAATATCTTTATCATGCTCATCGCCATCGGGCACGGCCCTTACCATCATGATCCGTACATTATCAGCTATCCCATTTATTCCTTTATTATTGTTTCTTACCGCGGCCATTATACCGGAGCAATGTGTACCATGAAATGGGGTAGCCGTCATGATATCGTTATTACCATAAAACCGGTCGTTTATATTTGATTCGTCATCCTTTACAATTTCTTTACGGTATTCTTCGGGGGCATTATTTGCCGCATCCGCCTTTCTGATTTGCCCGTCAAATTCATCAATAATCTGCCTGTTGGTAATTTCATCACTGCTGTTTCCTTTGCAAAGTTGTATTAATAAGGTTTTTACTTTTTTGGCATCCGCATCAGTAGCAGTATATTTTTCCAGATCCGTACAATTGTATTCTTCTTTACCTAAATCTTTGGCAATGACGGAATCGCCTTTTAAAAAATGAGGGTAATAATTTTTTCATGAAAGTGATTTCAACAGGGTTTACATCGCCTACTATTTTTTGCCGCGCCTTTTTAAATATTTCCACTTCCTCTTTTTCTTCTGGTTTTAAAGAAGATTCATCTGGTATCAAACTGCCATATTTCAATTTCAGTTTATTATACATACGGGCGGCTTCATAACTGTCTTTTTTAACATTGCGGCCATCTTTGCCACCCAGGAAATTCCATCCATGAATATCATCTATATAGCCGTTCTTATCATCATCTATACCATTGCCTGGTATCTCTTTCGGGTTAGTCCACAAAACGGTTTTCAGGTCTTCATGTAGTGTATCTATACCACTGTCTATTACCGCCACCACTACCTTTTTGCTTTTTAATTTTTTTGCTTTTACGAAGTTATATGCTTTATCAAGGCTTATTCCGTAAATGCCGGTGTTGTCTTTATCTTGTAAATACCAGTCTTTCGGTAATGCGGTTTTTGAGGTTTGGGAAAACACCGCAGTGCCTGAAAAGAAGGCCAGGCTAAAAAATATAAATAGTTTCTTCATTTGTGTTTTTTTGTGAACATGCAATTTATTACAAAGGAACCATATCCAAATGCCTTACGGAAAAAGATAATTTTTTTAAAGAAAAAATTAACAGCTTATTACATTAAGATGCTCCGCAAAAGATAGTTTTTGGGGAAATTAAAGGAGTGTTGGAAAGAATTATCAAATATGCCATATACACTACTGCCACTGCCGCTCATGGAAGCATACAAAGCGCCTTTTTCGTATAGTGCCTCTTTGATTGTTTTAATTTCAGGATATTTTTCAAACACGGGTTTTTCAAAGTCGTTTATGAGCAAGCCTTTCCAATTAGCGATAGGTTGTGAAATGATTTTTTTCAACGATTCATCCGGTACCTTTTTAATTGTTTGCCCATCAGGCGTAATGTTAAGCCGTGAAAATGCCCACCTGGTATTTACATGAATGCGGGGGTTTACCAATATAAGCTGAAGGCCCTGTAACGAAATATTAATGGGCCGTAGTATTTCTCCACATCCTGTTGCAATACAAGGTTTATTGATAATAAAGAAAGGGCAATCACTTCCTAACTGAAAGGCATAAGCTTTCAATTGGCCTTCCGATAAATTCAACGCGAATTTTTCATTTAATGCAACTAATGTAAATGCGGCATCGGCGGAACCGCCGCCCAATCCGGCTCCCATGGGGATAGCTTTATGCAAATGAATTTTTATTGCTGGTAAATGAGGAAAATCTTTTTTTAGAAGTAGCCAGGCTTTAAGGCAAAGGTTATCCTTTTCATCGCCATCAATGTGATCGCCAGTATGGGTAAATACGGTTTCAGGCGGATGGCCAGGGCCGGAAGAAAGGATTATTTCCAATGCGTCATTTAACTGAATGGGGTAAAAAACGGTTTCAATATTATGGAAGCCATCTTCTCTTTTACCGGTAATAATTAAACCAATATTAATTTTGCAGTTGGGAAAGACGAGCATTTTTAATGGGTAATTATTTTTTAATGGATAATTATTTAAGGAATAATTGAAAATAATTTCCAATTCAGCGCCTGCGGCATTTACTAAAATATGATATTTGAGAGAAGTTGGGAATTGAAAAAATCATCCATTTTCAATTTATTCATTATCCATTTTCATTTCTTTCTGCCTTTTATTTCATCCCTGATAGCAATGGCCCGGATATAATCTTCCTGTTCCAAAACTTCATTCAGCAGGTTGTTGAGTTCTTCCAGCGATAAAGCCTTTAAATCGTCTTTGCCACCGGTTTCAGTGGTTACAGGCACGGTTGATTTTTTATTTTTGGCATCGCCTTCCATTAAAATCCCGGCGCTGTCTAAAATATTATCATAAGTAAAAATGGGGCATCCAAAGCGCACGGCCAGCGCCAGCGCATCCGAAGTCCTTGAATCAATTTCTACCGTATCATTTTCGCTGCTGCAAACCAATTTACTGTAAAATACCCCTTCCTGAAGATCGTTGATAATTACTTCGTGCAGATCAACATTAAATGCCAACATAAAATTTTTCATCAGGTCGTGCGTGAGCGGGCGGCTTGGGTTCATACGCTCCAGGGCAACGGCTATTGCCTGTGCTTCAAACCCGCCAATTACTATCGGTAAGCGGCGCAGGCCATTTACTTCACCCAATACTACGGCATAAGAATGGGTTTGGGTGATGCTGTGCGAAAGGGCTACTATTTCTAATTCTATTTTCTTCATAAATAATTTTACGAAACTAAGGCATTTTTTAAATAGAAACTACAGTTTTGGAATTGTTGTGGGAGATTTTTAAACATGTTTGAAATAATTTGTTTCAGAAGGGGTTTTTGATACAGGAGAATTATATTTTTCTTAGCCTAAAAATTATTATTTAAATTTTAAAAAAGCCTTTCAACATGATCTGAAAAGCTTTATAAATGAAATGCAGGCTTTTATTTTATCATTTTAATTATGGCGATGATTGCGGCAAGCTGGCCTATCCAAAATATAAACATCCATTTAATCATATCCGCTTTTATTTCCCTCATTTCAACCCTTAATTCTTCCCTTAACTTCATGATGTCTTCTTTGGTAGCTAACATATCTTTTTTTTCGTCAAATTTTTTTTCAGTCTTTTCATCAATGTACTGAATTATAGTTGCTGCCTCGTGTTCACTCAGGCGTGTTTTAAATATTTCGTAAACTTTCAATTC
>JAVHOI010000313.1:0-2012 GCA_036169975.1 Ferruginibacter sp. | reverse complement strand
ATAAGTTCATTTAATTATTATGTTTTTTTTAAAATAAAAAATATTTCAACAATTGTTGATCTGTTTATAAAATCAGTCACCATTCATCATTCATCAAAACAAAAGCTATATGAAAAGACAATTGCATAAGATGTTACTACAAACATCCTGCATTTTAGTAATGGCAATACTACAGTTATTGCCCGGCCGGTTGAGCGCCCAATCCCACAGGGTTTCAGGAACAGTAACGGGTAAAGCCAATGAACCGTTGGCAGGCGTTACTATTACGGTGAAGGAAACAAAAGTAGCCACCGCTACTGATATTTCCGGAAAATTTAGCATTGAAGCTGCCCCCGGGCAAACGGTGGTTATGTCTTCGGTAGGGTTTGAAACCAAAGAAATAAAATTGGGTAACCAAACAAATACGGCGGTAGCGCTTGCACCGGTTTCATCCACATTGGATGACCTGGTGGTAGTGGCTTATGGCACGGTTAAGAAGAAAGACCTTACTGGATCTGTATCTATCGTAAATGTAGATAACGCGAAAAAAACAGCGTCTTATGATGTGGCAAAATTATTACAGGGCCAGGCTGCCGGCGTTACGGTACAAGGTTCCGGGGAACCCGGTGGTTATGTGCAAATAAAAATAAGGGGTATCAGTACTTTTGGAAATAACAGCCCGTTATTTGTTATAGATGGTGTTGCATTGGATGCACCTTACGATTTTGCTCCGGGAGATATTGAAAGTATCCAGGTTTTAAAAGACGCCTCTTCCGCCGCTTTATATGGTTCCAGGGCTGCAACAGGTGTAATTATTATTACCACCAAAAAAGGCAAGGCAGGCCAGTTACGAATTAATTACAACGGTTACTACGGTAGTCAAAAAATTCCGCAAAGAGTATCCCTTACTGACAGGATTGGCTATCAGAAAATTACCAGTGCGGCGGAAGTGAATGCAGGATTAGGAATAGCCCCTGGTAACGATCCTTCCAAGGCGGCCTATATCACCAACGTAAATACCAACTGGCAAGATGAATTATACAAAACCGGTATTATACAGGATCATAACCTTAGCATGTCGGGTGGTTCGGAAGTAGCTAATTTTAATATCGGGCTGGGGCTTTTTAACCAGACAGGTACATTAAAAGGGCCGTTGAAATATAACCGTTATACATTTAATACCAATTTTCAGGGGAAAAAAGGACGCTTTACTTATGGTGCTAAAGTTGCCTACACCCAATCGGATAAACATAATTTTGGTACCACTTACGGACATGCAATATTCGGGGGAAGCCTTACCAGCATGCTTACCGCCATCCCTACTATGCCTGTATTTGACCCTAATCGTTTAGGTGGTTATGGTGGTTCGGATAATGTAACCCAACGTGCAATCACTTTAAATGTCATTGGCTTGGGAAACCTGATTACCGATAACAATAACAGGAACCGTTTCCTGGGAAATGTTTGGGGCGAATTTGAAATTATTAAAAACCTGAAGTACAAAATAAATGTTAGTTATGACAGGGCTGAATATAAAAATTTCCACTACGAACCCAAGTTTGACCTCGGCTTTTATTATCTGAATACCGTTTATTACATGAACCAGGCAAATGGCACAGATAAAACAGGCCAGGTAGAAAATTTACTGACCTATAAATTTGAATATGGCAAACATAAAATAGATTTCCTTGCGGGTACAACCTATCTGCAAAGAAACTGGGAAGACCTTGTAGGTACAGCTTCCGGATCACAGGATCTTCAGTTTATTAATTTTAGCGCTATCACAAACCCTTCCGACAAAGCCGTGTACAGTGATTTTTCAACCAATACAGTATCCTCCTATTTAGGAAGGATCAACTATAATTATGGCGATCGTTATTTATTAACAGGTAATTTCAGAAGAGATGGTTCATCGCGTTTTGGGCCGGCTAATAAATACGGAAATTTTGCTTCAGCGGCGGCTGCGTGGAATGTTAGTAACGAAAAATTCATCAAACTTCCCAACCAAATTTCTACCTTAAAACTAAGGGGTG
>JAVHOI010000312.1:0-9563 GCA_036169975.1 Ferruginibacter sp. | reverse complement strand
CCGGTTTTAATTCTAAAAAGACTGATCGATTTACTATTACAATAACTTTTAAAACTGGCACCTGTTATGGTTGCGTCCACACTTCCATACAGACCAATATTGCCCGAAGCCCGGTAGCCATTTATTCCTATGCAGCCCGTTTGCTGCATGAAAGCAAGATTCAATTCTGCACCAGCCATCACATTGCCATCAATTGACCAGTCTCTGCAAAGTCCTTTATAAAGGCTCATGTTAATGCTTTTTGAAAATTCTATTCCAATGCCCGCAGCAATTCCTTTGCCGGTTTCCGTATTGGTTCCTACACCACCTGCCCCGACATTTGCATTATTGGGGTATGTGCCCGTAGCCGCATAATAGTTATTGGTAAATTTTGGTGTAAACCCGGTTGGCGCAGGTATATCATTACCAAACATGAGGTACGAATACAAACCAATGCCAAATACATTCACATTGTTGGTAGCTGTTGGTGTGCCGCTTTTAAAATACCATTTATTGGTGCTGCCATTGATGTTCATCACAAACCCGATGGGAGATGGTGTTGTAATGGCAGGTGGCACATTCACGGATAATAGCGCTGCCATATAGAATATCTTATCGGTGAAATTGTATTCAACCGCCACACCCCCTTTTATTTTTGAATCTACTCTTTCTTCCAATTTTGCAGCCAGCCAAAAATCTCCGGTAAACCCGATTTTTGTGAGTCCACCTGTATTGCTGTTGAATTGCGCCAGGAGTGCCACATCCGCATTAAATGTTTCAAACTTGGGAAGAGTGGCAACAGTAGCTTTTGCCACAAAACCAAGGCTGCTTTTTTTAGGCTCAAAAACATATTTAAATCCAACCTCAGGCAATGTTCTTTGTACCAGGTTGGCTTTCATATTATAAAAAGCACCGCCACCAAATCCATAGAAGCCCACACCGGTTAAAAAAGGAATGCCGGGTTGAAATTTGGCATCGGCCTCTACTCTCCAGTACCGGTAATATTGGCTGTTGTTATTCCAGGTAGTATTGCCAAACTGAACCAATGCATTTACCTGTAAAGAAATAGCAGTAAAAGTTACACCCAATGTTGCCAGAAAGCCATCGCCATAAGTAGGGTCATTGTCGTACATTTTAAGCTTCCCATCAATTTTTACGGCCGGCATATCTGCATGAACGGAAATGTCTTCAATAAATACACCTTTGAATTTTGGGCTGAATTTTTTGGCGCTTTTATTCATCTCTATGGCGAAAGCTGCGCCTACAGTAGTTGTTCCACCAATATCATCCGTAAGGTTGGCTACAATATCGATCATCAATGCACCTCTTACCAGTTCCTTTAAATTGGTGTTGCCGGGGGTAACGGGCGCCAATGATTTGTAATAGACTTTCTTAATGGTTACAGGAAAATTGGCCAGCCTCTTTTGCGGGCTGGCAAAACTCCAGGAGCCCGGGTTGAAACTGAGTTTACTGGAGTCCGTTACTGAATTGGTGGTATACGCCAGGTTCACATTTTCAAAATCCATTTCCATCTTAATCCCTTTGATTCCTTTTTTGCGTACCGGGGAGGCTCCTGTGGAGGTAGTGGTATCTGTTACACCCAGATCCTTTTCGCCCCAGTCGAACTTTCCGTTCAGTTTTATCGACATTGATTTTATGGTATCCGATAGGCTGGCGGTTATATTGGAGGTTGGACTTAATGTCATCTTTCCTTTAAAAATATCGGCATCGATAGGACCGGTGGGTACAATCACAATTTGAAAATTACTGGCTCCTCCCACCTGTGCAAAGGTTGCGGTGTATTGTAGGGTGTTGGTGATCGTATCCCTGCTGATGGGTAATACCAGCTTGCCTTTTGCATTGCCATCTGTGAGCGAACCTTTAAGAATTGAAAGATTCAGCGTGTCAAGGCTGGCACTCATATCTGAAACCCTGCCCAGCGGAAAAGTAATGATATTGATTGCCTTCACTTTCATCGTCAGGCCATAGTCATCAATAATGGTATTATTGGCTGTTATTAGTGTTGGGTTGGCACCCGTTTTCCAGGTATCCGGTAAGGAGAGTACCAGTTTTTTTATGTGAAGCCCCTGCCACAATAACCTTCCTCCCGCAGAGGTATCGCTGGTATAATTGGCAGGGAAATACATGGAGGAAGGGTTCCGGATCTCAGACAAGTCCAGGGAGATTGAATCGGCCAGTATCTTCATTCCATTGGTTCCCACTATTTCGCAATTGGGCAGGCTGCCTGTAAGAAGGATATCTTTCAGGCTTGTTCCATTACCGGCAATGGTTGCTTTCACCGAATCGGAAGTGGAAGCAGGAACCGGAAGTAACCAGGCCCTGGAAAATTTGATATCAAGTCCGAGGGAAATATCTTTTATCCCCGTACTATCCCATTCGATATAACAACCCAAAGTAGGGGTGCCTTTTTTAAAAGTGAATTTCATTTTTGGGTCGGAAGCAAGATTGGGTACATCAATATCTTCCACCAGTTCTACCCGGCCACTTGAAAAATCGATCCGAAGTGGATGGATCTTAAAATATTTCCCTGTGAAACCCAATTTGTAATCTGTAACGCCTTTTGTAAAAAGTTTTTGCACTAAAAAATTGACCTTGGATTCATTGGGTTTAAAAATTATCTCCGTGATCATTAAAAAATCTTCTGCATTAAATTTAACGCCAAAAGGCATTTTGAGCGAGTTGTCCGGAATAGGCGGAGGAGGAATATTGCTTTGGTAATTGATAATGGGTTGACCGAGCGTCACATTATTATTAACCCAATTCACCATATTATCTACCTGGTTATTGGAATAGTTGATGATCCCATCCAGCGGAATTGTTGCCGCCGCTGCTGTTACATTACTAATGAGCCACGCCTGCAGGTAACTGGGTCCTGCACCTTTAACAGTAATGATGCCGCCTGCTGTTAATCGTTTTGTGCTGTCGATGCGTATCTTTTTGAACTCAACGGCAATATTGGTTGATAACCAATCAACCGTTACAATGCCATTACCGGTTAATGATCCATCGGTTTCTTTGGTAATCTGCTTGACCGCCACTTTAAATTCTCCATTCAATCCTGCCCTGATAGTATCTCCAACCGCTGCAGAACTCGTGTCAGCCACTGGTGGCGGGTTGCCAGTAACCGAACTATCACCCGGGGTGGTGACCGGAGTTGTCTTTAATTTGTTGGTATTAACCGTAAAACTATTGACATTACTCGTTCCATTATTTTCTCCTATTGGTTTTCCTTCCTTATCCAAAGCCTGTATTGTCCAGATAAAGTCACAAAAATATGGCGGTAAACATTCGCCGGTAAATAGATTTATTATGCTTGTCTGCGTTATATTGTCAACATCTTTGGTAATAATTGGCTGGTTTGCTTTAGCAGCCTGCATTCCAGTCTGACCCTGCATTAATTGCCAAACGCTTAAACGATAGGTTACCGGTTCTTTTGGTTTTGGAACAAGGGGTGTCCAGCGAAAGATTACCGGCTTTTGAATATCTGCAGGTAAAAAAATTTTGCTGTTTTCAGGTGTAATTAATGAAGGTGGGGCATAGTTAACTTCTTTAGGAGTTTCTACTATAAACTCTTTACACACTTCATTGCTGATAGCCACATTATCCAGATTATAAAATTGTGCACATAGGCTGTAGTTGCCGCCTTTTAATTCATGGCAGCCCGAAAGAAGGCCTGTTAATTCCGAAGCTGAAAATGTTCTCACGGTAAAATCATCTACCAACAATCCTGATTGTGCATTGTTGCCGCAAATGACCGTGCCATTGGCTTTTATTTGTATCACCAGTTTTATCCCCTCCGGCCTGGCTGAGGGTTGTTTTTGTACTACCAATAATACTGACCCGGGAGTGCTGTTCCAATTATCTATAACTGCGGGTAATTTATTTTTTACCGTAAAGCCCACAATCTTTATCTGTTGTACCTGACTGTAAAGACCGGCACAAAAAAATACTAATAATAGGAGGAATAAAGGTTTTTTCATAAATATTTTATTTTAATAAAATATACTGATTACAGATAAAGTCATTAAATTGATAATTCAAGGAAAATAAGGTTCAACGAAGCGGGTCCAATTGCCGAAGGATATTTTTTTCTGATATTTTTTAGAATCAGGGAATAGAGAAGATTGATCATAAGAGAATACAATTTAAGTATTTTAATGGCTTATTCGTCGTTTTCCAAAAAACATTTTAAAGGGAAGTTTTGTATAAGCTGCTTGAAAAAATATTTATCTGCCACCGCATTTTTCACGACTATCCTGTTTGCGCAGCAGCCATTTCCATATCCTGTGCGGTAAATATTGAAATATTTATTGCACTTTTAATAAACGTAAAATTTGGTATTATAGTATGAATGAACAGGGCAGGGTGTTTTACGGGGTTGTAGATTTGATGTTTTGGTACTATTATTTTAATCTGAAGATCTTCAGGGCAATTAAATACTGCTTTATTAAAATTATCTCGTCTTCATTAGTATCAATATTTTATCTTTGATTCTTAATAAAATCATATTATGAAGTTTATCGTTTCGTCTTCAGCCTTGTTAAAACAACTGCTACAGATCAATGGCGTTATTAATGCCAATACCGTATTGCCTATTTTGGAAGACTTTTTGTTTGAAATTGAGAAAAACAAACTGACCGTAGTAGCCACCGACCTGGAAACCGTGATGAAAGTCCATCTTGATGTGGAGGCCAAAGACAGCGGCAAAGTTTGCATCCCCGCTAAAATTTTAATGGACTCCTTAAAAAATATAGCCGAACAGCCGCTAACTTTTAACATTGATAAAAACTTTGGTATTGAGCTAACGAGCGATAACGGCAAATATAAAGTGATGGGCGAAAACCCCGACAATTTTCCCAAAGAACCCGTAGCGGATGATGCCAATTCTTTTACAATGACATCCTCCGCATTGGTTACCGCTATCAATAAAAGTTTATTCGCCGTAAGCAGTGATGATCTTAGGCCGGCTATGACGGGCGTGTTTTTTGAGCTGGATAAAGAAAGCCTTACCTGTGTAGCTACGGATGCACACCGCCTTGTAAAATACAAAAGAACAGATGTAAGCTGTCCTCAAACGGATACTTTTATTGTTCCCAAAAAACCATTGACGTTATTAAAAACCGCCTTGCCGGATAATGATGATGAACTAACGCTGTCGTACAACAGTAATCATTTATTTGTAAAACATGGTGGCACCGAATTGGTTTGCCGCCTGATTGACGCACGTTTCCCAGATTATAAAGTGGTAATACCCATTGATAATCCGTATAAACTAACGGTGAATAAAAACGATTTTCAAAGCGCCCTCCGCCGGGTGAGTGTTTTTAGTAACAAGAGTACCAACCAGGTGGCATTAACCATCAGCGGAAGCGAACTGCAACTGGCAGCACAGGATGTTGATTTTAGTTTTGAAGGCAACGAACGGATGAGTTGCCAATATGATGGGGAAGACCTTCAGATTGCGTTCAATGCGAAATTCCTTATTGAAATGCTGAATGCCGCGGAAACGACTGAAATTAATATTGAACTAAGTACATCCACCAAAGCCGGCATCATAAAACCGACGGAAATGAAACCGAACGAAGACCTGCTTATGCTGGTAATGCCATTGATGTTGAATAATTAAAAGGCTCCTGCTTCCCCGTGCTGGCAGGTGGGGAACATTGAATGAATAACTCCGATAATTTATTTTAATAGAAACAGGATCAGCCCGAAAAGCAGGTCCTGTTTTGTTTTTCAGTCCCATTGTGATATAAACGGGTATAAAATCATAAGAAATAAAACTATAAATCTTTTCCCTTTCCTGGCTTTATTATATGATTTTTTGATGACCTTGCATGTATATTAAAATTTATCATTATGGCTTTCATCGTACTTGGAATTATTATTTTTCTTGCTATCACTGTTATAGCAAAGAGTAATGCGGCAGCTTCAAAGTTTGCAGGCGCGGCACGAATCGTTGCGCTCCTGTTTATCGTATTGGGTATCATTACCTCCAGTGTAAAACAAATAGACCCGGGTGAAATAGGGGTGAAAATATTATTCGGCAGTATCCAGAATGATGTAATGGGAAGCGGGCTTCATTTTATCAATCCATTATTGGATGTAACAAAACTGGATGTGAAAACACAAAACTATACCATGAGCGGCGTAAATGATGAGGGTAATAAATCCGGGGATGATGCCATTAAAGTATTGACAAGCGATGGACTGGAAGTAACGATAGACCTTACTGTATTGTACAGGGTGGTATCTGCGGATGCGCCAAAGTTGTTAAGGGAAACCGGGGATGATTACAGGGATAAAATTGTCAGGCCCATTACCCGTACAAAGATCCGTGATAATGCGGTGTATTATCAGGCGGTAGATTTATTTGGTTCCAAAAGGGATGAATTTCAGTTGCGCATTTACAAAACCATTGAAGATGATTTTAAAAAACGCGGGCTGATGCTGGAGCAATTATTGGTAAGGAATATTACGCTACCCAACTCGGTAAAAGCATCCATTGAATCAAAAATAAATGCCGAACAGGATGCGAAGAAAATGGAGTTCGTATTACAGAAAGAAAAGCAGGAAGCTGAAAGAAAAAGAGTAGAAGCACAGGGTATCGCCGATTATCAAAAGATCATTAACACCGGCCTTACCGACCAGCAATTGCAATACGAGCAAATTAAGGCAATGAAAGAAATCGCACTAAGCGCCAATGCGAAAGTGATAGTAATGGGAAAGGGAAACACGCCACTGATCATTGACGGAAAGCAATAAAACCCTGATGTATGATGCCCTCCCGGCTGAACACCGTTCGGACAGGCCTGATTTTTTGATGTATGATTTTGAAAAGAAAAAATATTACTATCATCAGGAGATATGAAAAAACGAGAAATGTGCCGGACTATAAAAATAAAAATCCTTATGATCCTTGTAACGGTTAAAACATTTGATAATTATTTTTCAGCGAATATCATTTTAACAAAATTGCATGCCGCAGGGTTGGAATGTTACCTACAGGATGAATTTACCGTAACCATAGATCCGATATTAAGCAATGCGATTGGAGGGATAAAACTGGTTGTAAAAAAGGAAGACGAGATCATAGTAAAGCAATTGCTGGATAATTATGAAAGTGAATACAGGAAAGCCACTACCTGCCCAAAATGTGGCAGCAATAGTTTTGCATACATAGCGAAACCCGGGGCAATCAATTATTTAACCGCCATCTTTACCTGGATATTTTCAAGTTATGCTGTTGCACCTGATTATGTTTATCAATGTGAAAAATGCGGTTATGAAAGTGAACGCTTACCCGAAACTTTTATTCAGGAACCTGTTAATGAAAATTGAAGAGGAAGATTTTTTTTTATAATTATCTATGAAAGGCGGCCGGGCTACCGTTAGCTAACAAACCTGATTTCAAATATTCCCGCAAACATTATTGGTAACTTTGTTTCTATTAATTTTTTTAAGCATGAAAAAAATTGCCATGATACCGGCTCGTTATGCAGCCACCCGTTTTCCAGGAAAACTAATGAAGGTACTGGGTAGTAAAACCGTTATCCGGCATACTTATGATAATACCATTGCCACCGGTTTATTTGATGAAGTAGTAGTGGTAACCGACAGTGCCGTTATCTATGATGAAATAGTAAACCATGGTGGCAAAGCCATCAAAAGCACCAGGGAGCATGAAAGCGGCAGCGACCGAATAGCAGAAGCGGCAGGGGGAATGGAAATAGATATTGTAGTAAACGTGCAGGGCGATGAACCCTTTGTTCAAAAGGAAGCATTGGGAAAATTATTAAAAGTGTTTGAAGGCGAAGCGGGAAAAAACGTACAGGTTGCCTCATTAATGCAGGTAATGAAAGAGCAGCGATTGATAGAGGACCCCAATTATGTAAAAGTGGCGGTTAATAAAAATATGGATGCGTTGATGTTTAGCCGGAGCGTTATTCCCTACCCCCGGGATGCACAGGCTTCACCTGTTTATTATGAACATATAGGCGTGTATGCCTTCCGCAAACAGGCTCTGATGAATTTTACCAACTGGGGAATAGCACCATTGGAAGCCGCTGAAAAAATCGAATGCCTGCGTTACCTTGAAAATGGGGTAACCTTAAAAATGGTAGTCACGGAATACATGGGTATCGAGATTGATACGCCGGAAGACCTCGAGAGGGCGGCGGCTTTATTGCCTCCTACACCTGAAAAAGTGTAATCAAATAAATTCGTGATGGTATTGAATTTTACCCTAAGAATGAATTGCCGCTTTCTCCAGAAACTTTCGCCAGTCCTCCAGCATCTTACCCTTTAATACTCTCGGGAATTTATGCTGGCCGCCAACCTTGCCCTTCGATTTCATAAACGCCATGAAAGTCTCTTCTGAGAGTACGGTTACTATCACCTCTTTCAGGGCGTGTTTTCTTTCTACTTCATAATCATCATTCAGCCCCTTTAGTTTTTCGTCTATGCGAAGCCGCAGGGTTTCATTATTTACCATATCATCAGTAGCTACATACCAGTGATGGGCAAAAAATAATCCGGACGGTTCGCCTGCTACCGTAAATTCAGGAATGGAAATATTCAAATCTTCGCTCACCATTTCAATAGCTTTGTTCATATTATCTACACTTAAATGTTCGCCCACCATGCTCAGGAAATGTTTGGTACGCCCCGTAATAATGATCTCGCTTTTTTCCTTGTCAACCAATCTTACAGTATCACCAATAGCATAACGCCACGTACCCGCATTTGTACTTATTAAAATGGCGTAATCCTTATTTTCTTCTATTTCATGCACCATTAAAGTTACTGGTTCCTCCACCATATTTCCTTCGTGGTCAAAGTTGTTTTGATCAAAGGGAACGAATTCGAAAAAAATATTATTATTGAGCGCAAGGTGCATCCCTACCGAATCCTGCCGGTTTTGATAGGCCAAAAACCCTTCACTTGCAAGATAGGTTTCAATATAAGTGATGGGCTTGCCAAGTAATTTTTCAAACCCCATTTTATAAGGCTCCATAGCAACGCCTCCATGAACATAAAAGGCCAGGTTGGGCCATATTTCGTGTATGTTATTTAGCTTATATCGTTCAATTATTTTTTCCATGCACAACTGTAGCCAGGCGGGTACGCCCACTATAAAACCTATATCCCAGTCGGGTGCTTTATCTACGATCTCTTCTAATTTTTTGGCCCAGTCTTTTTCTTTGGCTATTTTTTTCCCGGGTTTATATAATCCAAGTCCCTGAAACCAGAATGGAATATTTTTTTGTTGAATGCCACTCAGGTCACCAGCAAAATAAGTGGGGCCTTTTTGCAATTGGGTACTCCCGCCCAATAGCAACCAGCCTTTGCCAATAGCGCTTCTCGGCACATCTTCGTACCTTGCAAGGCTTAATAATTGTTTGAAACTCGTAATGGTATTGCTTCGGATAAGATCTTTTGTTATAGGAATAAATTTACTGGACGCATCGCTTGTGCCACTGCTGAGCGCAAAGTAATGAATTACGCCCGGCCAGCATACATCCGGATTTGAATTTCCGATCCAGGCCCTGTCGCAAATAACA
>JAVHOI010000311.1:0-2018 GCA_036169975.1 Ferruginibacter sp. | reverse complement strand
CTTTATCGTAAATTTAATCCATGAAAATATTTTCGGCAGCTCAGGTACGTCAATGGGATGCATATACAATTGCCAATGAGCCTGTCAGTTCCATCAATTTGATGGAGAGGGCTGCCTCGGCATGTTTTGCCTGGCTCACCAATAATTTTAAAAATCAAAATACCTATACCGTCTTTTGTGGAACGGGTAACAATGGGGGCGATGGGCTTGCCATTGCAAGAATGCTGCTAAAGGCAGGCAATACCGTAAGTGCCTGCATCCTGGTCGGAGAAAAAAGAAGCCCGGATTTTAGTGCAAACCTGGAAAGAACAAAACCGCTGTTATACAACCTGCAATTTATCCATGATAATGATTTTCCTGTAATTCCAACTGATACCATTGTAATTGATGCCATATTCGGTTCGGGTTTAAGCAGGCCTTTGCAGGGCGTGGCGGCTGATTTGGTGAGGTATATCAATCAGTCAGGCAAAACAATTATAAGCATAGATATTTCCACCGGATTATATGCGGATGCATGTTCGGAAGAAAATGCAATTATCAGGGCAAGCCATACACTCAGTTTCCAGTCCGGCAAACTGGCATTTTTTATGGCCGAAAATAATAAATATACAGGCAATATCCATTTGCTTGATATTGGACTTCACCCTGATTTTTATACGGCTACTCACGCCCTTTTTAATACGATTGATGAAAATGTTATCCGGCTCATTTACAAACCAAGAAACCAGTTTTCGCATAAATATAATTTCGGGCATGCGTTACTGTATGCGGGCAGCAGGAATATGATGGGAGCCGCCATACTTTGCGCAAAAGCCTGCTTGCGAAGTGGCGCAGGTTTGGTTACCGTGTTTACGGAAGAGGGTACACAGCCCGTTATTCAAACAGCTTTACCGGAAGCAATCACTTCTACGGAAAATAATTTTGAAACGATATCCAAAAAAAAATCCGCAATCGGCACCGGCCCGGGATTAGCTTTATCCCAGGCAAATAACGAACTTTTAAAAAATATAATTTCAAAATATCCGGGGCCATTGGTAATTGATGCTTCGGCCTTACAAATGCTGTCAGCCAATATTGATTTACTTAAACAACGGCCAAACAACCCTGCGATAATTACCCCTCACACAGGTGAGTTTGAGGTATTATTTGGCAAGGCCAACAATGACTTTGAAAGGACAAGGATAGCCATTGAAAGCTCCGTTGAATTGGGATGTTATATCGTTCTCAAAGGGCACCACACCCTGATTGCCTGCCCGGATGGCTACGGATATTTTAATACCACAGGCAATGCCGGCATGGCGACCGCAGGCAGTGGTGATACACTAACAGGTATCCTTACCGGCTTATTGGCGCAGGGCTATTCTCAAAAAAATGCGTGCTTACTGGGCGTTTATCTGCATGGAGTGGCTGGTGATATGGCGGCTGAAAAAATGTCGCAGGAAGCAATGATTGCCGGGGATATTATTGATTGCATTGGGGATGCTTACAAAAAAATAAGCCTGTCCCCTGAGGTGCAATTACAATAATTCGTATCGGTTTATTATTAAAGGACTGATGATGACGGTCTCTTTCATCTCACAACTAATCGTGAAAAGTTTTTACTTTTTTAAAAAATTTTTTTTACTTGCCTGCTTTACTTTCCGCCAAATACTTTTTTCAAAATACCCGTAACCTGGGCAGCCGGGTCTTTTCGTATCTTCTGTTCTTCCAGACTGATATTGTAAAACAGCCCGGCCAACGCTTTTTCAGTTACGTAAGCGGTAAGGTCGGTATTTACCTTGTCGGCGGAAAACCTGTTGTAATTGGAGAATACATCATTCCAATATTTGGTAGCATCGGTTTTTGTAAGGGATAATTCTATTACAGGTTTAAATTTGGTGGTTAATTCCGTGGTGGTCATTTTCTTCAAATAATCTGTAGCCGCAAAATCACCACCCCGTAAAATTTGCAACCCATCACCAATGCTCATTTGCTTTATTGATTTCCAGAATATATCCCCCACCCCTTTTGCCGCATCC
>JAVHOI010000310.1:0-2028 GCA_036169975.1 Ferruginibacter sp. | reverse complement strand
TGAAAAAAATATTTTTAACCATTGTTCTTTTTGGTGCCGCCTTTTTATTAACTAATGCGCAAACAGATAGTATTTCCCGTTATAAAAAAACTTCCTCGATGATTCCCATGCGTGATGGTGTAAAGTTATATACCGTCATATTAAGCCCTGTGGATGCCACAAAGCCGGTGCCTGTTTTAATACAGCGTACCCCTTACGGAGCCAGTATCCCCATACCCGATGATACCACTTTTAAAACTGAATTGTTGGGCAATATAATGGCGAAGGAAGGTTACATTTTTGTCTATCAGGACATTCGTGGAAAATATAAAAGTGAAGGTAATATGCGGATACACCAACCCCTTATCCATGCGGTGCAAAAAGGTGCGGTTGACGAAAGTACTGATACCTGGGATGCCGTGGATTGGCTGATAAAAAATGTTCCCAACAATAATGGGAAAGCGGGCATCTATGGTATTTCTTATCCGGGGTGGCTTGCGTTGGTAGGCGCTGTAGATCCGCATCCAGCCTTGAAAGCATCTTCCGAACAAGCCTGCATGGGCGACCTTTTCCTCGGCGATGATTTTCACCACAACGGCGCATTTCGGCTAAGCTATGGTATGGAATATAGCTACGAGGTCGAGTTTGATAAAACAACAGACAGTGAGTTCCCTTTTCCACAATATGACCTGTTTGACTGGTACCTGAAATTAGGCTCCTTAAAAAATGTGAACAGTAAATATTTCCATAATAAAATCCCAACCTGGAACAGTTTTGTAGCACATCCTGACTATGATGCGTACTGGCAAAAAAATTCTCCGGTGAACTATATTCAAACCGCTCAAATACCCCAATTGCATGTAGGCGGTTATTTCGATCAGGAAGATATTAATGGGCCCCAACTGATGTACAACCATATTGAAAAGAAAGATAGTTTCAATCGTAATTTTATTGTGTTGGGGCCATGGAACCATGGGCAATGGGGCAGGGGTAAAGGAGATAGCCTTGGAAAAATTTCTTTTGAAAGCAACACAGGGATTTGGTTTCGAAACCTGCAAAAAAAATGGTTCGATTACTGGTTAAAAGATATGGGTGATGGAAAGTTTGATGAAGCCACCTGTTTTCAAACCGGCAGTAATCAATGGAAAACATATACAAGCTGGCCACCAAAAGAAGCGGTCATTAAAAAGTTATATGTACGGGAAAATCATTCCGCTTCTTTTACAAAACCTGGTGTGGAAAATGGTTATGAAACGTTCATAAGCGATCCGGCAAAGCCTGTTCCATACCGGACGTTGCCAATCGAAGCTACTTATGGCAAAGGCAGCAGGTGGAAACCCTGGCAGGTGGAAGATCAGCGCTTTGTTTACACACGCCCGGATGTGCTTAGTTTCACGATGGATTCCCTTACGGAAGACCTTACCGTAACGGGTAAAATAATGGCGCATCTTTTTGCCGCTACCAGTGGTACGGATGCTGACTGGATAGTAAAATTAATAGATGTGTATCCTGCCTTCGATCACCAAAGCTTATCCATGAGCGGATATCAGTTGCCGGTAGCGATGGAAGTTTTTCGGGGGCGTTTCCAAAAAAGTTTTTCAAAACCCCAACCACTTATACCCAATAAACCTGCGGAGTTCGTGATTGATTTGCACGATATCAATCATACCTTTAAAAAGGGCCACCACCTTATGATACAGGTGCAGGGTACCTGGTTCCCATTGATAGACCGCAATCCGCAAAAATTTGTTCCAAATATTTTTGAAGCAAAGGAAACGGATTATATCAAAGCTACACAACGGGTTTATTTCTCGGCGCAATACCCTACCTATCTGGAACTGCCTGTAATGAAAAATTGACCGGGCAATTTTTTATTATAAACATAAAAAAATTGTATTGGTGATTACGAATGGAAAGAATGGGATCATTGAGGTTTATTAACAATGATGTCCATCAATTCTTTTATCGTAAACTTCGTATGTACCGTCATTGGGGAACCTCCGCTATTGATATGGATTTTGGCCGTACTGTTTTGAATAGTCAGGTTAG
>JAVHOI010000309.1:6548-9715 GCA_036169975.1 Ferruginibacter sp. | reverse complement strand
TGGCCGAAGGGCTTGGAATGAAAGTGATTTATTATGATACGGAAACAAAACTTCCGCTGGGTAATGCGGAAGATAGCAAAAGCCTGAAGGATCTGGTGGGCAAGGCGGATATCGTTTCATTGCATGTGCCCGAATTGCCTTCCACAAAAAACCTGATCAATAAAAACCTGCTCAAAAGTTTTAAGCCCGGCAGCATTTTAATCAACTATGCGAGGGGAGAAGTAGTGGATATAGAGGCGTTGGCCAAAGCTTTGTCAGACGGGCTTTTGAGTGGCGCTGCCATAGATGTTTTTCCATGGGAACCTGAAAAGAACGGCGATAAATTTTCCTCGCCATTACAGGGAATGAGCAACGTATTGCTGACACCCCATATTGGCGGAAGCACACAGGAAGCACAGCATAATATTGGTGATGATGTGAGCGGAAAATTATTTAACTACCTCGAAAAAGGCGTCAGCTACGGTTCGCATACAATACCTGCGCTTAGCCTGCCACCGCAGGAAGGAACCCACCGCATCCTTCATATACATTACAACGTTCCGGGTGTATTGAGTGAAATCAACAGCACACTTTCCAAAAACAAGATTAACATACTCGGGCAATACCTTAAAACCAATGATGCCATTGGTTACGTTGTATTGGATGTGGAAAAAGATAAAGGTCTTAGTAAAAATGCGCTGGAATTATTGAAGAAGGTAAAGGAAACAATTAAGGTGAGGGTGTTGTATTAAATTCGGGTTGACTTCATGCGGAGGAAATTAGAAAGAGGTGTTTTATAAAGATGATGTAGTTTTAAGATGGGTGCATTTATGTTTAATCATAGTCGTTTCCATACTGCCAGCCGTATAATTTTGTGCGATGTACTGCCTGATAAACATTTTTATCCTTCGTGAAGTGTAACATTGGGATGATCCGTTCATCAACTAAAAACCACTTGAAATCATTTTCGTTTTCAAATTCCCAATCAGGAATTTTGAGGCTTCAAATTATCATAAATGAAACTACTCATTATTGGCGGTGGCTTTGGGGGATTGAGGCTCGCCCGCAAACTCAGCAACAAGCCAGGTTTTGATATCACCTTGCTGGACAGGTTCAACTACCACCAGTTTCAACCGCTGTTTTACCAGGTAGCAACCGCCGGGCTTGATGCCAGTAATATTTCTTTTCCGCTGCGCAAGGTTTTTCATAAAAGCGGGAATGTCCGTTTCAGGATGGCCGAAGTGAGCCAAATAATTTCTGATAAAAATAAAGTGGTAACGGATATTGGCGAATTTGATTATGATGTGTTGGTAATTGCTACCGGTGCCGATACAAATTTCTTCGGCAATCAAAACCTCGTTGACCATGCTTTTCCGATGAAAAGTACGGTAGAGGCGTTGCAGTTGCGTAATCGTTTATTACACAATTTTGAAGATGCGTTAAGTGCGAAAAATGAAACTGAATTGATGAGGTTAATGACCATTGTAGTGGTAGGTGGCGGCCCCACAGGTGTAGAGTTGAGCGGAGCGATTGCGGATATGAAACGCTACCAGTTGCCTAAGGATTATGCGGAACTGGATTTTACGAAGATGAAAATATATTTGCTTGAGGGGGCAGGAAAAACGCTGGGTAATATGAGTGAAAAGTCGGGCGTGGATTCATTGTGTTATTTGAATAGACTGGGCGTAACTGTTTTAACCAATACAATATTAAAAGACTTCAACGGGCAAAAAGCGACGCTGCAAAATGGCGGTACCATCAATACTTCCATGGTGATTTGGGCGGCAGGTATCAAGGGGAATGTGCCCGGTGGAATTAGCCAGGATATGATTGCCCGGGGCAACCGGATAAGGGTAAACAGGCAATGTCGGGTAAATGGATTTACAAACATTTATGCCATTGGTGATGTAGCTTATATGGAAGATCCGGACTGGCCAAACGGGCATCCGCAAGTGGCGCCGGTAGCCATGCAACAGGCCGATATGCTTGCCAAAAATCTTCATCGGATGGAAATGAAAGGTGCCAATAACCAGCCGGAAGAATTTGTTTACAAAGATAGTGGCAGCATGGCCACGGTGGGGCGCAACCTTGCGGTGGTGGATATGCCAATCCCGATGGCTATCGGGACAAAGCTACATTTTGGCGGATTTCTGGCCTGGATGATTTGGATGGGCCTTCACCTGATGTTGATATTGGGTGTGAAGAACCGTTTCTTTGTTTTCAGTAACTGGTTGTACAACTACCTTACCTATGATCAGAATCTGCGGTTGATCTTTAAGGTTTTTTATCGTGGGCCAAAAGAAATTAAATCAAAAGTTTAGGGTTAACCTAAAGGTGAATTGTTGAAGGTAGATTGTCAATGGTTAAAGTATTCAACTTTTTGCAAGGCTTTCTATTGGCTGTTTGCCGCATAAATTAAATTTTTCTACTGATCATAAATTTTGAATTATTTATTCGTCAGCCAGGTTGTTTTTGAGTAGCGCAACCATCTTCTTCACTTCATCACCATCTGTTATTACGGAAGTTAGTTTTTCATTCATCGCTTTGTTTATAAAATTCATTTTACTGTTTGTAAAAATGCTGGCCGAGGAGTGAAATTCTTTTGCTCCTGTTTTTTTCGCAAGGCTAAAAATATTTTCAGCCCGGACGCCGCTACCTGGCATAATGATGATCCTGCCTGCTGCCTGCCGGATCAATTCATTGATCAGTTGTGCTCCTTCCAAAGCTGTCGGCTTTTGCCCGGAAGTGAGTATCCGCTCACAGCCAATGGCTATAACGTCTTCCATTGCTTTAAACGGATCATTGGTTCTGTCGAAAGCCCGGTGAAATGTAACACCCATCGGGTAGGCAAGCCCAACCAATTGTTTGCATCTTTCTTTATCTATCGTTCCATCCGCCTGAAGCATTCCAATCACAATACCATCACATCCTATCTCCCTGCAAAGTATTACATCGGTTTTCATTATTTCAAATTCAGCATCAGTGAATAAAAAATCACCACCCCGCGGCCGGATGATTGGATACAATTCAATGGATAGCATTTCCCTTGCGGCTTTTATAAAACCATAAGAAGGTGTAGTACCGCCATCAAAAGGATTATCGCATAACTCAATGCGGTGTGCCCCGGCATCCTGCGCAATGATGCAGCTTTCAATATTGAAACCGATAACCTCAAGCTTTATGTTCAT
>JAVHOI010000309.1:0-6448 GCA_036169975.1 Ferruginibacter sp. | reverse complement strand
CCAACCATCAACCAATAACATACTTCGAGTCATGAACCATATTCTCATTACCACTTTTCACCGAAAACACAAAGCCTTTCTGGATGGCGTATGCGCCGTATCCCCCTTTTTTATTCATGGCTAAAAAGCCTACCTGTAGCGTTTTCGCTTTTGCCGGATCCCTTTTAATAATGCGGTCCACGGCTTTTTTACAAGCCATCTCCGGGCTGCTGCCCTGCCGCATAAATTCCACTACGAGGTGGGTACCGCATATACGGATTACTTCTTCACCTACACCGCTGCTGGTAGCACACCCTACTTCATTATCTACAAATAAACCTGCTCCGATTATGGCGGAATCGCCCACCCGGCCATGAAGCTTAAAAGCCATTCCACTGGTAGTAACACCCCCTGATAAGTTTCCTTTTGCATCCATCGCCAGCAATCCCATGGTATCATGATTGGGCGTGCCGTCCTCAAAAAAATTGGGTGCGAAAGGGCCACTATTTTTTTTATTCTCAATATTTATAACTGGTTTATATTCGTTTTTTTTCAACCATTCCTTATAAGTTTTTTCAGCGCTGTCCGAAAGTTTAGCAGGCTCTTTGGCAAACCCATTTTCCAAGGCGAACTGTTGGGCGCCATTGCCCACCAGCAATACATGGGGCGTATTTTCCATAACTTTCCTTGCTACCGAAATAGGATGTTTGATTTGCTCCAAACCGGCTACAGCGCCGCAATTGGAACGCTCATCCATGATGCAGGCATCAAGCGTTACAATACCATCCCGGTCGGGGTTTCCACCTAATCCAACGCAGCAGTTTAAGGTATCTTCTATTTGCCTGGCACCGGCTTCTATTGCGTCTATGGCTTTACCGTTAGCAGACAATATTTTCCAGGCTTCTGCATTTACCGCCATGCCAGAATCCCAGGTGGAAATTACAATAGGGAAATTGGGTAAATTAAAACTATTCGCCATGCTTTTTTTTGCAGCGAATAAAGGAGCGGAAAACGCGGAGAGTTGTAAAAATTTTCTTCTGTCAATAGTGCCGGCCATTGTGGATAATTTTTTAGTTGAATTTAAAAATTGGTTATTGCCGCATCGTTAATTTCCGTATCATTTCGGTACTGATGCTATCCGCATAAAGACCATAAGCGCTGCTCATACTGCCTTTTACAGATCCATCTTTTGATTGAATGGCATACACGATATCCTCGTCATCAGGATTGGTATTTCCTTCAAAGCGATAGGTTTCCGTAATTTCAAATTCATGTGGATTAAGGCAAAGCCCGGTATCATTACAAATAATTTTATCAAAGGCGATATTAAAGTCGAGGGTAAATCCCCTGGCTTTTAAGCCGGCTAAGGCGGCTACAACAGTTTCATAATTTTCCATATAAAAAAGTTTTTAATAAAGTTAAGGAATATGTAACAGGGAACTTTTTTTACCACCTCCCATCATGGCCATGCTGATTATTTCTATAATTTCGCCCTTTCTTTTTGGGGCATACCCGCTAAATAAACAGCTACTCCCAGCGCCACTATCGCCGTGCTTATAAAAGTAACCATGGCGCCAAAATTGTACCATAGCAGCCCGGCCATACTACTCGCTATTAATGCGGCTATACTTTGTAATCCGGCATACGTGCCAATGGCTGTGGCTGTTTCATTTTTATCAACCAGGTTGGTAATCCAGGCCTTTGAAATACTTTCCGTAGCAGCCGCGTAAATGCCGTACAAAGCAAAAAGAAAATAATAAATAAGGTAGCCATGATTGAAAGCGAAACCAAAATAAACAATTGCGAACAGGATAAAGCCGGATAATAAAATTCTTTTCAAACCAATTTTATCGGCAATAATACCGATGGGATAGGCAATCAGGGCATACACCAGGTTGTAAAAAATATACACGCCAATTATCGCGGTATCATTAAGCCCGCTTTCCTTCATTTTCAATAATAAAAAAATATCCGAACTGTTGAATAAGGCGAATGCCAGTAAACCGGCCACCAATTTTTTATAAGCTGCCGGACTAGTTTTCCAGTAAGATAAAAAGGTGAGAAGTGGATTGATCCGCTTTGTCGCGGCAGTGATTTTATTTTGAATAGTTGGTTGTATTTTGCTAACAGGTACCTTCTTTTTTTCTTTTATAATCAGGGTGGAAATGATAGCCAGCAGCCCAGGAATAAAAGCGATTAAAAAGAGTGTGGTGTAATCGTTAGGATTAAAATATAAATATACGAGGGCGATAGAGGGACCAATTACCGCTCCAAGGGTATCCATGCTTCGGTGAAAACCAAATACCCTTCCTTTTGTATCTGCGGAAGATTCATCGCTTAGCATCGCATCCCTTGCGCCTGTTCGCAGCCCTTTGCCAATCCGGTCCATGGTCCGTGAAAGAAATATCCATGCGGGGAAAATAAAAATTGCCATCATCGGCTTGCTGATGGCGCTAAGGGCATAACCAAATTGTACAAAGGGTAAACGCTTTCCGCTTCTGTCGCTCCATTTGCCAAAATAGCTTTTGCTAAGTCCGGCCACGGCTTCCGCCACTCCCTCTAAAATGCCGATGAATATGACGGAAAAACCAATGTGTTTTAAAAAAACGGGCATCACCGGATAGAGCATTTCACTTGCTGTATCCGTAAAAAGACTTACTATGGATAATATCCAGATCGTCCTGGTAATTATCCTTTGTGGGGAATTTGTGGGTGTTTGCAAGGAGGTGGTTTTTATCGAATGTAGCAATAAGTTGGTACATTGCATTTGCAATTTAGTTACTATTGCGAAGGCCATTCCGATATGCCATTTATTGAACGACCCGTTCAATTAAAAGTTTATGCTTCAATAAAAGCCCGGATAGCCCTGCTCCCGGCGAAAACCTGCATGGAGAAGCGATGAGGACTGTCAGTCGGAGCAACCATTCTGAATATGGCAGGAAAATAAAGTTATGGTTTAAGAAATAAAAGTAATACCAGCATGGGATTGGTGAAAAACATTAATTGATGGGATATCTTGAAAAATAAAAGCCGGAATCTTAAAAATGAATAAAAATAATTATGAATAAAGAAAGAAAAACAAGTGAAAAAAAATCATCACAAACGCAAACCCTAAAAGGTAAATTGGATATTTCCCGCAACGGTATGGGATATGTGATAGTAGAAGGATTGGATCAGGATATTGTGGTAAGGCCCAACGATTTCAACCATGCCTTTAATGGCGATATGGTAAAGGTGCAGATCAACAAAGACAATGGAAGGGGAAGGCGCGCCGAAGGTAAAGTAACGGATGTGGTTGAACGCCTGAGAACAACCTTCATCGGAAATATGCAGGTGAATAAAAATACCGCGTTTTTTGTAGCCGCATCGGAAAAGCCCATACCTGATTTTTATGTTCCTGTAGAAAAACTGAATGGCGCTGTTAACGGCGACAGGGTAGTGGCCCGGTTGGTGAAGTGGAATAAAACAGATAAAAAACCTGAGGGCGAAGTGGTGAGTATTTTAAAAGCGGATGACGTAAATGATATGGCCATGAAGGAGATACTGATTGAATCGGGTTTCCCGCTTTCATTTGATAAAGCGGTAATTGCTGAAGCCATGAAACTATCGGAAACGATTACCCGGGAAGAATTGAAAAAGAGAAAAGATTGCAGGGATATCCTGACGTTTACGATTGACCCATTGGATGCGAAAGATTTTGACGATGCCATTTCCATCCGTAATCTGGACAATGGTAATTATGAAATTGGGGTACATATCGCTGACGTAAGCCATTTTGTAAAGCCGGATAGCATATTGGATAAATCGGCTTATGAAAGGGCTACCAGCGTGTATTTGCCGGATAGGGTGAACCCAATGCTGCCCGAAAAAATCAGCAATGAACTTTGCTCGCTAAGGCCCAATGAAGATAAATATACCTTCTCGGTTATTTTTCAAATCACCAACCGGGGAGAAATAAAACATAAGTGGATTGGCAGGACCATCATCCATAGCAATCACCGGTTTACTTATGAAGATGTGCAACAGATTATTGAAAACAAAGACGGCCTGCATGATAAGGCTATTTTATTATTGAACTCACTGGCAAAGCATTTCAGAAAAGAAAGATTCGAAAACGGCGCCATCAATTTTTCCTCGCAGGAAGTACGGTTTACGCTGGATGAAAAGGGCAAACCAATTGGCATTGTCATTAAGGAAAGCAAGGATGCCCATAAATTGGTGGAAGAGTTCATGTTGCTTGCCAACAGGACTATCGCGGAGTATGTTTCCCGGATAAAAATCAATAAAGAACCCGTTCCTTTTCCCTACCGGATACATGATACGCCGGATGATGAAAAGCTAAAGCCCTTCGCGGCATTCGCAAGAAAATTCGGTTATACTTTCGACCTGCATGATGAGGCCGCGGTTGCCAAATCGTTCAATAATTTATTAAAAGATGTAAGCGGCAAGCCGGAGCAGCACGTGCTGGAACAATTGGGTATCCGCACCATGGCCAAAGCAATTTATACGTCTAAAAATATTGGCCACTATGGATTGGGGTTTGAGCATTATTGTCATTTTACTTCACCTATACGGCGCTACCCGGATGTGTTGGTACACCGGATATTGCAGGAATGCCTTGATAAGGAACTTAAGATAGACAAGAAGATGGAAGAAAAATGCAAACATTGCAGCGATAAGGAACGCAAGGCAATGGAAGCGGAAAGGGCTGGCAATAAATACAAGCAGGTAGAGTTTATGCGGGATTACCTTGGCGATGAATTTGATGGCATCATCAGCGGGGTAGCTGGTTTCGGCTTTTTTGTGGAAACCGTTTTACATAAATGCGAGGGCATGGTAACGGTAAGGGATCTTAGCGAATTTGATGAATTCAAATTAGATGAAGCGGATTACGCCCTGGTAGGTACCCGTACCGGGAAAAAATTCAGGATGGGTGATGCGGTAAGGATAAAAGTTGTAGCCGCTAATTTGGAAAAACGCCAGTTGGATTATCATTGGGTGCAGGAAGAAGGCCAGGCCGCTTTGTCTGTAGCGAAATCAAAAGGAGCCACAAAAAAGAAAAAATAATTTTCAAACGCAGGTTGCCGGGCTTAATGTATGGCCCGGCGGTTTTGCAATATCGCAGTTTACTTTATGCACTCTTTTATAGAACTTTCAAAAATATTTGAAGAAAAATTTAATACCCGGCATTTCCCCACGCATACGACGGAGCTGTATGATCCAGCGCAATACATTTTACGATTAGGCGGAAAAAGGATCAGGCCGGTTTGCGTGCTGATGGGCAATGAATTGTTTGATGAAATAAATCCGGATGCTTACCAGGTAGCAACCGCCATAGAACTGTTTCATAATTTCAGTTTAATACACGATGACATCATGGATAAAGCCCCGCTGCGGCGGGGAGAGGAAACCGTGCATGCCAAATATGGCGAATCTACCGCCCTGCTTGCGGGAGATGTAATGCTGGTGCAGGCTTACGAATACCTCAATAAAATAAAGGGGGATTATCTGCAAAAAATTATTCACGTCTTTAATGAAACCGCGAAGGCGGTTTGCGAAGGCCAGCAAATGGATATGGATTTTGAAAAAAGAGCCTCCGTAAGCTTCGAAGAATATGTAAACATGATTACTTTAAAAACTTCAGTGCTGCTGGCGGCAAGTTTGCAACTGGGTGCCATATTGGGTGGAGCCGGGCAGGGCAATCAGCAACATTTATATGAGTTCGCTAAAAACCTCGGCATCGCATTCCAGGTGCAGGATGATTACCTCGATGCTTTTGGCGACCCCAAAAAATTTGGCAAACAGGTAGGCGGGGATATTATTTCAAATAAGAAAACATTCCTGATGATTCATGCGATGGAAGTAGCTTCGGATATGGGGAAGAAGGAGCTGGCTGCATTAATGAGTAACAGGGAAGTTGATAAAGCCGAAAAGATTAGTAAGGTGTTGGCCATTTTCAAAGAATGTAAGGTGGATGAATGGGCCCGGCAGTTGAAAGAAAAATATTTACAAACCGCCCTGCAACACCTGGAAGACACAGCGGTTCGCTCCATACGCAAGCGTCCTTTGATTGAGTTTGCTGAATATCTGATACAAAGGGAAAATTAGTATTCCGGGATACTTAATTGGGTTTATTTCTTATACTATAAAGCAGCATTAGAGTGGCAAAAAAAATAAGAAGAAGAACACAGGCAATTCTCAAACGTCAGTTGATGCACCCATAATGTAGCAATACTTTTGTGATTTAAAACAGGAGAGTCTGCCAGTTGGCGGAGAGACTTTCACGCATAGTTTTGTGAGAATGCATGGGTGAAATTACTTTGCGTGACTCGACTGTTATCTTCGGCTGTAGTTCGCTATCAGCAGCGGTTTCGGCGAATGCAATTCTGCCGGGCTTCGGCTTTTGTTGGTTAACTTCGGCTTTTAGTTATTAATTTAGCTTCAGTTCCGGGCGGACAGTTGGTCAATT
>JAVHOI010000308.1:0-9722 GCA_036169975.1 Ferruginibacter sp. | reverse complement strand
ATCCGCTATAAATTCATCTATCAAAAAAACATTTTTAGATAATTCTTTTGCCGCATCAACATTTTCATCATCCGCCAGATCAATATACTCATCCCTGAAAGTAAGGATGGCAGAAGGTTCTATCCCAATCAAAGGCGTTTCTTTATTGACAAGTTTACTTAACAACGAAATGTTTTTATTGGCGATCTTTTTCGCATCCCTGATCAATCCTTTGGATAGCCATGCCCTTCCACTCTCCACATGATCCGGAATAACTACTTCGTAACCCAATTTTTCCAACAACAAAATTGCTTTGATTCCAATCTGGGTATCATTGAAATTGGTAAACTCGTCACAGAATAAATACACTTTTTTACCGGACGTATCCGCGTTTTCTTTTTTCCTTTTCTTATACCATTTCAGCAAAGTGGTTTTATACAATGTGGGCATAGACCGTTTCAACCCAAAGCCAACCAATCGTTTGATATTATTGCTGATAATGGGCGTGGCCATCATGAAATTATAGATGCCCGGCATTAATGCGCCTAACTTCGCGGAAGCGCTAAAATTCGCAATCAGCCTGGAACGGAATGGTACACCATGTACATCATAATATTGTTGCAGAAACTCCGCTTTCAGTTTTGCTACATCTACATTGGAAGGGCATTCGGATTTACAGCCCTTACAACTGAGGCAAAGATCCATCACTTCATGAATTTCCTTATGATCAAAGCGGTTCAGCTTTCCGGAATTGGTGAGAAACTCACGCAATATATTCGCCCTTGCCCTTGTCGTATCTTTTTCATTTTTTGTTGCCATGTATGACGGGCACATGGTGCCACCCGATAAATGTGTTTTGCGGCAATCGCCGGAACCATTGCACTGCTCGGCATGTTGCAAAATATCCTGATTATGAAAACGAAAAACAGTATTAAACACGGGTGTATGTTGCCCCGGCGTATAGCGCAACATGGTATTCATGGAAGGCGTATCAACAATTTTGTTTGGATTGAAAATATTTTCCGGATCCCAGGTACGCTTGATGGTTTGGAGCAATTCATAATTTTTACCGCCCACCATTTGCTTAATAAATTCTCCACGCAACCTGCCATCACCATGCTCGCCACTTAAAGAGCCATCATATTTTTTTACCAATGTGGCAATCTCCTCAGCGATTGTCCTGAATAATTTATTGCCTTCAACGGTTTTTAGATTTATGATGGGCCGCAAATGTATTTCACCTGAGCCTGCATGCGCATAGTGTACCGCATGTAAATCGTACTTTGTAAGCAGCTCATTAAATTCGGCGATGTAGGCAGGCAGGTCAGCCACATCAACCGCGGTATCTTCAATTACCGGAACCGCTTTTTCATCGCCAGGCAGGTTACCCAATAATCCAAGGCCGGCTTTTCGGAGCGTCCATATTTTTTTGCAGTCCTCGCCAAATAATAATGGAAAATGATAGCCGAGCCCCGCCGCACGCATTTCGGCTTCCACCTTTGCGGCTGAGTCAATAATTTCTTCCCTGTGCCTTCTGGCGAATTCCACCACCAATATGGCGCCCGGATCGCCCTGCACAAAAAAACGGTTCTTGCTTTGCTCAATATTATCTTTTGTACATTCTAAAATATAATGGTCTATGAGTTCGCTGGCACCAGGCTTATATTTCAAAGCGATCAAGTTGGCTCTCAATGCTTCATTGATGCTGTTGAAATGTACGCAGAGCAAACCCGTTTCTTTTGGCGGTAATGGATTTACATGCAGTTTTATTTCCGTTAAAAATGCCAGCGTACCTTCCGATCCCGCTATCAGTTTACAGAAATTAAAATCTTCTTCGCCTGCCGTAAATGGCGCAGACCCTAATAAAATATCTACCGCATATCCCGTGTTCCTTCTTTCAACCGACCTCTTTGGAAATTCCTTTCGTATCTCCTGTTGATTATCGTAGTTGCTTAATTGTAACCTGATGGTTTTATAAATATCCGCTTCAAGATTATCCCCTTCACATTTGGCATGAAATTCATCCAGGTTAAGCGCTTTGAAAACGGTTTCAGTTCCATCGCTTAATAAGGCATTCACTTCCAGCAAATGTTCCCTTACGCTTCCATACACTACGGAATTGGATCCGCAGGAATTATTGCCCACCATGCCACCAATCATGGCACGGTTGGCGGTAGAAGTTTCGGGGCCAAAAAACAAGCCATGCGGTTTTAAAAACATATTCAGTTCATCCCGTATAACGCCCGGCTGTACACGAACCCAATTTTGCTCATTATTCAGTTCAATTATTTTGGTAAAATTTTTTGAAACATCTACCACTATGCCTTTGCCAACCACCTGGCCCGCAAGTGAGGTACCGGCCGTACGGGGAATCAGTGAAGTATTTTCAACACGGGCGAAATGAATTAATTTTTTCAGGTCATCTATTGATTTAGGAATGGCCACTGCCAAAGGCATCTCACGATAGGCGGATGCATCGGTTGCATACAATATCCGCATGGTATCATCAAAATATAAATCGCCCTCTAAATCATCGGAAAGTTCTTTCAGCCTTTGGTTCATTGGTGAATAGGTCTTTAATTTTTTTTCTAATAAAACATAAAATTAAACCATTTTAGGGAAGCATTAGCCGCCGATACTTTTTCGCAAATAAAAAACCGATTTTAAAATATAGCATTATTTGCATGTATGCGGTTGCCTCCACCCAAGCCTTAAACACTCAACTTTAAACTTTTCACTTTATTCTTTCCAACTTATATCTTTTGCCTTACACCTTTCATTGTTTACTACAAAGCATAATTCATTAAGAATTTAATATTTTTAAATTGATAAATGAATTGACTGCTAAGCGCATATACCACCTTTATCAGCTACAAAACTTTTTATTGGCTATTGGTTTAAAAAAAATTACCCGGTATTACCAGGTAACCAGGCAATGAAAATATTTATAAAAAACAAAAAGCATTAAATTAATTTACATGGCCTGGTATTTCCCTGAAGCCAGCACTTTGTTTTATTTAAACATGTTTTACCGCTCCGTTAGGGTTCAACGCACCAGGATCATGTTTGTATCGGAATACCAACGGAAAAACAATCGCCAGCAACAGCGCATATCCGGCAAAAGAAAACCATATACTATGCCAATCTCTTGAAATAATTTCATTTGTAACAATATTGAATATAGTAAAATGATCAACCACCAATCCACTGCAATATCCCCCAAGCATAGCGCCAATCCCATTTGTCATGAACATGAATAAACCCTGAGCGCTTGCCCTGATGTTTGCAGGCGATTCCTTCTCTACGAATAAGGATCCCGATATGTTGAAGAAATCGAAAGCCACGCCATAAATTATCATGGAAAGTATCAACAAATATAATCCACCGCCCGGATCACCAATTCCAAATAAACCAAACCTGAAAATCCACGCAACAATGCTCATCATCATTACTTTTTTAATACCGAATTTTTGCAAAAAAAAAGGTATGGTAAGAATAAAAAGAGTTTCGGAAATTTGAGAAATAGATAATAAAAGGATCGGGTGTTTTACGCCAAATGAATCAGGATATGCGCCGGCGAAACTATCCAAAAATGATCCTCCAAACGCATTGGTAATTTGCAAAGCTCCCCCTAAAAACATGGCGAACAAAAAGAAAATAAACATTTTTCGTTGTTTGAATAATATGAAAGCATCAAGCCCGATTGTTGTTAGAAAAGATTTTTTATTGTGCGATTTAACCGGCGGGCATTGGGGCATTGTAAAAGCATACAGACCCAGCGCCAGGGCTGATGCGGCGCTAAATATTAATTGCCTGTTGCCCGACTTCCATCCAAAAATATCAACCGCCCACATGGCTGCTATAAAACCAATAGTACCCCAAACCCTTATTGGCGGAAAATCTTTTACAATATCGAATTTTTTTTGTTCCAGGATAATATAAGAAACCGTGTTGTTCAATGCGATGGTGGGCATATAAAACATGGCGTTTAAAAGCATCACCCAAAAGAACATATTGGGATCTTTGATAGTGGACGCCCAAAGCAAAAGCCCTGCACCAATGATGTGGCAAAGGCCCAAAACCCTTTCAGCGTTTATCCATTTATCGGCTACAATACCCATCAATGCCGGCATAAATAAAGATGCGATACCTAATGTTGAAAACACGGCGCCTATCTGTGCACCGGTAAAATGTAAAGTCCCTCCCAAATACCCCCCTATCGAAATTAACCATGAACCCCAGATAAAAAACTGCAAAAAATTCATTACAATAAGCCGGTGCCTGATGCTGATCATGGTTTCTTTTTATTTGGTTAAAAATTTTAAAAGGCAAAATATTAATTCCACTTTCCTTTAAATAAAGAATAAAAGCATAAAGTGGAAGGATAAGCAAATTGTTTATTTTAAAGTTGTAAGATATACAATTATTTAATCAAAGGGTTAAGCCCGATCCGTTTATTGATTTTTAGTTCCTGAAAATACCGGGCCTGAATTAGCAACTGCATGGAAACCATTTATTCAAAACACCCGATTATAACTTTGAGGAGGTATCCACATAAAAATATTCCGCTGTGTGCCTCATTTTTTAGGTTCTATAACCCGACTGAAGCATGTCAATTAAAGCGCCCTTCTTTTGTTTTAAAGATGCACCTGTAGTAACTTCGCCAAAATATTTTATGATGAGCACTTCCATTGATACTTTAATAAACAACACGGTTGATATTGATCTGAAAAAAATAGCAGAAAAAGTAAAGGGGCAAATAAGGATAACTGATGAAGAAGGAATGCGGTTGTTTGAAAAAGGAAGCCTTGGTTTTGTCGGCTCGCTGGCTAATTATATCCGTGAATTAAAACACGGAGATACTACTTACTTCAATCGCAACTTTCATATTGAGCCTACCAATGTTTGTGTGTTCAGTTGCAAATTCTGTTCCTACTCCCGCCTGTATGCGCACAGGGAAGAAGGCTGGGAACTTAGCATAGATCAAATGCTGGGCATATTAAAAACCTATGATGGCAAACCAATTACTGAAGTACATATTGTGGGCGGGGTGCATCCAAAAATGAATATGGAATATTTTATTGAGTTGATGCAAAAGATAAAAGCGCACAGGCCATCGTTGCATGTGAAAGCCTTTACTGCCGTTGAATTGGATTACATGTTTCGCAAGGCGAAAATATCTGTTGAAGAAGGAATGAAAAGATTACATGAAGCCGGGCTTGACAGTTTGCCGGGAGGAGGCGCCGAAATTTTCGCACCGGAAATAAGGGAACAAATAGCGCCCGATAAAGTAGATGCCAATGGATGGTTGCACATACACGAAGTAGCGCACAACCTGGGCATGCATAGCAATGCGACAATGTTGTATGGCAATATTGAAAAATATGAACACCGCATTGATCACATGAGAAGGCTAAGGGAACTACAGGATAAAACTGGCGGGTTCAACACCTTTATACCATTGAAGTTCAGGAACCACGATAATGAAATGAGTTATGTTCGGGAATCTACCATTGTGGAAGATATGCGGCTATATGCCATCGCAAGAATTTATTTGGATAATTTTGCTCACCTGAAGGCTTACTGGCCTATGCTTGGCCGTGAGAATGCACAGTTAAGCCTTGCCTTTGGTGTAAATGATATTGATGGCACTATAGATGACTCTACAAAAATTTACAGCATGGCCGGCAGCGAAGAACAAAACCCTGCGATGACTACCGAAGAGCTGGTTACCCTTATCCAACAGGTGAAACGAAGGCCGGTTGAGCGGGATACTTTGTACAACGTGGTGAAGGATTTTAGTACCATTGAATTTGAGGAAAAGGTTTTTGAAGAAAAACTGAATTGATGTTACCATGAAAAATAAGCCTGATGTTATTATAATTGGTGCCGGACCGATAGGTCTCGCCTGTGCCATAGAAGCTATAAAAAAAGGGTTAAGTTATATCATCCTTGAAAAAGGTTGTTTGGTAAATTCACTATACAACTACCCGGCCAACATGACATTTTTTTCAACTTCCGAAAAACTGGAAATTGGCGAAGTGCCGTTTGTAAGCAATAATGCGAAACCTACCCGGAGTGAATCATTGGAGTATTACAGAAGGGTGGCTGTCGCTAATTCCTTAAAGCTCCATTTATTTGAGGCCGTTATAAATATAAGGAAGAAAGTGCCGGGATTTGAAGTAGTTTCCAGTAAGCGAATCTATTCCACTTTAAATATCATCATTGCCACCGGCTTCTATGATATTCCATTCCTGTTGAATGTACCGGGTGAAAATCTTCCCAAAGTAACCCATTATTACAAGGATCCTCATTTTTACGCATTTCAAAAAGTATTGGTGGCAGGTGCAAGCAATTCCGCCGTGGATGCGGCTTTGGAAACTTACCGAAAAGGCGCTTCGGTAACCCTGGTAATAAGAAATGAGCAGGTGGGTGAAAGAGTAAAGTATTGGGTAAGACCGGATATTATAAACCGCATCAACGAAGGTGCTATTAAGGCATATTTTAATTCAACCATTTCATCCATCCGTGAAAAAGAAGTTGATATTAAAACACCCAAAGGATTAGTAACAATTGAAAATGATTGGGTAATCGCCATGACTGGCTATCAGCCCAACCTTGCCTTTTTACAAAAAGCGGGGATCAAATTATCGGGTGATGAAATACGGAAACCTATGTACAATAACAACACTCACGAAAGCAATGAAAAAGGGATTTACCTGGCTGGTGTTATTTGTGGCGGCATGGACACCCATAGTTTATTTATTGAAAATTCAAGAGAACATGCGATAAAGATCATAGCGGATATCATTCAAAAAAGATCTTGATTTTTTTAGGATTGAATAGTTTTTGTGATAATATCCTTTTCCTCGCCATTAATTTTTGGTGTAGATTCTATGCTTGCTTCCTCCTTCGTTTAGCCAGCTCCTTTTAGGCTTCAGTTTTAATCCCCATATACCATTATTGGAATCCTGAATTTCGGCAAATACAGTGATAGAGCCTACCAGCAGCGTAATACCGCCAATGATAGCAGCGAGTTTGCTTTTACCGGCAAGGGAGGCGTTTTTAATAATTTATTGTAATTACGCTGCTGTATCGGAACCTTCAAAACCAGTTAGTTGAGAATATACTTTACCCTCAACGGCTTCCCTTCCTAAAAACATACCGCATAAAGAAATGATCACAATCAATAAAGGCCCCATTGAAAAAACCGTATAATAAGCCAATGAACCACTTAGTTTGGTTACTCTTTTTTCATCAAAGCCTTTAAAAGAATTTTTAAAAACCTCCACCATCACTTTAAAACTGATTTTTGATGTCATACTTATCTTTATTTTTATGTAGCACAAAAAGGCAGTCAAATAATTTAGAAGTAACCTGCAATTTAATATTGTAGTTATTGTTCATAAGCTTACATAAAATAGAATCAACTTTTTTTCTTTAGCCTTTCCCTGATCTATTATATGGCATGCTATTCAGGAAAGCGCCATTTTTTTCCTTTTATTCTATCTTCCAAACATTGCTATTCTTAGGTAAAGATGGAGAAGCCCAAATGATTATTGAATTATTAAAACGTCTTCCTTATGTTCCTTTTATTGATACAAATTTATTGTAACAAGTCAGGGCATTGAGAAGGCAGAAAGGCCACTGACAATAACCAGTTACAATCGAAAGCCAGCCAGTTGCAATATTGTTATTGCATTTAAATAATACGTTTTCTACATTTATCCTTCATCTTTCGTTCCCTGTTAATTCCAAACATCAAAGCCACCCCCTGTTAAGTTTTATTATTTTTTAACTCCAAAATTTTTTATTATGAAAAAAGTAAACCGATTAAATTATTTAATGCTGATTTTTCTGTTTTCAACTTTCGCTGCTTGCCAAAAGGAAAAGCAGAAAGATGTTGTATCAGATGATGCAACACTTTCCGTTGCTGAAAAAGTGCTTGTACCCCAAGTGATGACTATTTCCGGTTCACTTGCTGCCCGTGGAAATGCCAGGGATTGTAATACATTTTATGGGCCTGAAGTTCAAATAGGTAAGGGTCATCTTCGCTCATGGATCAATATTACGAGAGGGGATAATATTCCGTTGGCTCTGGGAATTGAGTTTACAAAAAAATCATTTCAAAACCTGCCAACTGATCCTTTGAATTTTGCAGCCAGCACTTTTGTTTTAAAGTTGCATCAAAAGGCAAAGGCGCTTACCCCATTTGATCATATCACAGTAAACTGGGAGCCAGTGGGGCACGAACCTCCCGGCATTTATGATGTACCGCATTTTGATATTCACTTTTATAAAATTACAGTAGCGCAACAAATGGCGATAACCGCTGTTCCGGGAGCTATTCCATCAGCAGGTTATCTTCCGGCTTCTTATGTAATACAGGGTGCAACCGTTCCGCAAATGGGCACCCATTGGCTTGATCCGGCTTCACCTGAATTACCTCCCACGCTTTCTCCATTTACCTATACATTTATTTATGGTTCAAACAATGGGCATGTACATTTTTTAGAGCCAATGATCACGAGAGCTTTCTTGCTGTCTGGAAGCTTTGTGAGCAAGCCTTTTCCACAACCAATTCATTTTTCACCAACCGGAACAAATTACCCAACAGTATATAATATTTGGAAGAATTCAGAAAACGACAAGCATTATGTTGCTTTAACCAATTTTGTGTGGAGATAATGGATTTATATGAAAAAGGAAGTTTCGCAAATTCGTAGCTTCCTTTTTCATTAATCAACATCTTTAAAAATAATATCTGTTTAGTTATACATGTAACCAAAATAAATTATTACCCAAACAAATCGCCCTGCAGATTTTCCATCTCCGATTTTTTTTCCCATTCCATTCCCACACTTTTAGAATATTCCGTAAGCTTTGCCCCTACCGCCTTCCAGCCCATCACCTCCACCATATTCCGAACTTTGAATTTAGCCCTCCGCACCATTTGCCCACGGCCGGCATTTACTATTAATACCGGTTCGTCATCAGTGGTTACCATTTCCAAACGGTTATCCTTTCCCTCCCTGATAAAGAAGAATTTATTGTGCAGCGTAGTGGTTTCAATCTTAAAACGTTTGATATTATACTGCAATTTTTCATTATCAAGGTAAACCGCGGTAATTACTTTTTCGGGTTTAAATTTTTCTATCAGAACTACTTTTTCTACATCAAACCGCTGCGTCAGTTCCTGATCCGTAATTTCATAATTTCCATCATTGAATATTAACAGCAGCCTGTCTTCCGCATCAAACTTTCCTAAATAATCCCCTTTCTCTTCCGTATTTAAGCGGCCAAATTTATTATCAAACCATAACTTCTTTGCCTCCAATGTTGACTTGCCGGCTTCTTTGAACTTTACGGATTTTATGGGATATTTGGTTACCTGGTTGCCGATGCTTCCCCTGCCTTTTATTTCCAGCTCTTCAAAATAAAATTCAAGCTCTTTTTTCTTCGCGCTGCAGCCGGGTGTCAATACAATCTTTACTACTTCAGCTTCTCCATTCGCATTGACGGAAAAATAATGGACCCTGCTTTTTTCCGCCCCTTTTGTAAGATCATATTCCTTATCCCTGGTGATACCGGTTACGTTAAAGCGCTTTGCATAACTTACGCCACTTTTGCCATCTGTATAAATCATATTGTAAGTAGTACGCTCATCATTTTTTTGAAAAACAGCTACATGCAAAATATCCTTGCCAATAAAGGCTTTATCCGTAACCCTGACCACTTTCATA
>JAVHOI010000307.1:0-2051 GCA_036169975.1 Ferruginibacter sp. | reverse complement strand
GCAAATAATAGCGCCAAAATATACGGGGCCGGCAGTGTTTGGCTGATCGCCCCAGTAAGGCGACATGTACCGGTAAAAATAATTGATGGCATCATTTGGTAAACCCGACTCCTGTAGAGCCGCGATGACCTTACTGTTTTCGCCAAATTCAGCGGGGTCGTTACTGCTTCCGGCATAGTTGGGTAAAATAAAAGTGAAGGTTTCCGCTCTACCATAACTCCATTGAAAAGCGTAATCTTTCTTTAATCCGCCTTCCGATAAATTTTCTTTTTTTACACCGATGGTTAATTCACTTCTGCCGCCCCGCATGGTTTCCTTAGCATATTCTTTGGTGGGCAATAATATTACCGCGAATGAACCTACGCTGATGACAATGGCCACAAACGCCAATGAAGCGGCGCTTAATAAATGTTTAAAATCTTTTGTTTTAAATGTTTGTATCAAAAATGTAATGCTTAGGCAAACAAAGAGCAACATGAAATAATATACAATCTGCACATGGTTTTGATTAAAAAACAAGGTGCTTGAAATTAAGGTAAGCGCAAAGCCCAATACATACCTGCGTTGCATCAGCAAAATAATACCTGCCAGTACAAGTGGTGCGTAACCCATGGTAGCAAATTTAGTAACATGGCCCACCATGGTAATAATGGCATTGTACGAGGAAAAAGAATAAGCCAGTGCGCCAAGGATCCCAATCCAGGGTTTTAACTTTAATACTTGCGATAAAATATAAAAACAAATGCAGGATAAAAAGAAAAGGCTTGCGGGTGAAGGCAGGAAGAGCGTAAATAAACTATGCATCCAGGTTATGCCGATAGTGTATTTGGCTGCGAAAATAATTTGAAAAGCAGGCATCCCCCCAAACATGGAGTTGGTCCATAATGGATAAGCGCCATGTTTTTCAAAAAACTCCATTGATTGCTGGATCATGCCTCTTGTGCCCAGCATGTCGTGCTGGTAAACCACCATACCCTGAAAAACAGGCAGGCAGTAAACTACGGCGATTAGCAGGAATAAAGCCACCGCGATAGCATGTGGCAGGATGTTTTTAAAATTTATATTCTTCATGAAGCGATTTGATTATGAGGCGGCAAATTAACTTAAATAAATTAAAACCCCATCTACGCCGTGGCATGGATGGGGTTTTATAAATTGCCTGCAAAAAAATAAAAATATATTTATCGGATAAAGCGAAGTTGAATAAAAGCTTAACAGGTATTCTATTTAAAAAAAATTTTTTGACCTTAATTACTTTTCCTTCTTGCCATCCTGAGGGCGGGCGTGGAGGCAGGGGCTATTGCCCGGCTCCCTGCATGCCTTGTTGCATACTATCCTGTTCGCCCTTCATGTTTTTACGTTTTAGCAATGACACATCAAACTTTCCAAAGCGCCAGTTAAAGTTGAGCCTGAGTACCTGAGGATCCCTGCGGCGCAGGGTTTCCTGATTAAAGTAAATGGATTCACTATAGTTGCCATTTAGTCTTGTACGGAAAATATCGCTCATCTGCAGGGTTAATGAAGCAGCATTATTTTTGAGAAAATCTTTTCTGAAAGCTATGTCAAAACCATACAAAGGTTTGATGAATCCCTGGGCTGACGGAAGGTTTCCACCTCCAAACCTCATTCCACCGCCGCCACCACCGGGTTGTACCAAAGTTTTTGCCTGGTAATCGCCGCTAAACTGAATAGAATAATTTTTAGGTAATTTAAAACTGTTATTAATTTTCAGGAACCAGCTCAACTGGTTATTATCAATACCACCCGGCAGGTTTCCAGCTTTTAAAATAACATTAAAAAGATTCAGGTTACTGGTAAGGTCCCACCATTTGGCAATCTTATTTTTAGAAGTCAACTCCAGGCCATAAGTATAGCTTTGCGATGCATTGGCATAACTTGTTAAAAGCACAGTGTCTGGTTTAGCCGGAGCATTGGGATTCTTTTCAGGAAATTGATAACGGGTTATCAGGTTATTCGTATTTTTAAAATAAATAGTTGATAGCAGGTTATGCCCGTTTTTAAATTGATTTTGATAAGAAAATTCAATCAGG
>JAVHOI010000306.1:0-9743 GCA_036169975.1 Ferruginibacter sp. | reverse complement strand
AAATGTCGAAACGTCTAAACGGCTAAATATATAAAACAAAAACGCCTAAACGCCTAAACGGCTAAATAAATAAAACAAAAACGTCGAAACGCCTGAACGGCTAAATAAATAAAAACAAAAACGCCTGAACGTCAACAACAAAACAATAAAAATATAGCAATGATAAATCTCAAAGAATTGGAAGTATGGTTTGTAACCGGCAGCCAGCATTTATATGGCGAAGAAACATTGAAGGAGGTGGCATTACATTCCCAAACAATTGCCCGATCATTAAATGATGCGCCGCGAATACCCGTTAAGGTAGTTTTTAAACCAACCGTAAAAACCACCGAAGAAATTTATAGTATATGCATGGAAGCCAATACGGCAAAGAACTGCATCGGCATCATCGCCTGGATGCATACTTTTTCACCTGCCAAAATGTGGATTGGCGGATTGAAGATCCTGCAGAAACCTTTGTGCCATTTGCATACGCAATTCAATCGTGATATTCCATGGGGGGATATTGATATGGACTTTATGAACCTTAATCAAAGTGCGCATGGCGACAGGGAATTTGGTTTTATGGTAAGCCGAATGCGGATGAATCGGAAAGTGGTAGTGGGCCATTGGCAGGATCCGGAAGCATTGGAAGAATTAAATACCTGGTCCCGTGCCGCCGCAGGATGGAACGACTGGCAGGGCGCTAAGTTTGTCCGCTTTGGCGACAACATGCGTTATGTAGCCGTAACGGATGGTGATAAAGTGGAAGCCGAATTTAAATTCGGGTATGCGGTAAATACACATGGTGTTGGCGACCTGGTAAAAGTAATTAATGAAACAAGCGATGCTGCCATTGATCTGTTGATAAGTGAATATGAGGATCTGTATTCATTGGTTCCATCCCTGCAAAAAGGTGGGGCGCAATACGCTTCTTTACGAGATGCGGCTAAAATAGAAATAGGGCTGCGTACATTTTTGGAAGCAGGAAATTACAAAGGTTTTACCGATACATTTGAAGACCTTCATGGTATGGCGCAATTGCCCGGCATAGCCTCGCAGCGCCTGATGGCAGCGGGTTACGGTTTTGCAGGCGAAGGCGACTGGAAGACCGCGGCGCTCGTTCGGGCAATGAAAGTAATGGGCAGTGGCTTACCCGGAGGCAATTCATTCATGGAAGATTACACGTATCATTTTGACCCTGAAAACCCGATGGTGCTGGGTTCACACATGCTCGAAATTTGCCCTTCTATCGCACATGGCAAACCAAGCTGCCAGATACACCCTTTGGGCATTGGGGGCAAAGCCGATCCGGTAAGGTTGGTATTCAATTCCAACCCCGGCCCCGCATTAAATGCCTCGCTGATTGATATGGGAAACCGTTTTCGTTTACTCGTTAACGAGGTAGAGGCCGTTGCCCCCTTGCACGATTTGCCCAAACTGCCGGTGGCCCGTGTTTTATGGAAGCCTTACCCTGATATGAAAACAGGTTGTGCCGCATGGATATTGGCTGGTGGCGCACATCATACCGGTTATAGCCAAAACCTGACTGCGGTTCATTTACAGGACTTTGCGGACATGGCTTCAATAGAGTTTGCTTTGATAGGAAAGGAAACCAGGCTGTACCAGTTTAAAAATGAATTACGCTGGAATGAAGTATTTTACCAAATCAATAAATAATCATAACATTACAATCTCATAATTTTTTAAGTTCCAATTAAATTTTCAAAATTCTTGTTTATGAATCAAAACCTTGCTTTTGCCGATTACGTGGTATTCGTAGTTTACTTTATAATAGTAGCCGGTTATGGCTATAGTATTTATCATAAGCGCAAAAAAAATGAACATGATGCAAAGGCTTATTTCCTTGCTGAAGGAACGCTTACCTGGTGGGCTATTGGCGCTTCATTAATCGCTTCCAATATTTCAGCGGAACAATTTATCGGCATGAGTGGTGAAGGTTTTTTCCTGGGTATTGCTGTTGCTGCCTATGAGTGGATAGCGGCCATTGCGCTCATTATCGTAGCGGTATGGTTTATACCTGTTTACCTGAAAAACAAAATTTATACCATGCCTCAGTTCCTGAAAACGAGGTATAATGAATCAACCGCTTTAATCATGGCGGTGTTTTGGTTGTTTTTGTATGTTCTTGTAAACCTCACTTCTATTTTGTACCTGGGCGCTGTGGCTATTAATGGTATTGCCGGTGGCGGTTACCTTCATGTGATCATGATTGGGCTGGCTATATTCGCCCTGCTGATTTCCCTGGGTGGTATGAAGGTGGTGGCTTACACGGATGTAATACAGGTGGCGGTATTGATTATTGGTGGATTGGTTACTACCTACATTGCCTTAACTACCGTTGGTGAATATTTTGGTGTAGGCCAAAATGCGATTGCGGGTTTTAAGGTATTGATGCGGGAAGCGCCGGAGCATTTTAAAATGATCATTCCTAAACCCACTGCCGCTTCTTCACAAAATGATATCAGCAAGTACCTAACTTTTCCCGGCCTGCTTTCTTACCTCGCCGGTATCTGGATCATTAACCTTAATTATTGGGGCTGCAATCAATACATCACGCAAAGGGCATTGGGCGCCGATCTTCAAACCGCCCGTACGGGTATATTGTTTGCCGGGCTTTTAAAATTATTAATGCCCCTGATTGTTATGTTGCCTGGTATAGCGGCTTTTGTTTTGTATAAGGATGGGCATTTACCACAATTGGTAGGTGGTAAAGACGGGGCGTATTCCGCCATCCTTACTTTTTTACCAACCGGCTTAAAGGGCTTGTCCGTAGCGGCTTTGACTGCCGCGATTGTAGCATCATTGGCAGGAAAAGTAAACAGTATTTCTACCATTTATACCTTGGATATTCATAAAAAATATTTTCAAAAAGAGGCGGACGAAAGAAAGCAGGTTTACACCGGAAGGATTGCTGTGTTCGCGGCAATGATATTGGCAGTACTGTTTACCTGGAACGATCTGCTGGGTATTGGTGGCGTAGGCGGATTTACCTATATTCAAAAATATACCGGCTTCATAAGCCCGGGTGTATTCGCCATGTTTTTCCTTGGCATGTTTTGGAAAAGGACTACAGGTGCGGCGGCAATAGTTGGTGTTATCACAGGGTTCATTTTATCTTTGGTATTCAACGAATTTGCTCCGCTTTGGTTTGGTAATGAAACGTTTTTATATACCGCCTACACCAATGGTAAAGGTGGATATGAAATACCATTTCATATCTGTATGGGATTGTCATTTTTGTTTACAATGATTATTATGGTTGCCATAAGTTTGGGTGGACCGAAAATAAATCCCAAAGCATTTTTATTAGACAGGGAAATGTTTAAATTAAAACCTCAAACTACGGTTTTGATTGTAGTTACCTTATTAATTATAGCTGCTTTGTATGTTAAGTTCTGGTAATGATTACCTTCATTTTGAAATTTCTAAAATTGAGGGAAATATCGAAATCCGCTAAATAAGGATAAAGCAATAAATTATGGGATGTTATTCTACACTGTAGCAAAGGCAAAAATTTAAAATCAATTATTATGGACAAGAAGAAAAAGTTAGTGAAGCAAATTGTTGACCAGGGCATCCTGCCGCTTTATTTTCATCGGGATGCAGTTATAAGTGTACAAATACTGAAAGCCTTGTACCGTGCAGGTATCCGGGTAGCGGAATACACCAACGGGGACGAAAACGCGATAGATAATTTTATACAACTGCGAAAAGAAGCAGATGAAGAATTGCCTGATTTGCAGTTGGGCGTGGGTAATATCAGGAATAAAATAGAGGCGACTGAATTTATTAATGCGGGCGCCAATTTTATTATTTGTCCGGGTGTGGTAGGATCCGTTGCGGCATTGGCGGATAAAAATGATTTGCTTTGGGTGCCGGGATGTTTTACCGCCACGGAAATTATCCTTGCGGATGATTTGGGCGCCCAACTGATAAGGCTTTTCCCCGCAAGTTTGATGGGGCCTGCTTATTTACAAGCCATGAAAAAAACATTTCCTGGATTATTGTTTATGCCAACAGGTGGTGTGGAAACAAATGAGGGGAATTTGGAAAATTGGTTTAAGAGCGGGGCAAGTGCGGTAGGGTTGGGAAGTAAACTGATCAGTAAAAATTTGGTGGAAACAAAAGATTACACATTGATGGAATCCTTAACAAGGCAGGCTTTGGAAATGGTTAAGAAAATAAAAAGCCTTTAACCGTACCATTTTTTTGATAGCCGGAAATTTTTAAATCAAAACGGTTAACTACATTTTTGATTTTGCTAAAACACTGATAATTTTTTAATAAGCCTTTTAAGTGCTGGAAAGTTTTCTTTGAAAATATTTTGATTAACGAAACAACCATCAACTAAATTTGCCCCTGGATAAAAATAAAAACATGAGACGATATTCTCAACAGACGCGGTTTCTTTTCGCCGTAGATTGCATAATTTTTGGTTTCGACGGACAGGAATTAAAACTGATGGTAATTCAAAGGGGGTTCGAACCGTTTAAGGGGAAATGGAGTTTGGTGGGTGGGTTTGTGGCTGAAAAAGAAAGTGCGGAAGATGCGGCGGTAAGGGTTTTAAAAGAACTGACAGGGCTTGATGGGTTGTATATGGAACAGTTGCATTCCTTTTCAGAAATTGACAGGGATACGGTGGAGCGCACTATTTCTATCGCATACTTCGCCCTGATTGATATTCAGAAATATAAAAAACAAATCATTGAACATTATCACCCCGCCTGGTTTTCAATCAATGAATTGCCCGATCTTATTTTTGACCATACAAAAATAGTAGAACTTGCCAAAGAAAAATTAAGGTATAAGGCCGCCCTGCATCCCTTATTATTTGAATTGTTGCCTGCCAAATTTACCATGCCGCAATTGCAGGATTTATATCAGAGTGTTTACAATGCGGAATTTGACAAAGGAAATTTCAGCCGAAAATTATTATCCACCAAATTATTGATGAAGCTAAAGGACAAAGATAAATTAGGCTCAAAAAAAGGCGCCTTCTATTACAAGCTGGATAGTAAAAAATACACTGCTTCTTTCAATTCCTTTTTAAACCTGGTGCCGGGGCAAAATAGCTGGAAGTAAACCAAAGGTTCCAAAAGCGGTTTCACCTCTTCATGGCTAAATATTCCGAAGGCGTCATTCCAAATTGTTTTAAGAAATTCCTTCCAAAATTAGTCTGCGATCCATACCCTGTCATATCAGCCACTTCATAAATTTTGTAATTGCCTTCCATTAATAATTCCGCCGCTCTTTTTAGCCTTGTTATGTTAATGAGTTCATTTGGTGTAAGGTCGGAAATGGATTTAATTTTTCGGTACAAAGTAGGCCTGCTCATATTCATTAGTTTAGCCAGTTTTTCTACATCCAATCCTTCATCTTCAAGATGGGTATAAATCGCTTCGTTTACTTTTTCCAAAAAAAGTTCATCCGTTTTTGTATGTGCCATGCTTCTGATATGTACAAGTGGCGAGCTTACAAAATATTCTTTGATCTTGGCACGGTTTGCAAGCAGGTTGGCGATTTGCACCCGAAGGTAATCGGGTGAAAAAGGTTTTTCAATATAGGCATCGGCTCCAATTTCAAGTCCTTCAATTTTAGATTGCAGGGTGTTTTTTGCGGTTAGGAGTATTACAGGGATATGGCTGTATTCGAAATTCGTTTTTATTATTTTACATAATTCAAAACCATCCATAACAGGCATCATGATGTCGGAAATTACCAATTGTATAACTTCGTTTTTGAGAATATCCAATGCTTCCTGTCCGTTTATTGCTTTGGTAATAACATACTTTTCATTTAATTCATTTTCTATGAATTCGAGTATCTCTTCATTATCATCTACCAATAATAAAATAGGTTTCATTTATCGTTATTTATTGCCTCCGGCAAATTTTTAATTAGCCAATCACACCTTCTTAAATTATTCTTCCTGGTTTACAGGCATCGTAAGAGAAAACACATTCATCCCATTTTCAGGCTCTTTAATATCAAGCGCTCCTTTGTGCAGTTGCACCAGGGAGCGGGAGAGCGCCAGACCAATGCCCGTACCTTTTTGTTTCTCTGTTTCCTTTAATCTGAAAAAGGGTTCAAATATTTTTTCTTTCATAAGGAAGGGAATCAGGTAGCCATCATTTTTAATTTTAATAGTAAAAAATTTATCGTCTTTTTCAAAGGGCATCAAATATACATCAACTTTGCTATCGGCATATTTAACGGCGTTGCTAAACAGGTTGGTCAGTATTTTATTAAAAGCTTCAATATCTACAAATGCGAATAAGCTGGCAGAAGGGATATCTATATGTAAACCAAGATTTTTTTGTTCGGCCAATGGTTTAAAATTCAAATAGGTGTCTTCCAGTAATTCGGAAATATTTGCTTTCACGCAGTTGAGGCTAAATCCTTTAATCTCCGTTTGCCGGAAATCAAGTAATTGATTGCTCAGATCAATAAGGCGGTTGGTATTTCGCTCCATTATCTTCAGGCTGTCTTTTATCACCGGCACATCCGTCGTGTTTCTGATTACTTTTTCCAATGGTCCCTTAATCAATGTTAAAGGCGTTCTTATTTCATGCGCCACGTTTGTAAAAAATTCGAGCTTTGCCTGGAATATTTCTTTTTCTTTCGCCCTTTCAAGCGTCTCTATTTTACGTCGGTTCCTTTCTTCAATTCTATAATGATAATTACGGATAAAATAAAAAACGATTAATATTATTACTACTGAATATCCGAAGTAAGCCCAGGGGCCGGCCCACCAGGGAGGAAGAATTTGAATGGTTAATGTTGTTTCGGCTTTGTTCCATACACCACTGCTGTTGGTTGCCTTTACTTTAAAAATATAGGTGCCTGGTGAAAGCCCGGTAAAATAAACTTTCCGGTTGGTTTTAAGGATTACCCAGTCCTTATCAAGGCCTTCCATTTGATACGCATATTCCGACATCTCCGGTGCGGTATAACTCAACGAAGCAAAATCAATACTAAAGGTGGATTGGTTATAATTAAGCAAAATTTTATCCGTATTGATAATGGATTTTTTTAAAGGCGAACCATTTTTTGCGATGGGCAGTTCTTTGTTGAAAATCTGGAACCCGGTGATGTAAACCGGAGGTACAAAAGCGTCTTTAATAAATTGATCCGGCTGGAAGCTGATCATTCCTTTTACACTGCCAAAATACATTTTTCCAGCCTTGTCTTTGAAGGCGGAATTAAAATTAAACTGGTCGCTTAATATTCCGTTTGCCCTTGTGTAAACGATGGGTTGTTCCGTTAAAATATTAAAACAAACCAATCCCCCTGAAGTGGAGATCCATAAATTGTTATTGGCATCTTCAAGTATGCTCAATATAAAATTGCTGGGAAAACCATTTTCAGTGGTATATCTTTTAAAATCATTACCCGTCTTGTTCAGCCTGCATAACCCACCTTCTGTAGCGAACCATAAATTATTTTTACTATCTTCAAAAATGCTGTTGACCCGGTCGCTGCATAAACTATTTTTGTTTGCCACCTCATACCTGAAATTTCCGCCGGTATAAGTTTTTGTATTAAAATAGTTTACCCCATTACCATAAGTACTTGCCCAAATAATACCTATTTTATCTTTCAAAATGCAGGTGTACCAGTTATTGACAGGCATGCCGGGTAGCAGGCTAAAGTCATTGCTGTTTTTATTAAATAAGTATGCGCCCTGTGTGGTACCCAGCATAATTTCGCCACTGTTCATTTTTGAAATGCAATAAATAAAATTACTTTTCAGGGAGCGCTCTCCCGGGCCACCCGAATAATGGCGTACTACTTTACCTGTTTTAATATTTAGTATATCAAGCCCATTCTCGAATGTGCCAATCCATAATTCATCGTCATTCACCAGCAGGCCATGGATGTTTGTACTGGATATACTTTTTTTATCGCCCGCCGGTTCAAAATGAGTAAATAGTTTTGTGGAAGTATCCAATTTATTCAACCCTGCATCTTCCGTTCCTGCCCACAGGTTTCCATAATGATCCTGGTGTATCTCACGTACAACATTTCCGCTCAATGAATTTTCGCCAGGCCGGGGAAAAAATTTATTGAATGCGGTATGGGTTTTGGGAAAATAATTTACTCCACCAAAATAAGTGCCCGCCCATATACCGCCTTCCTTGTCTTTTACAAAACAATACACCGCATTGTCCGAAACAGAGTAGGGGTCATTGTATTTTTTTTGCAGATTTATTACATGCCCGGTACCCAGGTTGTAAATAAAAATTCCGGATTCCGTAGCAATCCAGCATTCATCGTCAGAGGTCTGAACAAAGTTCCTTACGAATATTTCGGTTTTATTTTCATTATAGGTGAGTATGTCTTTGTAGCTACCAGTTTTTAGGTCAAACAATTTTGCGCCCTGGTTGGATGTGCCAATCAATAACCTTCCCTGAGTTGTATAATAAACCCGTTCTATCCATTTGGAAACAGATGGCGCTGAATGATAAAACACATTGTAACTGGCAAAGGAATTATTAACTTCATCATATTTTTCCAGGAGGCCTTTTGTCGTGGAGGCCCAAACGGTTCCATCAATTGTTGTGCAAATGGAAGTTGCTTCAAAATATTTATTGGATTCATAGTTCTCCCTTTCCTTCTTTTCCAAATTATATTTTGTAAGTGTAAATCCCCAAATAAACCAAAGGTTACCTTTGCCATCCATCCTGATATCCCTGATAGGGGCATTGGCAGTGCCTTTCAACAGGCTAAAACTTTCTGTTAAGGCGTCATATTGATATAAACCATTTTCTGTTCCTACCCATAATATCCCTATTGGATCTTCAAATAAACAATGAATAAAATTGCTCCCGATGCTTCCTGAATCTTCAGGGGCATTTCTGAAAATTTTAAATGAATATCCGTCAAACCTGTCAAGGCCATCCTTGGTACCAAACCAGAGGAAGCCTTTTTTATCCTGAAGGCTGCATATTGTGGCGTTATTGCTAAGGCCGTTCTCTACCTGGTAATGCCTGAAGTAATAAGGCTGGGCAAACAACCCTTTTCCTAAAAAAATAAGGAAGGCGAGTATATAAATTTTTTGATTCAACAATAGTTGTTTTTAGAATTTTATAAAGATAAATGAATACCCGGGAAGCTGTTTAAAATTCAACTGCATACACCGTCAACCGATTTTATATTTTATAAAGTTTACCATTTATGCATTAAATGATTCCTGAAAAAGGAGAATGAGAATTTTTGTTGAAACTTTGATACGATTTGACGTCAGGTATAGAAATATTAGTTGGACTTTTACAAAGAAATAACGGTTTGCTGCCATCAAACGAATTGCTTTATGAAATTGAAAGATACAGACAGGTTTAATTTTAAAACAGGATGTAGCCTAATACAGGTTCGACATCAAAAAGCATATTAACGCTTTCATTCATTTTTTAAATTCTTCAGGTGATTTATACAATTCGGGAATAAGGTAAAAAACTATCCATATTAATCTGGTGTCATTAATCCCTTTCCGGCTATTAAGTTCAGGTTATGTTTTAGGTTATAGGTTTTACCCAGGTAGATTAAATATTTTTTTTGAATTTTTTTGCAATTGTATTGTTGACAATTAAAAATAAAAACAAACTATTAGGATTGCCAGAGAAATGAAATGTATTCTTGAGGTTTGGCTTTTCAAATATGTTCATATAATTATTATGTTTTTTTTTAAATAAAAAATATTTCAACAATTGTTGATCTGTTTATAAAATCAGTCACCATTC
>JAVHOI010000305.1:0-9774 GCA_036169975.1 Ferruginibacter sp. | reverse complement strand
CAAAAAAATCACGGCAATCATAATTCAGGATATTTAATTTCAATCCACAATAAATAATTTGCAACCCTCCTTTGATTCACTTCGGTGTGCATCACAATCATCTCCCACATGGTAGGTCATACCTGCGGATAACATGAAATTTCTCCCATCCCACAAAGTCGTTTTCATTTCGCCTTCAATGCAAAAAATAATATGTCCCTTACCGCACCAGTGATCCGCTAAATAATTGGATGAATATTCAACCATCCTTACCCTTGTATCATTCATCATAAATACCTGCCATAAGGCAAAGCCGGAAGTTCCTACATGTTTTTCATTTTCAATGGAATCCCAATCCAATGTTTGAAAAGGAAATGATGCAAGTTTCATGTTCAATAAATTTATTTAAGGTTTTGTTGGTTCATCTAATTCCTCCGCCCATTTATCCCTGTCTTCCGGACTGAATTTCCAGGGGGCGAAATTATTTTCAATATTACTGAACATGCTGTTCCACTCCTGCGGGGCATTGCTGTCTTCCATTATTAAGGAACGGCGCAATTCTAAAATAATGTCCAAAGGATTAATGCTTACCGGGCATGCTTCCACGCAGGCATTGCAGGTGGTGCAGGCCCTTAATTCTTCCACCGTGATGTAATTGTTCAGTAAGGTTTTTCCGTCATCTTTAAATTTTCCGTTTGCATTAATATTTTTACCGGCTTCCTGCAGGCGGTCCCTGGTATCCATCATTATTTTTCGAGGACTCAATGCCTTGCCGGTTTGATTGGCCGGGCAGGCGGCGCTGCACCTGCCGCATTCGGTGCAACTGTAGGCATCCAACAAATTTTTCCAGCTAAGATCAAAAACATCTTTGGCGCCAAATTTTACAGGTTGCGCATCCCCGCCTGCCGGTGGAACCAGTTCCGGTTGCATCATGTATTTCACTTCGTTTTGTACACTTTGCATATTGTCCATTTTGCCCGGCGCATCAAGCCTTGCATACCAGGCATTTGGGAATGCCATTATGATGTGTAGATGCTTACTATAGGGTAAATAATTCAGAAAGGCGAAGATGCCAATGATATGTATCCACCAGCAGCTTCTTTCATAAGCGATTAATGAAGATTCCTGAAAGCCGCTAAACACAGGCGCCAACAATCCTGAAAAAATAAAGTTGCCGGTATGGTGATAATGCACACTGCCCTGCAACTGCAATGCCCGGTCGGTCGCGTTCATCGAAAGGAATAAACTCATCAAAACTATTTCCGTAATTAAGATATAATTGGCATCACTCCGGGGCCAACCGTTCAGGTCTTTGCTTATAAAACGCTTCAGCTTCACGATATTCCTCCTGCTTAAAAAAATGATGCATACTACAATTACGCCTGCGGCCAACACTTCAAAAAAATTGATCAGGAAAGTATAAGCGCCTCCGAGGTAAGGAAGAAATACCCGGTGTGTTCCAAGCATCCCATCCAGTACAATTTCCAGTACTTCTATATTGATGATTATGAAGCCGGCATATATTACAAAGTGCATAACCGCCACCAGCTTGTTTTTAAACATTTTCTTTTGCCCCAATGCAAGCAGTAGAAGGTTTCTCCAACGTTGCGAAGGATTACCTGTTAAATCCTCAGGCTTGCCCAAAAATATATTGCGGCGGATTTGAATAATATTTTTTGAAAACAACCAGATAGCAACACCTGCGAGGGCAATGAAAATAATTTGAGGTAAAAGGTGCATAAGAAAAATTATTATGATGATGGAATTATGGTAAAAGGTTTAAGGTATAAGGTAAAAGGTTTATGGTAAAAGGTTTAAGTTATAAGGTTTAAGTTTTAAGGGTTGAATGAGGAGAGATGAACCGATGGCTATCTTGTGATGAATGATGATCTAAGAATATTCTCCTTCCGCCTCCCGTCTTCCGCCTTCCACCTTCCACCTTCCGCCTTCCACCTTCCTTCCATCCGCTAAGTTAATTATCAAACATCAATTACACTAATTATTGATTAATGGTATAAATTCGTGCAATTACTTTTAATCAGTTTAATTATGGCAGGGAAAAATTATATATTATCAAAAGAAGTATCAGATAAAAAACTTCGCCGGATGGCATTGCAGGTAGCCGAACAAAATTATGATGAGCCGAAATTGGTTTTAATAGGCATTAAGGAAAATGGAATAGTGATTGCCCGTAAAATAAGCGCTTACCTGCAGGAAGTGTATGACGGTGAAATAATTCTTGTGGAGCTTACGCTGAATAAAAAGAAACCCTCTGTTCTATCTCTCCATCCTGTTATTGATTTTAACGGGCAAGCCATCATTTTAATTGATGATGTGGCCAATAGCGGGAGTACCATGCTGTATGCCTTAAAACCCTTGCTGGAAGCATATCCAAAAAAAATACAAACCCTTGCATTGGTTGAAAGGACCCATAAATCATTTCCGGTTCATCTGGATTATGTTGGGCTTTCTATTTCTACTACCCTGGATGAACATGTTAATGTGGAGGTGAATGGTGGAGAAGTAGGTGGGGCATGGATGGAAGATGCACCCTCAATCCCCGCTGGTTAGCGGGCACTTTGAATTGTAGGATAATTTGATGTTCGTTTTTCAAATGCTGAAATTGGCATCGGTGTATTGTGTGTTTGCTTTTAAAAATGCAACGCATTTACTTTAAACTTCCCATTTGAAAATTCCAGGCTTGGGGCCGGAAATTTAAAGGCGCTCAATACGGTAAATAAAAGCCGCACCCCTTTTTTCTTCGTCTTTATTTTGGTAAAGTCAATATCCGGCGACAGGTACCATTGCCGGTATCGTTTTATATCCCTGCGGTCGAAATTGATAACGCCATTATTATCTCTGCCGGTATTATCCCTTGCGCCAAACATCCCTTCCGCGCCATAACCTACTGCTACTGCCAGCCAGGGCGGAAGATGGGTTTTTGGAAAAAAGGAATGAAGGTTTACGCTCGCCCACAGGGATAGCGCATTGTAATCTTTGATAAATCGTTCGCCTAATGTTTTGCCATATATTTTATCAGCCCGGTTATTCAGCACTGGATCTCCATAATCATTTTTATGAAAGGAGAATTTTAGTTTTATCCGCTGATCATCCCAGGCAAGTTCCTGGGCAATTAATGTGGCGCTGCCTAAAATATTGGCGCTAAAGTCGCCCCAGCTCCAGCCCCACTCAGCGCTAAAGCCATCTAATGTTTCTATAACAGTCTGATAAACCGCGCCACTCAATCCTCCATACCAGATTCTTTTTTTTCGGTCAATACCCGTCCAGCGCCAAAGTTCCATACTCGCCCTGCTTTCGATATAAGCGCCAAACATGTGGCCCGCTTTATCTACCTGCATCCATTCCTGGTTATCGTTAAAAAAATGAAATGCGCTTCGTGGATAATTTTTGTACCATGCCGCATTTAAACCGGTTAGTATGGCTGAATAGCCCGCCACATTGGCTATGGCCACAAAGCGTACCCTTGATTTTATTTGTTGGGGCGATAACCCTTTAATCCCCTGGGCCGGCTGGTTATTCAACGATTCAAGCCTGTATCCGGCTACTGGCTTTTGATCTGACCGTGGAATTAATGTGGTATCCGGTTTCGCATTATAAACCGAATCCTGTGCCACCAAAGAAAAAGATAGAATGATAAGCAGGCAAATGCTCCATAAAGATTTTAATGTACAAGATTCCCATAAAAGTTCGGGAGAGCCTGCCCATGAAGCAGATCTTTGAATAAATGTTTGGTTCATAAAAAAACAAATTTACATCTAAGTGTATTATTAAAAACGAAACAATTATTTTTGAGGTAATAAATAAAAACGATATGGATCAAAACATTCAAAAAAAAATAGACAATTGGCTTACCGGCAATTATGAGCCATCCGTAAAAGATGAAATCATCCGGTTACAAAAAGATAACCCGGATGAGCTGGCCGATGCGTTCTATAAAAATTTAGAATTTGGCACCGGCGGGCTTAGGGGTATCATGGGCATTGGTACCAACCGCATTAATAAATATACGATTGGCATGGCTACACAGGGCTACGCCAATTATTTGAAGAAATGTTTTGGAGAAAACGTGAAAGTAGCGGTGGCGCATGACTGCCGCAACAACAGCCGTTTTTTCGCGGAAACTACGGCCAGTGTTTTTGCCGCCAATGGCATTAAAGTTTTTTTGTTTGAAGCGCTGCGGCCTACACCGGAACTAAGCTTTGCCATCCGCAATTTAAAATGCCAGGGCGGGGTAGTATGTACCGCCTCTCATAACCCCAAAGAATATAATGGCTACAAAGCGTATTGGGATGATGGGGCGCAAATGGTGTCGCCGCATGATGAAAATGTAATCATTGAGGTGGAAAAAATCGCTTCCGTGGATGAGGTGAAATGGAGCGGTGGCGAAACCAATATTACCATCATTGGAAAAGATATGGATGAAACGTATCTGAATATGGTAGCGGGTTTGAGCGTGTATCCGGAAGTATGCAAGGCGCAGCACGGCCTCAAAATCGTATATACGCCCATACATGGTACAGGCATCACTTTGGTGCCGGGGGCATTGGCTAAATTTGGATTTGATAACGTCCATATCGTTGAAGAACAGCGTGTGCCGGATGGCAATTTTCCTACGGTAGTTTTTCCTAATCCGGAAGAAAAAGAAGCCATGGGCCTTGGCCTTAAATTGGCAAAGAAACTGGATGCCGATATTTTGCTGGGTACCGATCCTGATAGCGATCGTGTAGCCATTGGCGTTAAAAACAATGAGGGTGAATGGGTACTGATGAATGGTAACCAGACAGCGGTATTGGCTTTTAATTACATGATAGAAGCAAGGAAAGCGAAAGGTATTTCGCAGCCCAATGATATGGTGGTGAAAACAATCGTAACTACCGAAATGATTGATACCATTGCCAAAGCGAATAATATAACCTGTTACAATGTGCTTACCGGTTTTAAATGGATTGCCGCCCTGATAAAAGAAAAAGAGGGCAAAGAAAAATACATCATTGGTGGCGAGGAAAGTTTTGGCCTGATGGTGGGCGATGAAGTGAGGGATAAGGATGCGATAAGCGCCGTAGCATTATTATGCGAAATGGCGGCTTATGAAAAAAACAAGGGAAGGAGCCTTTATGCAAAAATGATTGACCTGTATGTTCAATACGGCCTGTATAAGGAAGACCTGATCAGCATCACAAAAAAAGGCATGAATGGCGCCACTGAAATTGCCGCTATGATGCAGGGCTACCGCGCCAATCCTCCTAAAACTATTGATGGCGTAGCGGTTGCAGAGTTGCTGGATTATGACCTGCAGTTGGGTAAAAATTTGCAAACCGGGGAAAGCTGGAAAATAAACCTGCCCAAAAGTAATGTGCTACAGTTTGTGTTAAATGATGGCACCAAAATATCCGCCAGGCCAAGCGGAACGGAACCAAAAATAAAATTTTATTTTACCGTTAATACCAAACTTGCAACCGCTGCAGGATATGCGGATGCGGAAAATGTTTGTAAAGATAAAATAGCAAGGATTGTACATGATATGGCTCTGAAATAAAATTGGTTCCGGCCACTGAATTCACAGACAACAATTCAAAAACGTACATTTCAATTTGGATGCTGAAGCTAAATTGAAAGATAATGTTCAAACGTGCGACGCCTGTGAAGATTAATCAGGGGTAAATGCCGGTTACCAAAATTTTATTTTATGATCGCATATTAATTTACTGATGAAGAATTAAAAAGTAAACCTTGCCGAAAAGCCAACCCCGCTTGCTTCAAAGCCAACGCTTGTTAAAATATTCAGTTCGGGTTTCCAGTCTAATGAAATGTTGAGGGGTATGTCGGGGAATTTATAATCTGCTCCAATGATGCCGGCTGCCCCAATAAAAGTGGTGTTGTTTCTAAAGGCCGCATAGCCGCCGGCGCCGGCAAACCATTGCAGGTGTTCAACTGAAGTAATGGGGAAATGCCACTCGTACAATGCGGCTAAACCAATACCATTACTTACACCAATCATTCCTTCTACCGCATGCTTTTCATCCAGAAAATGTTTGATGGTGAACCCCGGCGCTATGGCTGGTGAAGTAGGGCCAAGCCGGATACCAACCGCAGTTTTATATTCCTGGGCTTTTAATGAAAATGAAAAAACAGTAATGATGCCGACAATTAAAAGGGTCTTTTTCATGATGAGTTTTTTGATTATTAGTTGATGGGGATGGAAACTAAAATAATGCCAACAAGCGGCAATATTTGTTTACTAAACGAAGAAGTGCGGGAACAGGCTGTTAAGTATTTGCAAAAAAAAGATGAAGGGGAAAATTTTCCAACACGGAATTGTAGAAGTGTAAAATTATTTGAAAATATTTTTAGTTAATAAGCAATCAGCTCAATTAAATTTAAATACGATACGGTTTAATATTCTCCTGAGAGCTATAAATGGCATCGGTACGAGAGGCTTTATTCAAACAACTCAAGTTTATTCTTTGGCCTTCTTTTATCAAGCCATTTATAATTTTTTAGAAATTTCTGGTCTTCCGGTATCTGGCGGATAGGGTAAAGCGTGCCATCCACCTCATTGATGAATTTTACTTTATTTACCGCCTTGTTCAAAAAATAAACATCAATCACATCACCTTTGCTCCGGTTCATTCCAATGTAGGCGCTGTCGTCATCCTGCGGGTAATACACGCTTTCAGCCGGCGAACCTTTGGCTCTCATGTAGTCAAGTTCACCATCTTTAAAATACCCATTCAAAGTACGCCCGCTAACCTGGTTATACATTTTTTCATTGGCCTTATTAATGATGATCCCATTTTCGAAAACATATAAGCGGTCCGCTTTTTTATTTTTAGTGTACATGTAAATCGTATCTCCGGCTATTTGAGAATTATTGCTGAACACCAATGGATTTTGAAAGAGCCGGAAAATAGAATCTTCCGAAGTATAATACAGGCTGTCGCATACGGATTGAAGCGAGTCATTAAAGATGCGAACATTATGGAAAGCGATAAAATAGCGGATCGCCGTATCCTTAGCGGCTTTAACGACTGTTGTTCTATTCAGCGTATCTTTTTGTGCAACCTGTTCTAAAGTTATAATTGTGTTGGTGATGCTATCCTTTTTATCCTGCCTGACAAGAAGTGTATCTGATGAAACTATAATGGCTGGATCTTTTATTAATTTATTTTTAACGGATGTCTTATTTACAAGACTGTCTTTTTTTACAAAAAGACTATCTGATCTTTTAGCCTGAAGCGTATCTTTCAATTGTTCTTTAATAACCAATTTATTATTCTCAATCCTATCGTTTTCATCTCCTTTTACCAACATTGAATCCTGCACATTTACAACTGTTTTTCTTTTAAGCGTATCCTTTGAAACCGTTATCTTCCTGCCCAGGCTATCCCTTTTTTCTACTCCGGAGAAAAGCGTATCCGCTGCAATGAAAGTACTGTCATTGCCATCTCCTTTAAATATTAGTACGGGTTTTCGGGTAGCCAGAAAGGAGCTGGTATTTTTATCAAGATAGATCTCGTTACCCAAAACGGTGTAACCATTTGCGCTGTCTTTAATAACAGCACTGCCTCTTAACTGTGCAATGCCTGTCTGCTCATCATAAGCGCTCTCATCAGCCACGTAAGTACGGGTGCTGTCTTTTATAATGGTACGGTTGCCAAAAAAAGCCTTTCCGTTTTTCAGGTCATAAGTACCGTTAGTGGAATAAATGTCGCCGCCATTTTTACTATTTATGGTGGTGGGTGTACTCCAGGAAGTTATTTGGGTTTGGGTATTATACAGCAAAGTATCATTTCGTATATCGTATTTTGGGTCAACAAGGTGAACATTCTTTTTAAAAAATACATCTTTTGTATCGGCATAGTAAACGCCTTCCGTACTTGTAAGTACCGTCTTGCCATTTACAACCCGTCCGCCATTAAAATATTTGCCGATGCCTGATTTCAGGTCGTATTCCAATTCCTGGGTAAATAAGGTTCCTTTGTTATCGGTAAGGCGTACATCTTTTTTTAGATAAGCGATCCGCTCTGCACCTATATATTTTAGATATTGCGAATAGGTATGTATGCTGTCATTTTGATTGATATGGATATTGCCAAAAGCTTCGAGGATATTGGTCCGTTTATTAATGGAAGCGCTGTCACAATAAAAAAGTGTGAGGCCTTCTTTTAAAATCACTTTGCCCGCAATGGTTTGAAAACTGTTTAAAGAATCAATTGCTTTTTCACGAAGGCTGTTTCCCTGGATAATTTGTATCACCCTGATTGTATCCGGTGATGGTGGAGGAATAATATTTTGTGCGAACAAAACAAATTCGGAGCAAAGCAATACAATTAACGATAAAGTGATCCTGAAAGTAAATGTTGATTTCAATACAATTGATTTAAGAAAGATGCAATTTCTTTATTTATTTACAAACAGCATCACAAAGTTTTGAGCAGGCCCGCTGGCGATCGGGTGCTAATGCAATTAAATTAGTTTTGTAAATTTTATTTTTTTTGTGTTAGAGAAGTTCCCGGAGGTGAATTGTTGTATTCGAAAAACTCTCCGTTAAGGATTGGGGGTAATCAAATAAGGCGCATTTATGGTATCGGGTAAAGGCACTAACAACGGGCCGTTTTTATCTTTTTTACCAAATACTGAAATGTTTACGTAGCGTTTAGGATGCACTCTCACATCATCCAGCAGTAAATTTAATTTATTGGAAGTGGCATTGAGGTTATTATAAAGTTTGGTATCATTTATCAACAGGCCCAGTGTGCCTTTATCGCTGTTTACCTTACCGATCGTATTTTTTAATTCAGTAATAGTGAGGTCTAATGATGACAGGGTTTTTTCTACATCCAGCCTTGAAAATTTTGCGGTAGTGGCTTCGAGGTTGGTAAGGGTCTGGTCTATTTTGGCATTATTATTTTTTAATGTGCCGGTAAATGAACTAACGTTATCGAGGGTTTTTGCCAATGCGCCTGTTTGAGTATTGAGCAGGGTTTGCAATGAGGTGGAGGAGATGGCAAGGGTAGCCGTGGTTTTATTCAGATTATCCATTACGGCCCTGATATTATTTTTTGTATTGGGATCAAAAACGCTGTTGACAGTTGATAAAACGGAATCCAGTGATCTTACCGCGTTTTTTATCTGCATCAAAACAGGATCTACTTTTTGAAGCGCTTCATCAAACATACCACCAGAGGCGATGGTAGCGAGTGTGTCGCCGTTTTTTTTATAAACATTGCTGTTGCCTAATTTAATTTCCACTGCTGTGGTACCTAATAAAGAGGGGCTGATTATAGCAACTGAATTATCCGGAATATTAATCTTTTGCTTCATGGTGATGGCTACAATAATCCTGCGCATATCCTCGCCACCATCTGTACTGTAAACTGTACCTACCTGCTTGCCGTTAATAACAACCGCATTGCTTGAAGCAAGCCCCTGTATATTTCCGAATACTGCGTAAAAACGCATTGTCTTAGTGGTTAGATTTTTGCCCTTTAAAAAATTAAACCCTAAAATAAGTAATACAATGGAAATAGCGGTAAGCGAACCTACTTTTGTCTCATTAGAAATCTTCATGGCGCTGACAGGATTGTTTGAAAATCAAAAATACAAATTAATTAGTTGGTAAAGTTGCAGTTCGCCGCGGATGAGAAAATTCATGATAAATAATAAGCGATATTTCCAGCTAAGAATCGCTGCCCCATATATTTTTTTAACCGGATACAATCACAATATCTGTGCTGATGAAGCCTTTTGTAATGTTCATTTTTATTTGTTGGG
>JAVHOI010000304.1:1966-9783 GCA_036169975.1 Ferruginibacter sp. | reverse complement strand
AATTAAAAATTACAATAGCAATAACAAAGAAAGTGAAAAGATGTTGAACTCCCGCGGGAATAGGTGAAATTCAAAATACAATTTTGCCCCGGTAATTGAAACAACTAAAATCAATTATATACTTCAATATTATTACTTTGTCCTACTCCTGTCACATCTTTGTTTTTTGGGAGGGATATAGTGACAATACAAATTCAATTTTCGGGTAAATAAAAAAGTTACTTTTGCACCCTTTGGTAAGCATGGCATAATAAACCAACTTTTAATAGGCAAGTAGGACATTTTTTAAAAATTTAAAATAAATCGTATGAGTAAGGGACCTGTTTCAAATTTTATTGAGCATCATTATCGCCATTTTAATGCAGCGGCATTAATGGACGCCGCCAAAGGATATGTAACCCATCTGGATGAAGGAGGCAAAATGATGATAACGCTTGGCGGCGCCATGAGCACAGCCGAACTGGGGCTTAGCCTGGCTGAGATGATCCGGCAGGATAAGGTTTCGATTATTAGTTGTACAGGCGCTAATCTTGAAGAAGATATCATGAACCTGGTAGCACACAGCCATTATAAAAGGGTGCCGGATTATCGTGACCTTAGCCCAAAGGAAGAATGGGATTTGCTGGAAAATCATTATAACCGGGTTACTGATACTTGTATCCCCGAAGAAGAAGCTTTCAGAAGGTTGCAGCAGCATATTCATAAAATATGGAAGGATGCGGATGATAAGGGCGAACGCTATTTTCCACATGAATACATGTACAAGATGTTGCTGAGTGGGGTGCTGGAACAGTATTATGAAATTGATCCAAAAAATAGCTGGATGCTGGCTGCCGCTCAAAAAAACTTACCGATAATAGTTCCGGGATGGGAAGACAGCACGATGGGGAATATTTTCGCTTCCTACATAATTAAAAAAGAACTGAAAGCATCAACCATGAAAACCGGGATTGAATATATGGTTTGGCTGACAGACTGGTACAGGAATAATTCTGCCGGCAAGGGTGTGGGTTTTTTTCAGATTGGTGGTGGCATTTCAGGCGATTTTCCAATATGCGTTGTGCCGATGATGTACCAGGATCTGGAATGGCATGATGTTCCATTTTGGGGTTATTTTTGCCAGATAAGCGATAGTACTACTTCTTATGGATCCTATTCAGGAGCAGTACCCAACGAAAAAATTACCTGGGGTAAATTAGATATTAATACACCCAAGTTTATTGTAGAGAGTGATGCTACCATTGTAGCGCCATTGATTTTTGCATGGGTGCTGGGCTGGTAAGAAGAGATTCCCTTTATACATATACTTTCGTTTGCGGAGAGACATTTGAAAAGAATAAGAATTCAAATTTTTTATTAACCTCAAATCAGGATTTTTTATTTGCATCTTTTAAAAAGATATTAGCAGGCAATTTTATCTACCCTGTTCTGATGGCGGCCACCTTCAAAAGCGGTGTTCATGAAAATATCAAGCATTTTTTCGGCATCACCATCCCGAACAAAACGGGCGGGGATGCAAATAACGTTGGCATCATTGTGTTTGCGTGCCAGTTCCGCCAGTTCTTCGCCCCAGCAAATAGCCGCTCTTACACCCTGGTGTTTATTGGCGCTTATGGCTACACCATTGGCAGTGCCACACAGCAATATACCAAATGCGGCCTCACCTTTCTCCACCGCTTCCGCTACCGGGTGTGCGAAGTCGGGGTAATCAACAGATTCTTTTGAGTAGGTACCAAAATCTTTAAATGCCTGGCCTTCTCCTTCCAATAAAGAAATCAGGTCTTCCTTGCAATCAAATCCTGCATGATCGCAACCAATAGCAATGGGCAATTGTAAGTTAAAGGGAGTCATGGTTGTTTGATAATGATTTAATTGAAAATGGATATTTTGTAATTGATTAATAGCAAATCGTTAAAAGGTTTGATAAAATTAAATCTAAATTTTGTTACAGCCTCCAAAGTTTAAAAAATTATCCATTAACCCATTATTCATTCCATTAGCTCCATTCCTTTTCTTCTTCCTTCAATCTTTGTTTATCCACACGGGTGGCTAAAAGAATGCTTATCCAGTACAATAATACAAGGGGGATGGCCACTAAAAACTGGCTTGTCCAGTCGGGTGATGGGGTAATAATAGCTGCCACTACCAGGATAATCACAAAGGCGAATTTGAAATATTTTCTCAGGAAGCTGCCTGTAATCAGCCCGATTTTAGCGAGCACATAAGATAATACGGGCAATTCAAAAGCAATGCCACATCCGAGCATTAAATTGGTAAGGCTGTCAATATAATCATCAATAGCCGGGCGATATACAATCATGCCCGTTTTTCCTAAAGTAAAACTGGCTAAAAAATTAAAGGTAAACGGCGCCAATAAATAATATCCAAAAGCCGCGCCGGTAAAGAAACACAGGGAAACCCAAAAAATACTCCCCCTTCCATATTTCTTCTCTTTGGGTGATAATGCAGGCTTTATAAAACGCCATACTTCCCAAAAGATGTAGGGAAAAGCAGCTATTATTCCGCCAATCATCGCGATAGTGATGGCTGAGGTAAAAGTGCCATTTACTGTGGTTACCTGAAAATCTATTTTTACCGGTGGCATACAAAAGCCATCGCCTATATGTAACCAATGGCCCAGCCTGCAAAGGCCACCATAAGTAATAAATTTTTCATTCGCCGGGGCTAAAATGACATTATCGTATATCCAGTCTATTTTTATAAAAATAACTATGGCTGCCGCAAGCCACGCAATTATGGACCGCATAATATGCCAGCGCAATTCTTCAATGTGGTCAAAGAAGGTCATTTCCGACTCTTCTTCCTGTTCCTTACCACTTAGTCGCTTAAAGAATGATTTTCTTTCGGATGCTGTTGTAGCCAAATCAATAAATTGAAGTTTTAAATAACTAAGGAGTTTTATACCCCTGTTTGAATAAGCAGCGCAAAAGTAAAACTCTTTTGTGATTAGTAACCATTCATTATCCGGCTGCAACCTGCTTTACATTACCGGTACGTTTTAAAACGCCCCATCCCTGCAATTCCCCTTTTATCGCCCTGTTAAAAGATTTGATAACTATATAATACATCAACTGGCGGTAAACCAACCGTTGTGGTATCATCCATAAAAGTTTTTTATAATCTTCTTTCTCAAAAGCAAAGGCTAAAGCCGCCCCCGTCACATCCACAAGGGTAAAAACAAGATAATAAAAAAGGATATGCCCCATGCTTGCAGGAATGATGCCCAAGCCTGCGGCTATCAAACTTAACACCAACAGCAAATCCGCCAATGGCGCCAGGAAGGGCAGTATCATTTGGAAAATCAAAATGTTTGGCATTGCCACCATTCCAAAATTTTTATAAACCGGGTTAAAAACAGTATCCCTGTGTTTCCAAAAACACTGCATTACGCCAAAGCTCCACCTGAACCGCTGCTTCAGAAACTGCTTTATAGTTTCGGGCGCTTCGGTATAGGAAACTGCATCATTGCAATTGCGGACAAGGTATCCGATGCGGTGCATACGCATGGTAAGGTCACAATCTTCGGCCAGCGTATCCGTAGTAAAACCACCAGCTTTTATTATGGCCTCTTTTCTGAAAGCGCCGATGGCTCCGGGTACCACAGTTATACAATTTAACAGATCAAAAGCCCGCCTGTCAAAATTTTGTGAAGTAATATATTCTATACTTTGCCACCGGGTTATCATATTTACTTCGTTACCAACTTTTACATTTCCTGCCACCGCCCCAACTGTTCCTGGTGCAATTTCACCTTTAGCAAGAGCTTGCGAAGAGCCGGATAAATCAAACTTTTTCATTAACTGGCTAACGGCATCCGGCTTCAATTGCGTATCCGCATCAATACAAACTACAAATTCGCTGTCGGCTTTTTCAATACCTGTATTCAGAGCCGAAGCCTTACCACCATTTATTTTTGTAAATACCTTTACTTTAGATGAGTCTTTAAAAGTGGTACTAACCTTCAAAAAGGTATTATCCCTGCTTCCATCATCAACAAAAACCACCTGAAGATTAGGATAGTCCTGCATTAATAAACTTTCAATGGTCCTTACCGCATTTATTTCCTCGTTGTAGGCCGGCACCACGATACTTACCAAAGGCAGTTGAGCAGTGGGCAAGATTACTGCCGGTATTAATTTTCCTTCTCTTTTTTTCTGCAACCAGGCCAATATAGCCATAAGTAGCATCCTGCTTACAGATAATGCGATACCTACAATAAATAGGGCGAACAAAATATGCCCTCCCCAATAAGTTGCTTCGGCAAAAAATAAATTCAGTTTATTTTTCCAGTCTTGTTTAACAGCGGGCATTACATCATTTTTTGTTTTACCCATCAGGTCGGCAATGGTTGTGAATTTGCACCCCCGTTTTTTGAAATATGCGATAATGCGGGGCAGCGCATCTACAGTGGGTTGCCTCGTTTGACCGCCAGCGTCATGCAGCAAAATGATACTGGCATCATTTTGTTCGGCAAAGCGGATGGTACGGTTAACAATACTATCCGCATTCATATTCGGATCCCAGTCATTGGGGTCAATACTTTCACCTACAGCGATATAATTATCTTTTTTACTTCGGGCTATTGGTTCTATTTCTTCAAAGGTTTGCGGCTCACTATCCGCATTGTAGGGCGCCCTGAATAAAATAGTGGAATGGCCGGTAACGCATTCAATTAACGAACGGGTAGTTTTCAATTCAAAATCCGCTCTTTCGGGGCTCATTTTTGCCAGGTTGGAATGGGTAAAGGTGTGGTTACCTATTTCGTATCCATTTTTATAAATCCGTTGCAATAAAGGGATATTATTTTCGGTATTCAATCCAACCACAAAAAAAGTAGCGGGTATTTTTTCTTTTTCAAGGATGTCAATAATTTCAGGGGTGTATTTGACATCCGGCCCGTCATCAAAAGTTAAAATAATTTTATGGCCTGGCCCCATCGGTGTTTTATCTTCAGCAAATTTTTCATATACATAGCCTGAAGGAAGTTGCAGGTATTGCTGCTCGGTAATCAGCATCTCCGTGCTATCTATTTCAATTTTTAAATTGCCGGCAACAGGTGTATAAAGTATATTTAGTAATTCACCCTCACCTATGGCTGTTGGTTTTGTAAATGGGTCAATAGGTATTTTAACAAGGCTATTAAAATCAAACGGCCTTATTTGAAGGGCTGCCGAGCTGAGATCCCTGCCATAAAAATTCCAAATACGGGGATCTTCGCCTCCCAAATGCCAAAGCGAGGTTCCGGCTGTTTTATAATCATCGCTAAACCGAAGGATATTAAAAGCAGTAGCTGCATCGGTAAGCCAAATAGAATGATTTGTTTCGGTGGAGGAATCCGTTGCCGGCTCATTATAGCTATAATGCAGGTTATAGGTATCGTTGTTAAATAAAATAGGAGCATTGGATAATTTCGCCTTATCAATAGCTGCGGCATAAGTAATATCCTCTACTCGTTTTCCTTCCTCTTCAGTAATCCAGTCGCGGGCATAACCAGCCACTCCCAGAATAATTTTTGACACATCCACTTTATCATCCATCCAGTCCAATTGTTCTTCAATCCATTTCTGGCTGCTGATTGGCCCTGCCCCGGTGGCATCACTGTACTCGTCATAAGCCATTAAAATAAAATGATCGTTGTATTTAGTTAATTCAGTAAAATCATAATCTTCATTCTTAGCCTGCACGTCCATACTTACCAGGAAATTACGGGCATGTAAAGCTTCAAATAATTCTTTTTGAAACCGGGTAAGGGGTTCATTACTTTTTTCATTTAGTTCCTCAAAGTCAATATTCAATCCCTGAAGTTTATAATAGGCAAGTGTATCTGCTATTTGGTAAATGATGTTCTTTCTTTTTAAAGGATCATTTAAAATAACATGCAGCAATTTGTTATCAAAAAAACCTTTATTATTAAAAGTTTTAGCGGTATGGAAGTTATTGAAAATGGGTTGGATACTAAGGTTGTTTTTCTTCATTACAGCAAGTCCGGCGCTGTCTATCCTGGTTTGTAATTTAAAAGTTAGTGTATCTATAAAAAACCATTCGGGATAAATAGTATTTAATTTATTGGCATTTTTCATGAGGTCTGGCAAAGAGGACTTATTCCATGGGGTGTAAAATGCGGATCGTATTAAAGCGGGTTTATTTTTGTCAGCCAAAATCCGTTTAACAGAATCTTCCAAAAGTTTCTTTGCAAGAAAGGTTTTAAAGCCTTTGTATTTTTTATTTTCAGCAGAACCCAGGATAAATTTATTGGAAGGATCTAGTAAAGCCTTGTAAACCTTTGCTCTATCATTCATATTGGGCAAAGATGGATTGGTAGCATTAATAACGGCCAAAATCGTGACCAATAAGAAAAAAACAACTACCATAGAAATTAACCTGCTGGTCCATTTTACCCTTGTCCATCGCTTACGGTTATTGGTTTGAAAAATCTGTGCGGCAGTATTCATGTTAATACAAAGCTATCTGAATTACAGAAGTATAAAGAATATTCATAGGTTAATGGAAAGTTATAGAAATGAGTTTTGATTAAAGGTCTTTGTTTGTTATAATCTGAATAATTATATAAACCACAAAATCCTTGCTGGTACAATTATCCGAATGGAATTCAAGTTTGATATTTGGTTATTGCCAACAACCCCAAATGATGAAAAGTAGGTGCAAACAAAAAGAGTTATTGTAGGTTATAAAAAGAAAGGCCCCTGTAGAGACAGGGGCCGTTTACCAAAACTAACTGCTTATGAGAAAAATTTGAATTTTTTATTTTGTGTGTTCTATATCTTAATACGCAAATGATATGCCAACAGTTTCAATTGCATTGTTAATAAAACCTCAATCACTTTTTGATATTAACGAACCCAAAAAAGAACTAATCAACTATAAATAACCGCTACAAACCCCTATTTCTAATTGTTGCATAAAGTTATGTCATTAATTAATAGAAAAGAAGAAAAATTTATTAATTTTTGTCGCTTTAACAATTATTTAAAATAGTATTTATTTTAAGAAAGCCTATATCATATCCCAAAAGCTTCCGCTTCGGGTATTTTTTGAAGTTGCGGTTGCTTTGCATTGCCGGATATTATACAAAAAATATGATCAATACCTCAGGTTTTCCATGAATTTAGGTATCTACTCACCGCAAAGAATCCAATTATGCAGTCAATTTTTAAACCTGGTATTTTAATAACCGATGGTTCTGTATGCAAGATTTCTGATCACATTTGACATTTAATTAATTGGAATATCAATTGTCGGCTTTCCTGTAACACCATGATCATTTGTAAGCTTATTTGTAATATTGTTGATAATATTACCCAAAACGGGATTGTTTTGTAATGCGTCTGTTCCTCAGATATTATTGTCATTTTACCCACCTAAAAATGATAATATATTTTGATGGGGGGCCTCTTCCGGCATGCCATGAAACCCAACTGGCACAATTTTTACTTTTAATATTGGATGCCAGCATTGTTTAAAACAGCGGCCTCCATTAGCTCGTTTACAAGATTGAAATGGTTTTCCTGCATACCTCTGTCAATTGAAAAAAGATTATGTCTTCATTCATTTAAGGCAGATTAATTCGGAGTCGCCATTTTTTCAGCGTTTTCCGCGAATTGAAGGGCATCTATAAATTCCTGTACATCTCCGTTCAATACATTATCAAGATTGTACACAGTAAGCCCAATACGGTGATCCGTAACACGTCCCTGTGGAAAATTATAGGTTCTTATTTTAGCGCTCCTGTCGCCTGTACTTACCAGGCTTTTCCGTTTATTGGCAATGGCTTCCTC
>JAVHOI010000304.1:0-1866 GCA_036169975.1 Ferruginibacter sp. | reverse complement strand
GCCTCAGGCATTACTGCCACTGTAGCAGCGCTTGTATGAACCCGGCCACTCGCTTCAGTGTCTGGAACCCTTTGTACACGATGCACCCCACTTTCAAATTTCATGGTGCCATAAACATCATCACCTACCACCTCCACCTGCACCTCTTTATAACCACCCGCTGTTCCCTGACTTTCACTAAGTAAGGCTGTTTTCCATCCCTTTTTTTCACAAAACTTCAAATACATTCTTAACAGGTTCCCGGCAAAAAGTGATGCTTCATCACCACCCGTTCCTGCTCTGATCTCCAGGATAGCGTTCTTTTCATCATAAGGGTCTTTCGGTATCAGCATATTACGGAGTGCTTTTTCCATAGCTTCTTTTTTCTCATCTAAAACAGGCAATTCCTGCTTGGCAAGATCCCTCATTTCCGCATCATCCCCATTCAATACTTCCTTGTTGAATTCAATATCACCGAGCAATTTCACATACGCATCCCTTACCTGTACAATCTTTTCCAAATTGCGGTATTCTTTACTGATGGTAGTAAATTTTTTGTTATCACTTACAATTTCAGGGTTGGTAAGCGCCACGCCTAAATTGTCAAATCTTCCTTTAATAGCATCTAATTTATCTAACATAGTGTAATTTTATCCTGCATCCTGTAAAGACGGTAGCGGGGATTATATTTTGTCATTCCCCACCTTTTATCCTCCTTTAGGGGATGGGGGCTGGCAAACGCCTTAAAGCCGGCGGCAAATTTACAATATATCAACCAATCATTTTGTACAGAAAATTTTCAGCGGATCATATTTTTACCGGTCATGAAATATTACCGTCACCGGCGGTATTAATAACCGATTCATCGGGGGCAATTATTGAAATAGTTGACCGGAAGGACGCCGGCGATGGAATAGAAATATTCAGCGGCCTGCTTACACCAGGATTTACGAATGCGCATTGCCATTTGGAATTAAGTCATTTAAAAGGGATCATTCCCGAAAAAACAGGACTGGTTGAGTTTGTACAGCAGGTAATGCGCAAAAGGGCTTCATCTAATGAAATAAAAATGGATGCGATGATTAAGGCCGAAGCCGAAATGTACAACGCCGGCATGGTAGCGGTAGGTGATATCTGTAATACTCCAGATTCTATTCCAGTAAAGCAACAAAGCAAATTGCTGTGGCACAATTTTATTGAAGTAAGTGGCTTTGTAGAAGCAGTTGCGCAAAAAAAGCTGGCTGACATAAAGATGATTTATGAACAATTTCAAACACCAAACACAGCACAAAAAACAACCTTTTCACCGCACGCTCCCTATAGTGTTTCCAAAAGGCTGTTTCATTTGCTGAATGATGAAACAGCCGGCCAAATAATTACCATTCACAACCAGGAATGCGCAGCCGAGAACGATTTGTACCAGCGGAAAAGCGGGGGCTTTCTGGATTTATATAAAAACTTTGATATTGATATTTCCGCATTTGAACCTACTGGAAATTCAAGTTTCCAAAGCTGGTTGCCTTATTTCACCAACCACCAATCCATTATTTCGGTACATAATACCTTTACCGGAAAAGAAGATCTGGCATTTTCTAAAAACCTGTCACAAAATATCAGCAACCAAATTTATTATTGTCTGTGTATCAATGCCAATAAATACATCGAACAAAAAATCCCGCCCATTGATTTGCTGGTTAAAAACAATTGCGAAATAATCATTGGTACCGATAGTTATGCCAGCAACCGGCAACTGAATATATTGGAAGAAATAAAAACCATTCAGCGGGAAACCGGCTATGCAATTCCATTGCAACAACTTTTGCAATGGGCTACTATTAATGGCGCAAAAGCTTTACAACTCGATTCCATAATTGGAAGTTTTGAAAA
>JAVHOI010000303.1:0-9838 GCA_036169975.1 Ferruginibacter sp. | reverse complement strand
TTGAGCTTCCGGCAACCGTTATTGACACGGCCGTTTCCATGAGGGACCTTTCCAAATATAAATCACTTCGGGTACAACTTTCAGCATCTTTTGGTGATGACAAAATTGATTTTAATGTGCCTGACAGGGATGAATATTTAGTGTCGCTTGAACAGGCGTTTTATTTTGCCATGATTACTACCTATTCGCAGGGAATGCACCTTCTTTCAAAAGCATCCGCTGAAAATAAGTATGAACTGGACCTTGCGGAGATCGCTAAAATATGGAGGGGAGGATGTATCATCCGCTCAGCTTTCCTGGATGATATTTTCAAAGCATTTTCGAAAGATGAAAGCCTTGCACATTTGTTACTTGATGCGGAAGTACAATCATTGGTAAATGAAACACTGCCGGGCATACGTTACGTTGTGTCAGGAGCGGTAACGGCAGGGCTTGCTATGCCTGCTTATGCGGCAGCTATCAGTTATTTTGATACTATCCGCAGCGGCAATATGCCCGCCAACCTGATACAGGCGCAGCGTGATTATTTTGGGGCGCATACTTATGAGCTGAGGGGACAGGAAGGATTTTTTCATACGGAGTGGAATTAAATATCTGACATCAGAAATCAGTTATCATACATAAACCAGAAATTTATGAAATCAATAAAATCCCAACCCACCATCTTTATCATATTTGGCGGGACAGGCGATCTGAATGCCCGGAAAATAACACCAGCCCTTTTTAATTTATACCTTGACGATTGGCTTCCCGAACAGTTTTCAGTTATCGGAACCGGCCGTACAAAACTTACGGATGAGGAATACAGGGATTTATTACTGGAGGGCGTCAACGAGTTTTCAAGAAGGGGAAAGGTGGATAAAAAAAAGTGGCAGGTATTCTCCCAATATATTTCTTACCAGGTTTCTGATATTAATGATGCCGCCACCTACATGGTATTTACCGAAAAAATAAAGGAGCGGGAAACGGAATGGAAAGGGAAAGCGGATATTATTTATTATATGGCGGTGTCGCCGCAATTTTTTCCCATCATCGCTAAAAATATTTCCAAAAATGCCTTGTGTGAAAATATAGAAAAGACCCGTATTGTTATTGAAAAACCCTTTGGCCATGATCTTGAGACAGCAAGGGAATTGAATAAATTATTGCAGGGGATTTTTAATGAAAAGCAGATATACCGGATTGATCATTACCTCGGCAAGGAAACGGTACAAAACATCATGGCTTTCCGTTTTGCCAATTCTCTTTTTGAACCCCAATGGAACAGGAACTTTATAGATCATGTACAGATTTCGGTTACGGAGCAGTTAGGCGTAGGCGAAAGGGGCGGATACTATGAAGGCTCAGGCGCATTGCGTGACATGGTGCAGAACCATATCCTTCAGTTACTTTGCATTGTCGCCATGGAAGTACCCATTAGTTTTAGTGCGGATGAAATAAGGGATCGAAAGGTAGATGTACTACGTGCCATGCGAAAATTTACTCCGGGTGAAATAAAAAAAATGGTGGTGAGGGGGCAGTATAGTGAAGGCTGGATTGAAGGAAAAGAAGTACCGGGCTACCGGCAGGAAAAGGATGTAAAAAAAGATTCCAATACGGAAACCTTCGCGGCCATCAAATTTTTTATTGACAACTGGAGATGGCAGGGCGTACCCTTCTATATCCGCACCGGCAAGCGTCTTCAGCAAGCTTCATCCGTTATCAGTATTCAATATAAAAATGTACCTCATTCCATTTTTCCTTCCGAAGCATCGGAAAGCTGGGATCAAAACAGGCTGATCATAAGCATACAACCGGAGATGAGTATCCGCCTGCAGGTGCAGGCAAAAAGGCCTGGTTTAAATATGATGCTGAACCCGGTAGATATGGTATTTGATTATAAAGGCACTTACCCAACCCAAACACCGGAAGCTTACGAAACGCTTTTGCTGGATATCATGCAGTGCGACCAAACTTTATTTATGCGGGGCGATCAGGTAGAAGCCGCATGGGAAATCATCATGCCGGTATTGAATGCATGGGAAAGCAAACAAAGCCTGAGCTTTCCCAATTATGCCGCGGATACCTGGGGCCCCGAATTGGCGGAGGCATTGATTGCGCAGGATGGGTACCATTGGTTTACCCTTCCTAATAATCATAAAAAAAATAAATTGAGCGAGTGATGAGTGATGGCCTTCAACTACCAAGAATCAACCAACTACCACGAACATAATTCATTAATGAAACTAAATATTTATTCATCTGTTGATGAAGTAATAAAAAAACTGGCTGACTATTTTGTTGATTCAGCTAATCAATCTATTGCGAGCCATGGCCGCTTTTCAGTAGCGCTTTCAGGAGGATCATCACCTGAAAAATTATACGCATTGCTTGCTTCGCCATCTTATGCCAACAGGGTGGACTGGAGCAAAGTGTACTTTTTTTTTGGCGATGAAAGATATGTTTCCGCAACTGACCCGGCAAGTAATTTCAACATGGTGAACAAAGTTTTTTTTGAACCCGTGCATATAAAATCATCTCAGGTTTTTCCCATTAATACAACCCTTGCCCCTGAACAAGCCGCCTTGCGATACATGGAAAATATCAACCATCATTTTGAAGGCGCAGAACCCCGCTTCGACCTTGTACTATTGGGATTAGGCGACAATTCACATACAGCTTCCCTTTTTCCTTTCACTAATATTTTGCATGAAAACCGGGCTAAAGTAAAATCTGTTTTTTTAACAGATCAGCAGGTGTATCGGATCACCTTTACAGCGCCATTAATTAATTTAGCCCATCACATTGCGTTCCTTGTGTATGGCGAAGGAAAGAGCCAGGCTGTTCATAATATTCTGGAAGGGATAAACGACATTGAAAATTTTCCGGCTCAGTTAATAAAACCGGTGGATGGTGTGTTGGAATGGTTTCTTGATAAATCAGCCGCATTTGATCTGCTGTCTTCGGCGTAAAAAAAACAATTGCCACCTTCATGAAAATCAGATATTATTAAAAATAACTTTGGAAGGAATTGATGCTTTTTGAAATGGAGGTTTGTTGCCAAGAAACTGAGTGATAATAGCACCTATCTGATCAAACTCCAATAAAAATCCATCGTGGCCATAGTTTGAATCAATTGCCTGATAAACGGCTTCCGGAATTTGTTTTGCGATAAATTCCTGTTCACGGGGGGGAAACAAAATATCCGAGCTGATACTGATCACTAATGTTTTCGCTTTTACTTTTCGCAGGGCTTTTGCTACATCACCCCTTAACCGGCCAACATTATGCGCATCCATGCTTTGGCTTAAAAAATAGTAACTGAAAGCATTAAAGCGCCTGGCTAATTTAATACCCTGGTATCGCTGGTAGGATTCACTTTTAAAATGGGTTGTTTTTTCGTTGGTTTCTTCCGCCTGGCTTAGGCCGTAGGTATTGTAATTGCGGTAAGAGATAAGCGCAATCTGCCTTGCTACCATCATACCCTGAAGGCCGGCTTTTTCATTTTTTTCCTTCCAGGTAACATCTGTTTCAATGGCGTGCCTTTGCGTGGCATTAAAAGCAATACCCCAGGGGGAATGAAATGCATTGGTGGCTAATAATATGATGTGCTTAAACAACGCTGGCTCTTCAATAGCCCACTCTAATAATTGTTGCCCACCCATCGAACCACCAATGCCGATATTAATGGATTGGATACCTAAATATTCCCTCAGCGGTTGGTAGGCACGAATCATATCACGGATGGTAAAAAAAGGAAAATCATGAAGCCAAGGTTGACTTGTTTCGGGGTTAATATCAAGCGGCCCGATGCTGCCGTAACAACTGCCGGGTATATTTACACAAACAATGAAATGCGTAGCCGGGTCAAATAATTTTCCTTCGCCTGTAAGGCCGGGCCACCATTCGGTTGCATCGCAGTTGGCGGTAAGCGCATGAAATATCCAAACCACATTATCTTTATTTTCATTCAGGCTGCCAATTGTTTTATAAGCAAGGTGATATTGCTTTAAGGTAATGCCAGATTCTAATGTAAATGGTTTTGTATGTGTGAATATTTTTGCCATGCGATTGTATCCCGGATTAAGGCTTGAGGTATTTGTGTTGTTGAAATTTTTAAATTATTCGTTTACAGCCTTTAAATAAAAAGTAAAAGCTATTTGAGTTAAATCGTATAAATGCGAGCCTGTGTTTTACCTGGTGTCATTATCCGGAATGCTGTCTGGATCACTTCATCAGCGCATATAGCGGCACATTTATTTATAAAAATAAATTTATTTAATTAACCCAAACAACTTCTAAATATAATAATGAGCAGGCTGCTGCCATGTCATCAACTTTGTTACTGTTGATTACTGCTCTAACGGATTTCCCTTGTACAGGTTTTTATTTTAAGCTACCACTTCATCAGCAAATACGGCGGCGAATGCCTGTTCAAAATCCGTTTTGATGTCTTCTATGTGTTCGATACCCACACTGATGCGTACCTGGTTTGGTAACACGCCAGACCTGATCTGTTCTTCGTCACTCAGTTGTTCGTGTGTGGTTGATGCCGGATGTATAGCTAAAGTTTTGGCATCGCCTACATTGGCAAGATGGCTTACTAATTTTAAAGAGTTGATGAATTTGCCGGCATTTTCTTTTCCACCTTTTACGCCAAAATTAAGTACGCCCCCAAATCCGTTGCGCAGGTATTTTTTCGCAAGTTCGTGATAAGGATTATTTTTCAGGCCGGGGTAATCTACAAACTCTACCGATGGATGGGTTTGTAACCATTCCGCAAGCGCCTGTGCATTGTCCACATGGCGTTGTACGCGGAGGCTTAATGTTTCGAGGCCCTGTAGTAAAAGGAAAGAATTGAAGGGGCTTTGTGAAGGGCCAAAGTCACGCAACCCTTCTACACGTGCCCTGATGGCAAATGCGATATTGGGCAAACCCAGTGGGTTCCCTTCGCCAAATACTTCCCAGAATTTTAAACCGTGGTAACCTTCGCTTGGTTCGGTAAACTGTGGAAATTTGCCATTGGCCCAGTTGTAATTGCCACCATCAACAATAACGCCACCAATACTTGTGCCATGGCCGCCAATCCACTTTGTGGCGGATTCCACCACTACATTGGCGCCATGTTCCAATGGCCGGAACAGGAACCCCGCCGCGCCAAATGTATTATCAACAATCAGTGGCAAATCATACTCTTTCGCAAGTGCGGCGAATTTTTCAAAATCAGGAATATTCAATTTAGGGTTGCCAATTGTTTCCAGGTAAATAGCTTTGGTATTTTTGTCAATGTGCTTTACAAAACTTTCCACATCATCGCCATCGGCAAACCTTACTTCAATGCCTAAGCGTTTGAAAGCGACTTTAAACTGGTTGTAGGTGCCGCCATAAACATAAGTGGTACTGATAAAATTATCACCCGCCTGCAAAATATTATTAAGCGCTAAAAATTGAGCGGCCAGTCCCGAAGCAGTGGCCAATCCGGCCACGCCACCTTCCAAAGCGGCCATGCGCTGTTCAAATACATCTGATGTCGGGTTCATCAGGCGGGTATAAATATTGCCAAATTCCTTTAATCCGAAAAGATTGGCCGCATGTACATTGTTATTGAACCCGTAAGATGTTGTCTGATAAATCGGCACTGCCCTTGATTTGGTAGTGGGATCTATTTGTTGTCCTGCATGTAACTGTAAAGTTTCAAAATGAAGTGGATTGCTCATAATTGTCTATTTTAAATGTTTATTATTTTTGATTAATTTTTTTTTATTGCCGCTGTCAGCATTGGCTTCGCCGGTTTTTTAATTTATTCAGTTGTTCCCAAATGGCATACCTGTTATTAGTTTCGCTATCTTACTATTTTTATTATTATGCCGCGTATTAATGTCTTTTATAAAATTAAAATGTATAAAAGAAACGGTTATAATATTGAAAAAAATGCCGGTTAAAATAGAAGCAGTCCTGATCAGCAACATATTATTTTCAACATGAAGTCATCTCCCTTTAGCATTACATCATCTGAATACTTATCGTTTTCGGGTAAGAAAGCAAGTGAATTGCCGTTAAAGGAAAGGAGGAACTTCATGATATATTTTTATTAGTCTATAAAAGTAATGGACAAATGTAAAAAATAAAAGGACTTCTGCAAAATTTAATTTGAGAATTTATTATTTCCTGCCGGGTTTTACCAAAATGCAAAAAAATAAACATTATTGATACATTAATTTCAGTAAACTCTTTTTCCCAATTAGAATTCATGGCTGCCTGCCTGAAGTGGCTTTACAGTTTTTTTTAAATTTTATTAAATACTTAAAATATTCTTCCGGCACTTTTTATAAAAGCAATGGCAATGAGGCCATAAAAAAATAGCATTTAAAAATAGTCATGAAAATTTATCAAATTGAAATTTTCAACTATGCCATGGGTATGATATAACTCAGCAGAAGTATAATGGCTTTTTATCAGGGAGATAAGCTGCAATGAAAAACCCCGGATATGCAAAGGTTCATTTATCAAATGATTGTTCCTTTTAGAGTTGCCAACTTTTTAAAAGTTGTCAACCCTTGCGCAGACTATTTGCCTGTGCGGATGTTGCAGTTATAAAATGAAAAAAAATTTGAAATATAAAATTCCAGAAAGCTTTTTTTCAAATGGATCGGCTTGAATTTCTTGCTTTGTTTGCAATAATTTAGTCATCATTTTTTCGTCTAAATAAATGAAAACTATAGGATACCCGCAACCCAATTGAATTTGCTGTATAGTCCTGGCCTGCCATGTCACTTTCATATTTAAGTCCAAAATTAAAGGTATTTCCACGTTCACCAACTTCCAGGCTATAACCGGATTCAAATGCCAATGCAATGCCATCCCCATATTTGCTTTGAGTTTCGTTACTTTGATATGTGATCACCCGGCTGTACCCAGCCTGAGGTTCAATATAAAATCCGGTTTTAGTTTCACTCAATATTAATTTATAACCAAGTTTTATTGAAAGATATGCTGAAGTTGAAACGATGTCAGGATTTTTTGACGGATAAAAAACAAAATCCAACAATTCCAGCCTGATGCTTCGGTTCCCAATATCATTTACCGGGAAATCATAATAAGCGAAAGTGCCATAACCTAATTTTGAATTGCCGGAATTCTTACCGATTAATTTGCTAACCATTAATTGGCAATAAACGGAGGAAGTAAAAAATAATAAAATAATAAAAAACATTGTCTTCTTCATGGTTAGAAAGATTTTGGTGAAATATTGTGATATAGTCTTGCCCTGCTAAGGGCTTCAGAAAAAGCGAAACAGAAAATGTATGCCGTGCCGGTTATTGTTTTTGTTTTTGAGGGTTTACAAATCATACAAAACATTAAAGCCAAAAGAAGTAAGTTTATTTTTTTCTAATCCTTTTTTAAAAAACAGCCCTACCGTAATTGCATGTTCGTATTCGCGGAAACGCAGGCCACCCCTAAACATCGGGCCGTAAGTAGCCCCGCTAAAATCCGAATATTGGCTTTGTGAAATACTTACTTTATAATAGCCAAAACCTACCCCGAGGTAACCGCCAAAGTTTTTGTCATTTTCCATTGTGGACCTGCAGCCAATATTATAATCAACTACCACAGGTAAATCATAGGCAAAAGATATTCCGGCATCATCGCCGAATGTGCTTGTAACAATTCCAACACCAATGCCAACAGGTAACCCAATGCTCACTGATGAATTTTCATTTTCAATAAAATTATACCTCGGAAAATAAGTTAAATTAGTTTGGGACATGGTTAAATCGGAGGATGAGCCCGGCCCTGTAACAGTGCCGGTTAAAATAGAAATAGTAGCGCCAAAACTGTGCATTAATTTTTGTGCGGGCGATTGAAAAGAAAAAATAGTAATTGCAAAAAGAAGAAAGAAGATTTTTTTGATCATTGTTCAAGCTTTTAAGGGTACTGAATATTTTGATGGCATGAAAGTAATGTATTTTACACACAATGATATTTTTGAAGTAAATAATTATTTCATTGAAATTAATTATCTGAATATAATTTGTTTATTAAACTTAAAAAATATGTCAATGAAAAGCTCCATAATGGTATGCCGTAAAAGTGTGCGACGCCCGTCCGAACGGTTCATCCCTGCCCGACTGAGTCATTCAGGCGGGCCTGAATGAATGACTCAGTCGGGCAGCCGGGCGGGCAACAATGATCATCTGGATTACTGCTGCCGGTTACCAAATAAAAAACCCACTTCCAGGGAAGTGGGTTATATTTTAAATGAGCTGTAAAAAATATTAATACCGGTAAAGTTCCGACTTAAACGGCCCTTCTTTTGGTACGCTTAAGTAAGCGCTTTGGGCAGGGCTTAATTCGTCTAATACCACGCCGATTTTTGCAAGGTGCAGGCGGGCGACTTTTTCATCCAGCACTTTTGGTAAAACGTAAACTTTGTTTTCGTATTTACCGGGGTTGCACCAAAGTTCAATCTGGGCAAGGGTTTGGTTGGTAAACGAGGCGCTCATCACAAATGATGGATGGCCTGTTGCGCAGCCAAGGTTTACCAAACGGCCTTCCGCCAGCACGATTACATCTTTACCTTCGATGGTGTACATGTCAACCTGTGGTTTGATGGTGTTTTTGGTATCGCCGTAATTAGCGTTTAGCCATGCCATGTCTATCTCAATATCAAAGTGGCCGATGTTGCAAACGATGGCTTTATCTTTCATTACGCGAAAATGTTTTTCGGTAATCAGGTCGCGGCAACCGGATGCGGTTACAATGATGTCTGCTTCCTTTACCGCTTCGGTCATCGGCTTTACTTCAAAGCCGTCCATTGCCGCCTGCAATGCGCAGATAGGATCCACTTCGGTAACAATTACACGGCAACCTGCTCCTTTCAAAGATGCGGAAGAACCTTTTCCTACATCACCATAACCCCCGACAACGGCAACCTTACCAGCCATCATCACATCGGTGGCCCGGCGGATCGCATCTACCAGGCTTTCTTTACAACCATACTTGTTATCGAATTTCGATTTGGTAACGGAATCATTTACATTGATGGCAGGAATGGGCAATGTGCCCTTTTCCATTCTTTCGTAAAGGCGGTGTACGCCGGTAGTTGTTTCTTCAGATAAACCTTTAATGTTGGCAATCAACTCGGGATAAGTATCCAAAACCATATTGGTTAAATCTCCTCCATCATCCAGTATCATGTTCAGCGGACGGTCGGCGCCACCAAAAAATAATGTTTGTTCAATACACCAGTCGGATTCTTTTTGAGTTTGCCCCTTCCATGCGAAAACACCGATGCCGGCGGCGGCAATGGCAGCGGCAGCCTGGTCCTGCGTAGAAAATATATTGCAACTGCTCCATTTTACTTCGGCGCCAAGAGCCACCAACGTTTCAATTAATACAGCGGTTTGAATGGTCATGTGCAGGCAACCTGCGATACGTGCGCCTTTTAAAGGCTGGCCTGGCCCGTACTCTTCCCTTAAAGCCATTAAGCCCGGCATTTCCGCTTCGGCCAAACGGATTTCTTTGCGGCCCCAACTGGCGAGGCCCATGTCAGCCACTTTATTCTTCAGGCTGAAATCAATGGAATGTTGTGTGATCGTTGACATAATATTTTTTTTTGAATAACAAAAGTACAATTGCAGGATAATATTCTACGCATTTGTAAAACTTTGGGACAAAGATTATTTTAAACTTAATTTAGCAGGACAAAAGACTATTTAGTTATGGCTAAGGCTGCTCAAAAAGTGGATTCAACTACCGAACAAATTTCATTGGATGGTAAAGACCTTGCGATACTGCGGCTGCTGCAAAAAAATGCGAGGATAACCGTAAAGGAAATAAGCGACCAGATGCACCTGAG
>JAVHOI010000302.1:0-9845 GCA_036169975.1 Ferruginibacter sp. | reverse complement strand
CCCCTTCGCTGCTGCAACCCTGGTATAATAATATGAATAAGCGCATTGTAAAAAGCCCTAAACTTTATTTTTATGACACTGGCTTACTTTGCCACCTGCTGGGCATAAAAAGCGTAACGGCTTTGAAAAAAAATAATGCATATTGCGCCTTGTTCGAAAACTGGGTGATGAGTGAGATAAGAAAAAATAATTTTAATGCGGCCCGGAATGAGGGGATGTATTATTTCAGGGATAGCACAGGCAATGAAGTGGACATTATAAGCGAAAGGGATGGAGAGCTTGTAGCAATAGAAATAAAGGCCGGTGTCAAAACAAATAATAACAACCTTCGCGGATTAAAGTACTGGCAAAAGTACCAACTCAAAAGCCAAAGTATTTTAGTATATGGAGGCAAATCTATCGGGGCGAAAAACGAAAGACTAAGCATTGTTCCCTGGACAGAAGTTGCCAATTTCTAATCTGAAAATGGTGAAGAAAACAATCGTGAAATTGTAAGGATCATCTGGCAATGAAACCTGGATTATCATTTAGTAACTTACCATCTGATAAGCTTACTTCAATACCTTAAATGCTTTTTACCTGATTAGCACCGTACTTCCTTTTAGTTCGAATTTTTTACCGGTATCAATATTGGTATAATTCAATATCCATACATAAGTGCCGGGATCCTGGGGATTTCCTTTAAATGTGCCATCCCATTTATTGGTCCAGTCCTTTGTTTCAAACAGCAGTTGCCCCATACGGTTATATACCCTGAATAAAAGATCCTTAGCCTTGTAGGCATTTGTTGGAAAAAGAAAATCATTCAGCCCGTCATTGTTGGGCGAAAATCCTTTGGGAATGGCAATATAACAGTTACCCACTACGCGAATGGTATTAGTAGCCGTATCTGCACAGCCCGCATTATTTTTTACAACCAATTGTATTGGGATATCACTGGTCACATTTGATGATGGATAAAATTGTGGCGGGGGTATTTGCAGCAGGCTAACGCTGCCGTTACCAAAGTTCCATGCCCATGAAAAAACCGGGCCAGTGCTGTTGTCCGTAAATACTGCCGGGTCACCGGGACAAACTACCGCCGTATTTTGAAAGGAGGCGGTTACTTTATTATCCAATACAACAAACGAAGTGGCGGTATCACTGCAGGTGCCATTGCTTACAATTAAGGTGGCCTGCTTTTGCCCAATGGGTTGAAAAATAAGGGTGGTGTCTTTTGTCGTGCTGCTGATGTTATTATCGAAACCCCATTTCCAACTGTTTACACCATTTCTTCCATCGTGTACATAGTTTATCGTATCGGCAATGCAACCGTAATGAATATTGGTATTGAACAGTGCGGATACAGTGTCTTTTGTAGTAAAGGTTTTGAAAGATCCCGCAATGGTTTGCACGCCACATTCATTGATGACGGTGTTGCCATCCGTACCGGTTTGCAGCCTGATTTGAAAGGCGCCGGCATTTTGTATTGGTGCGGATAACCGTACCCGTATTACATTGGTAAACCCATCCGCATTACACATGCCTGCGGCTCCTGATACGGATACGGCTGAAGGGCCGGTTACAATAAAGTCGCTGCCATCCGCTGCGATGGAATTGCAAAACATAGGGTCTTTAAAAACTAATTCCAGCACATCGGGGGCGCATCCTGTTTTTGAAAGGCTGTCCATAGGTGTTGGAAATAATGGGAATACGGTTACCGGTAAGGATTGCAATGAGGGAATTCCGCGGTTGCAATTATCCAGTAAATTGTTGCCATCAGTTCCGGTTTCAATACGTACAGTATAATTGCCGGGAGGCAATATTCCACCCAATGTGATCACTACGGAATCCATATCAAAACCAGCGCTGCATCCAATACCGGCTGCACTGATAATGGGGGCGATGGCAGGCGAAATACTAAAATCGCTGCCATTGGCCGCAAGGCTGCCGCACTTCATTTTCTTATTGAGCTTCACTGAAATTTTTGTGCCATCACAGGCCGCCTTCGCATTTTGCAATGCTGGGTTTACAGGGTCTGTAATGCTGGCGGTACCACCACCAAACGACAAGGCGTACCCGCTTTGCGAATCGCTGAAATGACTTACCAATAAAAGGTAGGTATGCCCTTGTTGCAAAGTAGGCATAGCGCTAAATAATGGCCTGAATGGTGCACCAGACTCAGTAGCGCAAACCGTTAGCATAGTGCCGGCAGCGGATGCACCCGTATTGCCCACTTCGCCCGACCAGTTGCAGGCTACGTAAAGACTGGCATCTGTATATACATCATCGGGGTTGTGATTGGTAATGTCAAATAATTGCCAGTCGTAATCATCTGTACCCGTATTGGGTTTTATAAGAAACCCAAGGGTACCTGATGAAAAACTGGTAAACTTATACCAAAATGGATTCTTATCAGTAAGGGTTACTAAAACGGAAGTACAGGGCGCTGGTACCTTTCTGTCGCCACAAATTGGAACGGACGCCATACTGAAAGTATCCGTACCACAAACTGGAAATGCTGTTCCGGGATTTTGACCCAAAGTGCTACAGGTTGTTTGTGTAAAACCATTCCTTAAAAGGGAAAACAGGATTATAAATAGTATTAATTTTTTATAAAGCATAGATATAGGTAAAGGTATATTAATGGTACTTTAATTGGTCATTCCGCTGCATGAGTTATTGTATTTTAACAAATAACCAGCCTTCACCCAACTCCTCCGAAAGAGGGAGGGCTATTGGAAGAAATTTTTAATTAGTATCTGAAAAAACGTCTCAGGTTTTAAAGTTCATAGAGTTTTTTGTAATACACAGATAAAATTTCCAAGTAGTTTCTCTTTAAATCGTACAAGTAAACTATGTCAGCCGGACTGAGCCCAACAAGAAGTACTGATACTATGATTGACAAATGTTCTTAACAATAATAATTACTGAATAAATTGCAATTTACCAAAGTGAAAGAAAAAAAATTTAAGGCCAATTAATTTAAAAATGTAAAAATCACCTGTCAATTTTAAATCATCTCTCCGCCAATTAAAAGTTCAACCGCTTCATTTCTTTTACCGCATAACCGCAGGCCCGTGCCGTGAGGGCCATGTAGGTTAGCGAAGGGTTTACGCAGGAGCTTGAAGCCATACAGGAACCATCGGTAATGAACACATTGGGTACCTCGTGCATTTGGTTGAAGCGGTTCAATACAGACGTTTTGGGATCCCTGCCCATGCGGGCGGTCCCCATTTCATGATTGGCGTTGCCGGGAAAAGAAATTTTGTTCCTGATGGTAATATCCTTAAAGCCGGCGGCTTCCAGCATTTCCTTTGCACTTTCGCCCATGTCTTCGTGCATGGCTTTTTCATTGTCTTTGAATTCGCAATTGATGGCAATAATTGGCCGGCCCCATTTGTCTTTTTTGTCGTGGTTTAAAGTAATACGGTTATCCGCGTAAGGCAGGCATTCACCAAACGCATAAAGCCCCATTTGCCAACCTCCTGGTTCGGCCATCGCTTCCTTAAATGCCGTACCAATACCATTATCGCTTTGTTGCCCGTTTCTTGATGCACTTCCTCCCAGGTTGTAGCCGCGGAGGAAAAGGGCATCTTTTTGTTTTACATTTTTAAAGCGTGGAATGTAAATATTTGTTGGCCTCCGGCCATAATAATATTTATCTTCAAAACCTTCTACATTAGCCGATGCGGAAAGGCCTTTGTGGTGGTCCATCAAATTGCGCCCAACCTGATCGCTACCATTTCCCAGGCCGGTTGGAAAGCGGGATGAAACAGAATTCAATAAAATTGAAGTTGTGGCCACGGTGGATGCATTCAGAAAAATAAGCCGGGCATAAAATTCAATAGTTTGATTGGTTCCGGTATCAATTATTTCTACACCTGCCGCCTTTTGTTTTTGATCATCATACAATACTTTATTTACAAGCGAATGGGGCCTGACGGTTAAATTACCGGTGGCATAAGCCGCTGGCATCGTACTGGCGTTGGTGCTGAAATAGGCGCCATAAGGACATCCGCGATGGCAAAGGTCCCTGGCAAGGCATTGGCCACGGCCTTTAACAGGTTTGGTAAGGTTGGCCGTTCTGCCAATGATTACTTTTCTATTGGAAAAGTTGGTTTCAATTTTTTCTTTAAAATATTTTTCCACGGCGTTCATTTCAAAAGGGGGCTGAAAAATCCCATCGGGCAAATGAGGAATGCCATCCGCCGAACCGCTCACGCCAATGAACGATTCCACATAGTCGTACCAGGGTGCGATATCCTTATATCGTATTGGCCAGTCAACCCCAAAACCATCTTTGAGGTTGGCCTCGAAATCAAGGTCGCTCCAGCGGTAACATGCCCTTGCCCACAACAAGGAACGGCCGCCAACAATATCGCCCCTTATCCAGTCAAACCGTTTGGTTTCTTCATATCTGTTTTCCTGGTCGTTGATGTAAAAATGCTTGTTATCTTCCTTAAAGGAATAATGACGGCTTTGAACAAACTGCCGCTTTTTATCTTCTTCGGTTAAGTGCAGCCGATGTGGAAAATCCCAGGGGTCTTTGATAGCGGTTGGGTAATTGGGATGAACTACATTTCCGCCGCGTTCCAGCAAAAGCACTTTCAAGCCTTTTTCGCAAAGCTCCTTTGCAGCCCAGCCACCGCTGATGCCTGAGCCAACAATAATGGCGTCATAAGTATTTTGTGCTGTTGATTTGTTGTTGATAGCGGTGGTATCGTCTGGCATTATTTCTTGCTTATTTTTGTTTGGCTTATAAAATAAAAATTCGACTAAAATAGGTGATTGGTTCCCAAAGTTTTTTCCTGCTGTTTCAATTTTGAATAAATGAATTTGGATTGGCAAATTCAAACATCATAAAGATGAAACCAGACATCCCAAAAAACAATTATGTATAAAAATAAACGATGATCCGCATCCATATCACCAGCCAGCGGTAACAAGGGTTTTTATTTAAAATGGGACCTCATTACTTTAGCATAATCAGCCAATGCAACTTCAGGCTCCGCAATTTCGGGATGCCATAATTTTTCCCACTCGAAACCGTAATAACCTTTGTACCCTCCTTTAGATAAAGCGCCTATCGCTTCAAAGATGGGGACTTCACCCTGGCCCAGGAGTGTGTATTGTATTTTTCCATTAACCATTTTCGCATCCTTGATATGTGTATGGCGGATGTATTTTTTTAATTTTGCATACACTTGCGCAGGCGGTTCTTTGGTTACTGTCCACATATTGGTAATATCCCAAATCATTCCTACATGCTTGTGTCCGGCAGCACTCATCACTTTTTCAAGATCATCCATCCTGACAAGGTCGCCATGCGATTCCATCAATACACTCACACCACTTCCCCTGGCATGGTCACCCAATTCCGTCAGGCCTTTTATGATGAGGCCAATTGTTTCATTCCTGTCCTGTCCTTTTGGAAATTTATTTGGGAATACCCTGATGTAAGGGCATTTTAATTGATGTGCAAGATCAATGAACCGCCTGGCTTCATCCAGGTTTTTTTTCCTTTCCGCAAGGCCGGCAAAATGCAGGTTAGCGGACGAGCCGAGGTCAACAAACTTCAATCCTTTTTGTTTCATTATTTTAAGGGTTGCCAGCCTGTTTTGATTGTTGCTGAATTCATTGCACCTTTCCAGGTCCAGCTCACGCTGTATCCCACGTATCTCTATGCCATCATAACCATGTTGCGCCGCGAAACCCACAATTTGTTGAAAGCTCCAGTCGGGGCATCCCAACGTGGAAAAAGATAAAAGCTGTTGCCGCTTTTTCATATCAAATGAAGAACCGGCTATTGTCGCGGCAAGTAACACCGCGGATTTTCCCAAAAATTCCCTGCGGGTAGAATGGTTCATGATGGATTATATTTTGTTTATTTTTAAATTTCAGAAGAAGGGTTTTGTTATCAACAGCTTTATGGTTTAATCCGGCATTTATTTAACAAACATTCGTTTAACCTTGAATTAAAAAAGCCTGCGTAAATATCATTGATTGCTGATTGCCTGTTTCAACCGCTCTTTAATATCAAGCCTGAATTTTCTTGCATAATCCTTCGCCACATCATATCCCGCATCAGCATGGCGAATGATTCCCATACCAGGGTCGTTGCGTAAAACACGGCTAAGCCTATGCGCTGCTTCATCGGTGCCATCCGCTACAATCACCATGCCTGCGTGAATGCTATAGCCCATGCCTACGCCACCTCCGTGATGAAGGCTTACCCAACTGGCACCACCTGCAGTATTTACCAGGGCATTTAATACAGGCCAGTCCGCTACCGCATCGCTGCCATCCAGCATTGCCTCGGTCTCCCGATTCGGGCTTGCCACAGAGCCGGTATCCAAATGATCACGCCCGATTACGATTGGCGCTTTTACTTTTCCGGTACGTACCAAGTCATTAAATGCGAGGCCGGCTTTTTCCCTGTCGCCCTGGCCAATCCAGCATATACGAGCGGGCAATCCCTGGAAGGCGATTTTTTCCTGTGCCAGGTTGAGCCAGCGTATCAATGATTTATTTTCGGGAAATAAATTACGTATCACGTCATCGGTTACCCGGATATCTTCGGGATCGCCGCTAAGCGCAGCCCACCGGAAAGGGCCCTTGCCTTCGCAAAACAGCGGACGTATATAGGCGGGTACAAAACCGGGGAAGGCCTGCCTGCCTGCCGGATAGGAGGGCAGGGAGGAATCTGCTTTGCCAGCAGGATGCGCAGATTCGTACTCTTCGGCTCTTGCCCTGATGTTGTTTCCATAATCGAAAGTGATAGCGCCTTTTTGCATCAACTGCACCATTAGCTGAACATGCAGGTAAATGCTTTTATAACTTAATTCAACATACTTTTCCGGGTTATCTTTTCTTAACAGGTTGGCCTGTTCATTGGTAAGGGTATGTGGTATGTAGCCGATCAATGGATCATGTGCGGAAGTCTGGTCGGTTAATGTATCGGGAACGATATTCCTTTCGAGCAGCCTTTGTAATAAATGAACAGCGTTGCAAAGCACGCCAATGCTGATGGCTTTGCCTTCCGCCTTGTACCTTAAAGCCACATCAATTGCTTTGTCAATATCAAGGTACTTTTCATCAAGGTATTTTGTTTCAATGCGTTTGTCAATGCGCCATTCTTCCACCTCGGCTATCAGGGCTACGCCTTCGTTCATGGTGATGGCAAGCGGCTGGGCGCCACCCATGCCACCGAGGCCGGCGGTTACATTAAGGGTTCCTTTAAGCGTTCCGCCGAAATCCTTACTGGCAGCGGCGGAATAGGTTTCGTAAGTGCCCTGTACTATGCCTTGCGTACCAATATAAATCCAACTACCGGCAGTCATTTGCCCATACATCATCAGGCCTTTTTTTTCAAGTTCGTCAAAATGTTCCCAGGTGGCCCACTTCGGTACAAGTTGTGAATTGCTGATTAAAACCCTTGGCGCATCGCGATGCGTTTTTAGCATGGCTACCGGCTTGCCACTTTGTATCAGCAGGGTTTCATCATCTTCAAGGTCTTTCAATGCTTTGATGATGAGATCGAGGCATTCAAAATTCCGGGCCGCCTTTCCGCGACCTCCATAAACGATCAGGTCATCGGGGCGTTCCGCTACTTCGGGATTGAGATTATTTAATAACATCCTTAACGCGGCTTCCTGTATCCAGCCTTTGCAGGAAATTTTCGTGCCGGTAGGGGTGGCGTATTTAATGGGATCGTATTTTGTCTGCACCATGATTTAGGGGATTAATATGATTAGAATGAGTTGATTTTTTTTATTTTTTTTATTTAATATTTGTCGGAAAACATTGTCTGAACTATGATTTATAGGATTTAATGATTAACCTGATTTTATTTTTATTCTTTGCTATCTTCATTATTTTTACTGATTAAATTAATCTGCATAAAATGTTTTGCTTTTTAAAAGGGAATGGTTTTATGAACTAATAAATTTTTATCGTAGGGCCAACGATGATGCAAAGGGTACTTCGGCTTCGCCCATTACAAATGCCCGGACAAAAAAAACAAAAATACAAATCGCCGAAATATACAACCGGGAAATACATCAATCCCACAATCCTTTAATCCTATAAATCATAGTCCCGAAGGAATTGAATCGCCTTCAGCATATCCACCTGCAATATCCTGTCGGCTTCATTGAAACTTACTTCCTTTCTAAACGCACTTACAATTGCTTCCAACCGTGGCGAGCTTTTCAACGGGCGGCGAAACTCCAGGGCCTGCGCCGCGGTTAGCAACTCTATCGCCAATACTTTTTCTACATTGTCAATTACCCGCTTGCATTTGGTGGCCGCATTGGCGCCCATGCTTACATGGTCTTCCTGGTTGTTGCTCGATGATATGGAATCCACGCTTGCAGGCGTACACAATTGCTTGTTCTCGCTTACAATGCCAGCGGCAGTGTATTGCGGTATCATGAAACCTGAATGAAGGCCGGGTTGCTTTACCAAAAACATTGGGAGTTGATGTTGCCCGCTGATAAGTTGATACGTTCTTCTTTCCGAAATATTGGCCAGTTCGCTCATGGCGATGGCCAGGAAATCCAATACTAACGCCAACGGCTGGCCGTGAAAATTTCCGCCGCTTAATATCAGGTCGTCATCAGGGAATATATTCGGATTATCGGTAACCGAATTGATCTCTTTTATAAAAACACCCAGCACATAATCGAAAGTGTCTTTGGTGGCGCCATGCACCTGCGGTATGCACCGGAAAGAATAAGGGTCCTGTATCTGCTCCTTTTTCCGCACGGCTATCTGGCTGCCTTTTAATAATTCCCTTAACCTTGTGGCCGTATCTACCTGCCCCTTGTGCGAACGGATGGAATGTATCTTCTCATGAAAGGGTTCGCTGCCACAATCAAATGCATCAAATGAAATCGCGGCGATGGTATCGGCCCATTTTAATAACCGGTCGGATTGTATTAAATTATGCAATCCATAAGCGCTCATAAACTGTGTGCCATTAATGAGCGCAAGGCCTTCTTTGCTTTGCAATGTTATGGGTTGCCATCCAAACTTTTTCATGGCTTCGGAAGCGGGTATTTTTTTTCCTTCATGATACACTTCACCCAAACCGATGAGCGGTAAACTTAAATGACTAAGAGGCGCCAGATCGCCGGAAGCGCCAAGCGAACCCTGTGTGAAGATGACAGGCAGTACATTATTATTGTACATGTCAATCAGCCGCTTTACCGTATCTATCTGCACGCCGGAATGGCCATAACTCAAAGACTTTATTTTCAGCATCATCATCAGTTTGATGATATCTTTTGGCACTTCTTCGCCCAATCCGCAGGAATGCGATTTTATTAAATTACTCTGCAGTTCTTCCAGTTGAGCCGCGTCAATTTTTACATTTTGCAAAAAGCCGAAACCGGTATTGATACCGTAAAATATATCTTTGCCGCTGTTTAATTTATTATCGAGGTAAGTACGGCATTTAGTGATCCTGGAATGGGCATCAGCAGTAATTGAAAGCAGTTGATGAAAGGCAAGCAGATCTTTTACCTGTTGAAAATTGGTATGGCTTTTATCCAATGGCAAATAATTATAAAGCATGGGGCTGGCAATAAAATTGAAGAATCGTTTTGAAATAATAATTTGGTAAAAGTAATCAAAACTTTTTTCAATTGAGGATAGGCTGCGGCTATCTGATGGGACACAACAGATTATTTTTGTACTAATATCAGGGAATAGCGGATTATTTTAAATGTTGCCTAACTTATCACTTTGTATTGACTTATTTTTGATTTTAATTTCACCTTTTTAAAACAAAAAAAAATCCTGACATGTTAATAAATACAATGAAAAAAATTACGCTGATAGCTTTATTTTTCTACCTGCCA
>JAVHOI010000301.1:0-2078 GCA_036169975.1 Ferruginibacter sp. | reverse complement strand
CTCACTTTTTCCTGTTCTGATAAACGTAACGGTAAACCAAAAATTTTGGTTTTTAGCAAAACCGCTGGTTATCATCACGAGTCCATTGCGGATGGTAATGTGGCCATACAAAAACTGGGAAGCCAGAATAATTTTGATGTGGATACTACAACCAATGCGGCAATGTTTGATGAAGATAGCCTGAAGAAATATGCCGCGGTTGTTTTTTTAAGTACTACCGGGGACGTGCTGGATTACAGGCAGGAAGCGGCTTTTGAAAGATACATACAGGCTGGTGGCGGATATATGGGGATTCATGCCGCAGCGGATTGCGAGTACGACTGGGGATGGTATGGACGGTTGGCGGGCGCTTATTTTTTAGATCATCCCGGCATCCATGACAGTTTTCCAAATGTTCAGGAAGGCGTGTTGATGGTGGTTGATACCAATAATATCGCGACAAAACACCTTCCGGCACAATGGAAACGTACGGATGAATTTTATAGTTTTAAGAAGATCAGCAAAGAGATAAAAGTAATTATGAAGATAGACGAAAACTCCTATCATGGCGGAAAGAATGGCGATAATCATCCAATGGCCTGGTACCATGATTATGATGGGGGACGTGCCTTTTACACGGAGTTGGGTCACACTAAAGAATCTTTTTATGAAGAGGCTTATCTCAAACATATTTTGGGCGGAATTAAATATGCGACAGGTGAAAATAATGAACTGAATTATTCGAAAGCCAAAACACAGTTGCCGCCGGAGGATAACCGTTTTACAAAAACACAGCTTTCACAGGGGGAGTTTTTTGAACCAACGGAAATGACCATTCTTCCCAACCTTGATATCCTGATTATTCAACGGCGCGGGGAAATCATGTTGTATAAAAATGAAACAAAAAAAGTAAAGCAGGTGGGTTTTTTAAATGCGTATTTCAAGACATCAACACCGGGTGTAAATGCGGAAGAAGGAATGCTTGGCCTTTCCAGGGACCCGGACTTTGAAAAGAACAACCGGGTATATATTTATTACAGTCCCATAGATAGTTCCGTCAATCGTTTATCAAGATTTATTTTTAAAAACGATACCCTTGACAAGGCTACGGAGAAAGTGATACTCGAAGTAAAATCGCAGCGTGAAATTTGTTGCCATACCGGAGGTTCCATCGCATTTGGGCCTGATAAATTATTGTATTTTTCCGCCGGGGACAACTCAACCCCTTTTGATGAAAAGGGTGTAAAATATGTAAACAGTGGGTTCGCTCCGCTGAATGATTTTACTTCCTTTCAGCAATTTGATGCAAGAAGGTCTTCGGGTAATAGTAATGACCTGCGTGGAAAGATAATGCGGATCAGGGTTAAAGATGATGGAAGTTATGAAATACCGGAGGGCAACCTGTTTACAAAAGGCACTAATAAAACAAGGCCGGAAATTTATGTAATGGGCGACCGCAACCCTTACCGGATTACCGTAGATCAAAAAAACAGCTTTTTATATTGGGGCGAAGTTGGCCCGGATGCAAATGAGGATAGCCTTAATACACGTGGCCCCCGGGGCTATGATGAGATAAACCAGGCACGTAAAGCAGGTTTCTTCGGCTGGCCATTATTTGTGGGTAATAATTATCCTTATCTGCAATACGATTATGGTACGGGAAAAAGTGGCTCCGCTTTTGATCCTCAAAAACCTATCAATACTTCAAGGCATAATACGGGGTTAACGGAACTGCCACCGGCACAGCCCGCCTTTATCTGGTATCCTTATGGGGCATCTCCTGATTTTCCACAGGTAGGTACAGGTGGCAGAAATGCTATGGCCGGCCCGGTTTATTACACGGATATGTTTCCGGAAAAATCCCGTTTACCCGATTATTACAACAACAAATTATTTATTTACGACTGGATACGTGGCTGGATAAAAGCGGTAACCCTGCAGCCAAACGGCGACTTTGATAAAATGGAACCTTTCTTTCCTTCGCTAAAAGTAAATTCTTTAATTGATATGGAAGTGGGGCCGGATGGTAAGTTGTACCTGCTTGTATATGGCAGTGGCTGGTTCACCAAAAATGTTGATGCCGGATTGGCCAGGATTGA
>JAVHOI010000300.1:0-2078 GCA_036169975.1 Ferruginibacter sp. | reverse complement strand
TGTGATCATAACCTTTAAAAGGTATTGTATTTTTAAGACCCGAAAAGGGTGACCGTATCCCATCACCTTTTTTAATATTAACTCTGGCATCAGTAGTAATTCAAAATTCACCTATAATAATTTAAGCCGGTAATCTTTCATTTACCGGCTCTTTTATTTCTCAAAATATTTTACTTACAAAATTAGTTGCAATCCAACTATACCTTTGGCAACTGATAGCCATTATGATATTCTTTCATTAAATATTGCTGATTGACCGGCTCATCGGTGAATGCCATTTTGGCTTTATCCCACAATAATTTTTTACCGCTCCTGAAAGAAATATTTCCCATTTGCGCAACGGTAGCAACATGCGCCCCATCCTGGATAGAGCAATGCAGGCCGGCTGCATTACGGCTTTTAATTACACTTACAAAATTCTCCCAATGCTTATCAAGGCCATTGTCCACCGATTTTTGAAAAGGCATGATTATTTTATTTTTGCTTTGCCTTTCTTCAATTACTTCCCATCCGCCACGGTTTAAAATGAGCGTTCCATTGTTGCCGATAAAAGCAATACCATGGTCTCTTCCGTAAGAACCATTGTCGATGCCCATTGCGGAATCCCACACCATATTGAACTTTTCAAATTCATACAAAGTGGTTAGCGTATCAGGCGTTTCTTCGTAAAGATCGGGGTAGGCGAATTTTCCGCCAAGGCCTACTATACTAATGGGCAAATCAGCTTTCATACCCAGTAAAGCGTAGTCCAATAAATGTACGCCCCAGTCCGTCATTAACCCACCGGCGTAATCCCAAAACCACCTGAAATTAAAATGAAAACGGCTGGCGTTAAAAGGCCTTATGCCGGCGGGGCCCAACCATTGTTTATAATCTACACCGGCAGGTGGCGCTGTATCAGGCACAACCGGTCCAGGTTTCATCCAGCCCTGGTAGCACCACACTTTTACCGTACGGATATTGCCTAAGCTGCCTCCGTGTACAAAATCAACCGCATCTTTAAAATGCTGCTGGCTTCGCTGCCACTGGCCTGCCTGCACTATTTTATTATAACGCTTTTGCGCTGCCACCATCGTGTTGCATTCAACAATTGAATTACCTACGGGCTTCTCCACATATACATCTTTACCAGCCTCGCAGGCGTGTATCATTATTAAGGCATGCCAATGATCGGGTGTACCAATAACAACAGCATCAATATCTTTTTGCGCTAATAATTTTCTGTAGTCATCATATATCCTGATTTTAGAAACATCCACTTTTAATTTGGTTAATTCCGCCAGGCGCTTATCAATCACATTTCTATCCACATCACAAACGGCTACAAGGTTTACACCAGCTACTTTTAAAGCGGCCTTTACATCCGCCCAGCCCATTCCATTAATACCTATTGCGCCAATATTCAATTGATCGCTGGGCGCTATCCGGTTTTTAAAAAAAGAATATGCCTTGTTGTCAAATGCGGATACCATTGCGCCTGCGCCAAGGATCAATGAAGATTGATGCAAAAATTTTCTACGTGATGACATAATGAATTTGTTTTTTTTATAAATATTATATTTCAAATAAGGGAGGTGTTTTATTACAATAAAATGAAATCGGTGTAATTGAGGTTTTCAAAAATAATCTTCTTTACGGTTGAATATTTTAGCAAAGTTTACTACTCTTCAAATTTAATTAATTTATTTTGCACCGCACTGAATTTTTGAAATTAAATATAGCGGAAGCTTAGGTCAATCCTATCCTTCATAAAAAAATTTATTTTACCTCCCGCCCAATTTTATTTTTAACGGGCAGCTTGTATTAAATAAATCATCTTTAATAAAACAATAGTTCGTTAAGTTTTATCATTTCAATCAGGATGCCCGGATTATTAATTCACTGGTGAATTGCCACAGGCTTTAGCACAATGCCGTTAAGTTAAGTTTTTTTTTTGCCGTTAAGGCGTTAAGACGTTTTAAAAATTGCTACCAAAGTAAGCCGAAGAAAAAGACATCGCAACGCCTTAACGGCAAGGCTTCTATCTTAACTAAATGACATTGGGCTTTAGCCGGTGGATAAGAAAAATTAATAACGAA
>JAVHOI010000299.1:0-9905 GCA_036169975.1 Ferruginibacter sp. | reverse complement strand
ATGGCTCTTACCTTCGTTTGAAAAATATTATGTTAGGTTACAACGTGCCGGCTGCCTCTTTAACAAAGGCAACAAAAGGAGTTGTAAAGAATTTCCGTATTTATGCTTCGGCTCAAAACATTCTGACTTTTACAAACTACACCGGGTATGATCCTGAAGTTGGAAACAGGACACCAAATTCATCATTAACCAATGGTATCGACTTCGCTGTTTATCCTCAGCCAAAGGCTTACCAGGCTGGTATTCAGGTAGGTTTTTAATAACATCAATTAAGTTAACTTTTATAAAATATTGTATTATGAAACAACATATAAATAAACTGGTTATTGCGCTGCTGCTGGTAGTTACCACTATAGTTGCGTGTAATGAAAAGTTGGAGGTTACGGACAAAAACAATCCGACAACAGAAAGTTATTTTAAAACGGCGTTAGAATTACAGAATGGCGTAAATGCTGTTTACTCTACCTTGCGTTCGGCACAACTTGTTGGCAGGGAGTGGTTTTTTACACATGATATGAGAAGTGGGGAAGTCGCTCCCGGCGGGGCTCAATTGGAAGCCCCAAGAGCTGAATTACTAAAACAGCCTTCTCCAGCACCATCCAATGGTGTGATGACCAATGTTTGGACCGGCGCTTATCAAATGATCAACAGGGCAAACCTTGTGCTTTCAAAAGCGCCAGGTGTAACTGATAATACAACCCTTAGAGATCGTATTGCTGGAGAAGCTAAGTTCTTAAGAGGCTGGGCTTATTTTGAACTGGTATCCCAGTGGGGTGATGTTCCGCTTTATACAGAAACGGTTACTTCTTCCATTGGCTTTAAGGGTAAGTCGCCTGCTGCGGATATTTACGCTTTTATTATCAAAGATTTAAATGAGGCCGCTACTGCATTGCCACCCAGTTATGGCGCTTCCGATAATGGTCGGGCTACAAAAGGTGCGGCGCTGGCTTTATTGGGAAGGGTACAGATGCAAAAAGGTGATTACACCGCTGCCAAAGCTGCTCTTTTACAGATTTATAATAAATATTCATTGGTTAATTATCAATGGAATTTTGATGGCGATGCAAAAGATGACGGAGGTACTTTAATTTCAGCAGGTCATGAATTTAATGCGGAATCAATTTTTGAAGTGGTGTTTCTTGATAAGGGCGATAACAACTTTAACTGGGGGTATAACGGGGAAGGTTCTACCAGCCCTTTAAGCACAGTTCGCAACCAGGAGTATGGTATTACCTGGGGAAATGTTATTCCTTCTGATCGCTTGTTGAATGAATTTGAAGCAAATGACCCAAGGTATAAATTTACGATTTACGAAGAAGGAGATCAAATACTGACTGGTTCACCATTGGGACCAAAAACACTTACCGCTGCTGATATGAATGTTGCTACCAGTATTAAGGGTGGCGTAACAAAGAAAAGGTTCTTTCGTAAAGCGGGCATTTATGAGTGGGTAAATTCTGGTTTTCATCCGGGTGGTCTTAACACCCGTGTAATTCGTTATGCGGATGTACTGCTGATGCTGGCTGAATGTGAAGCCGAAATTGGTACTCCAACGCAGGCTGCGGCTTACATCAATGAGGTACGTAGTCGCCCGGGAGTAAATATGCCGGCGGTTGCACCTACCAATAAAAATGATGCACTTAAGGCGGTGATGCATGAAAGATCTGTTGAATTGGCTTGCGAATCGGTTAGCAATATTGATATCCTGCGTTGGAGGAAAAAAGGTTATTTCCCTTCACTGATTGCAGACAGGGTACCAGGCCAGGTGGATCTTTTCCCTATACCATCGAGTGAAACATCAACAAACCCATTGATAAAGTAATTATAAATGAATTCCTATAGACCAAAGTTTATAGCATGATCGCTAATGAACCAGCGATCCGAATCTTTCTCATCATAAGCAGTAGTTTAGCAGGGTCGTCAATTTTGGCGGCCCTCTTTTTTAATACAAAAAATGCTGATTTCTTTTGGAAAGATATTTTATTCCAGGATCAAATTTTTTAAACGGCATGAATAAAAAAATAACCTTTTACTCTCTATTTGTTTTTTTTATTGGCAACATTTTTTTTACTTCCTGCAGCCTTAAAAAAACTGACAAATTGTTTACTCAACTCAGTGCTTCCGCGTCAGGTATTCATTTTAACAACGATATACATGACAGCGACTCCACATCTTCCTTTATCAATGAGTTTGGCTATATGGGTGGCGGAGTAGGCATAGGTGATTTTAACAATGATGGATTAAAAGATATTTTCTTTAGCGGAAACCAGGTAAGCAGCCGGCTTTATATCAATAAAGGAAATAATCAATTTGATGATATTACTGAAAAGGCTGGTATCGGCACGGATGTTTGGTGCACGGGAGTTAGTATTGCCGATATCAACCATGACGGGTACGATGATATTTATGTTTGCGTTTTTGGAAAGGACTTGTTACACAAAGCAAAAAATCTTTTATTCATCAACCAGCATGATCTTACCTTCAAAGAAGAAGCAACAGCATACGGACTTGCAGATATGGGGTATTCAACACAAGCCGCATTTTTTGATTACGACAAGGATGGTGACCTGGATATGTACCTAACCAATTATTTATTAAGTTCAAGAAATAGCAATGCTATTTTTTCCCGCGACCGGAGCGGCCATTCTCCTGCAAATGATAAACTCTATCGGAATGACGGCGATAGTTCACATGCAGGGCACCCTTTTTATTCGGATGTTTCAATGGAGTCAGGAATTAAAGAAGATGGGTATGGCCTCGGCGTATCAGTAAGTGATTTCAATAAGGATGGCTGGCCGGATATTTATGTTGCTAACGATTTTGTTTCGAATGATGAACTATGGTTAAATAACCACAACGGCACATTTACAAATTGTATTGATAAAGCGATCAGGCACCAGAGTTATTCAAGTATGGGTTCCGATGCTGCGGATATTAATAATGATGCGCAACCGGATATCGTTACGCTGGATATGTTGCCTGAATACAATGAAAGAAAAAAGACATCCTTTTCATTTATGAATTACGACCGTTATGAGGCAGAACGAGCAATGGGGTATGAGCCGGAATTTATGCGAAATATGCTTCAGCTAAATAATGGTAACCGGCTGTATGGAGATACCAGCATTCCCTTTTTTGGTGAGATAGGACAATTGAGCGGTATCCAGGCTACTGATTGGAGCTGGAGTGTGCTTTTAGCTGATTTTGATAATGATGGGTGGAAGGATATTCATATAACCAATGGAATTGGAAGAGATTTTATCAATGCTGATTTCCTTGAATTTAGCAACGATATTTTCAACAGCAACCTAAACAGGGAGGAGCAGAAAAAAACGGTTCAAAAAAAACTGGCCTCGTTGAAACACGGTAATTTCCCGAATTATTTATACATCAATAAACATGATTTAACTTTTAAAGATGACTCAGAAAATGGGGGAGTCAATGAACCCTCCATGTCGAATGGTGCCGCTTATGCCGACCTGGATAATGATGGCGATCTCGACCTGGTTGTCAACAATATCAGTAAGGAGGCTTTTGTTTTTATCAACAATACCAATCAAAAAAGTAAGCCTTCCACCAATCATTTTTTAAGTGTTCAGCTCATTGGAGATAGCCTGAATAGTCGCGGATTCGGTTCAAAAGTTTTAGTGTATAATAACGGTAAGGCCCAGGTGCAGGAAGAAAATCCTGTGAGGGGTTATTTTTCCTCGGTAGATCAGCAACTGGTTTTTGGATTGGGAAAAAATGACCACGTGGATTCATTGCTTATCATTTGGCCGGATAACAAAAAGCAGTTGATCAAAAATATTGGTGCGGATACTACTTTAACCCTTTCATGGAAAAATGCAGGAATTAATGCACCTGTTGAAATTGCAGCACCATCGGTTCTTTTTACAGATATTACTTCGGCTTCCAATATTTTGTACAGGCATCAGGAAAATTCATTTAACGATTATACCCTTCAACGATTATTGCCTCAAAAGTATTCACAGTTAGGACCTTTTATTACAACTGGTGATGTTAATAATGATGGAGAAACTGATTTTTATATTGGAGGCGGTTTTAATTTTTCCGGAAAAATTTTCACACAAAAAACCGGAAATACATTTACTTCAAAAAATCTAACTGACAGCATCAAATTTGAAGAGGACATGGATTGTATTTTATTTGATGTTGATAAAGATGGCGACCAGGATTTGCTTGTAACCAGCGGCGATATACAATACGATGAGCAATCAGTTTTTTATAAACCCCGCTTGTATATCAATGATGGGAAGGGTAATTTCAGATTGCAGTCCAATGCGATTCCTGAATCAGTAAAAACAATTGCCGGCTGTGTAAGCGCGGGCGATTATGATGGTGATGGTGATCTTGACTTATTCATTGGCGGCCGGGTTTCAAAAAAATACCCAATGCCTCCACCAAGTTTTTTATTACAAAACAACAACGGCGTTTTTACAGATGTTACCGCTAAAGTTTGCCCGGCGCTGCAAAAGCCCGGTATGGTTACGGCTGCGGTTTGGGTTGATTTTGATAATGATAAGCAAACCGATCTGGTCATTGCCGGTGAATGGATGCCGCTTAGATTTTTTAAAAACAATCATGGTAATTTGTTGGAAACAACAGCGTCCACCGGGGTTAATCAAATGAATGGGATGTGGCGAAGTCTTGTTGCAAACGATATTGACAATGATGGAGATATTGACCTGGTAGGAGGTAACCTGGGATTGAATTGTGACTACCAGGTAAATGCAACGCAGCCAATGCAACTATATGCAAAAGATTTGGACGGCAATGGAAGTATCGATCCCATTTTTTTCTATTTTATCAAAGGGGTGGATGGAAAGCGGCATTCTTTTCCAGCCATCGGAAGGAGCTGGCTAGCTGACCAGGTACCTTCTATGAAAAAGCAATTCCTGTTGCACGAAGATTATTCGCATGCTACGTTCGATGATATTTTCAAAGGCAAACAAAAAGAAAATCTATTGGAGCTGTATTGTGATGAAACAAGGAGTTGTTACCTGGAGAATACGGGCAATGGGAAATTTGTAAAACATGTGTTACCAATGGAGGCCCAGTTTGCCCCGGTGAACGCAATCATTTGCGATGACCTGGATAACGATGGATTTAAAGACCTTTTACTGGCAGGCAACGAATATCAAACGGAAGTAATGACCGGAAGATATGATGCCTCCTATGGCTGTTTTCTGAGGGGCGGCAGCAATAAATCATTTACCGCTGTTCCTCCTGTTCAAAGTGGATTTATTTTGAATGGCGATGTAAAAGATATGTCGCTGGTTCGTTTATCCAACGGGAAAAAAATAGTGCTGGCTGCTGTAAACAATGATTCACTAAGGGTATTCAGGATTAATCGTTAATGAATTTGTTTTTCTGTTTTCTGCTGATAGTTCATTATACAGGAAGCAGGATAATTAATGTTTTATTACAAATACTTATGCAATTAAAAAGTAAACTTTTAAATTATAATTATGCCAATCATTTCCAGATTTATTTGGTTTGTTTTACTAACATGTGTTAGCCATTGTGCATTTGCACAGCAGTATAAAAATTTTAAAGTAGCTATATATTGCAGGGCCTACGAAACACAGAAGATGGGCGATACAACCGGTTATCTAAAGCCCCTGTGGAATGAAATATCCAGGCAACTTAAAGTAGATAAAGTGTACCTCGAAACACACCGTGATCTTATAATTGTAGATCAAAAAACACTTGATATTGCCAAAAAATTTTTTAAAGACCGGCACATTGAAATAGCCGGCGGCATTACCTATACTATCAGCGAACCCAACCGGTTTCAAACTTTTTGTTACAGTGATCCGAATGACAGAAAAAAAGTTAAAGCAATTGCTGAATACACTGCTAAAAATTTTGATGAGGTAATACTGGATGATTTTTTCTTTACCAATTGTAAAGACGATGGGGCAATAAAAGATAAAGGAACAAAAACATGGACACAATACCGGCTCGGCCTGATGGTGGATGCGGCAAAAAATCTGGTAGTTGATCCGGCAAAAGTTGTAAATCCTAAAGTGAAAATGGTGGTAAAGTATCCTAACTGGTATGAGCATTTCCAGGGACTTGGATTTAACCTGGAAAAGGAACCTGCAATTTTTGATGGAATTTATACAGGTACAGAAACGAGAAATGCCGTAACAAGTGCCCAGCACCTGCAGCCTTATTTAGGGTATAATATCATTCGCTATTTTTCAAATATCAAGCCAGGTGGCAATGGTGGCGGATGGGTTGATCCGTTTGGTTCGGCTCACCTAGACCGTTATGCGGAACAGTTATGGATAACACTTTTTGCTAAAGCGCCTGAAGTTACATTGTTTGATTTTTTGAACCTTGCACGTCCTATTGTGTCAACTGATCGTGCGCCCTGGCAGGGACAAAAAACCAGTTTTGATTTTGATGAAATGATGCAACCAGTCAATCTGAATGGGGGCATTCCGGGTAAGCCTACAAGCGTTGCGAGGGCAGCAGGATATGCTTTTGAAACCATTGATAAATTTTTAGGACAACTCGGAAATCCGGTAGGTATAAAAAGTTACCGCCCATATCATTCCCTTGGAGAAGACTTTTTGCAAAATTACCTGGGTATGATCGGTTTGCCAATGGATGAAAGCCCCAACTTTCCCGTTGATGATAGTGTAATCTTATTAACTGAAGAAGCAGCATTTGATAGCAACATTGTTAATAAAATAAAAGGCCAGTTAACACAGGGGAAATCTGTTGTAATTACGTCGGGGTTGCTGAAAGCCTTGCAGGGTAAAGGTATTGAAGACATTGCCGAATTGAGATATACCGATAGAAAGGCAATGGTAAAAGATTACTCGGTTGGCAGATATGAACTTATTCAGGGTGAAAAGGCAATCATGATTCCACAGATTAATTATCTTACCAATGATTCGTGGGAGATGGTTTCGGGAATTGATGGTACCAATGGCTGGTCCATCTTATTGGAGGCAGACTACTCCAAAGGAAAATTTTACGTGCTGACGATACCGGAAAATTTTGCCGATCTGTATAACCTGCCTTCAGACGCTTTGAACATTATCCGAAAAGCATTGGGCAGTCAAATGAAAGTGCAGATCGAAGGCCCGGCTAATGTTAGTTTATATGTGTATGACAATAATACCTGTATTGTAGAATCATTTTTACCAAAAGCTGTCAATATAAAAATTATAACCACAAAAAATTATAAAAAACTTACAGACCTGAATTCTAATGAATCCATACAAGGCTCAGCACGTAACCCGCAAAGAATGTGGTTTCAGCCAAAAAATGAGGGTACCAATGCTTTTGACATTACCTTACCACCTCACTCTTTCAGGGTATTTAAGTTCAAAAAATGACTGGATAATGATTCAGGATAATTTTTATTGAAAGCTTTTAACAAATCAAACCTAAATAAATTTGCTACTTTTATGTATCAATTAACAACTCCAATTTATCAATAATGAATACCCGGTTTTTAAATTTCACGCTTACCTGTGTTTTTGTGTTGATGGCTACGGGTGGTTTGTTTTCACAAACTTCCTATAAATACTTCGTAAAATCCGCCGGCAAACCGCCTGATTTATTTAGTAGGGTTGAAGATTCACTCAAAAAGCAATTTGAGGCAAAGAAGCTGCAATGGCCCCCCCAACAACTATATATCCGCAGTTTCAAGTATGACCGCCTGTTGGAAGTATGGGTAAAAGATGATATCAAAACCACATTCAAATTATTTAAAACCTATAAAGTGTGTATGCAAAGCGGCTCCCTGGGCCCCAAAAGAATGGAAGGCGATTACCAGGTACCTGAAGGGTTTTATTATATCAATGAATTTAACCGGAATAGTAATTACCATTTAGCTTTAGGATTGAATTACCCTAATGCCTCGGATAAATTACTTAGTGATTCTTTACGTCCCGGCAATAGTATTTATATTCATGGCAGTTGCGTATCTACTGGTTGTATCGCCATCACCGATGCGCCTATTGAGGAGCTTTTCATAATGGCATCGCAGGTAAAGGAACTTGGACAGGATTTCATTCCGGTGCATGTATTTCCCGTAAAATATAATGTAAAAAAATCTTTTGAATACCTTGCCCGGGCAACTAATGGGAGCCAATCATTGCAGGCTTTTGCCGTTTCATTAAAGGGCGCCTATGATTATTTTGAAGCAAAAAAGCAATTGCCCCTTATCCTTGTTAATAAGAAAGGGGAGTATGTTATAAATTAGATTCAGATGCCCGCCCGTATGGCCTCCATCGGATGGGCCTGATTTTTTTCAAGCATGAACCGTCATTGAAATCGCAATTATTTAAATTAATGCTTTTGGAAATTTATCAGCAGGGTCCTCATTAGGGCTTCGACTTCATTATGTACAAATAGCCGCAACCAAAATCAGACATCAAAAAATCAGACATCAGACATCCTTCATCAGCACCTGTATAGTTTCTCTCGTTTTTTGAATGAGCAGTTGACTTCTGCCTTCTGTTAATTTTTTTATGATGGCTTCATTGTAATGGCGGATGGTTAACAGCGTACAGTTTTTTTCTATCTGCACATCAAAAATACCGCTTGCCGCAAGGGCGAGTTTTTCAATTTTTTCTGGTTGATCATCCAGGCAACAAAGCAGGCTGATGGCTCCATTCTGTGAAAGGTTGGGCCTTATCTTACTCACCACAAATAACTCATGCAGTTTGCCCGCCAATACATCTTCTACAAATGAAAAATCACGGGAGCTTAATTGCATCAATACCTGTTTATCTTTCAATACGATAACCGGAGGCAGGTGATGAACAGGCTGGTTGCTAATAATAGTGCCTGCCAATGCGGGTTTTAAGAAGCACCTCACGTGTAGTGGAATGCCCTTGTTTTGTAAAGGCTTAATGGTTTTTGGATGAATCACCTGTGCGCCATAATAAGCCATTTCAATTACTTCAAGGTAACTCAGCCTGGGTATAAATTGTGCATCCTGAAATTGTTTCGGATCCGCATTCATCACGCCTTCCACATCTTTCCAAATGGTTTGGCTCTCCGCATTTAGCATATTGGCAAAAATAGCGGCGCTAAAATCGCTGCCCTCCCTGCCAAGCGTGGTACTTTCATTTTCATCCGTAGCGCCAATAAAGCCCTGGGTAATTACGATATCCGTTTTATCAAACAACGGAAGAATAATGTCCTGTACTTTTTGTTGTGTAAAATCCCAGTCAATATTGGCATCCCTGAAATTATCATCTGTCCTTAAAATATCCCTTACGTCCGCCCATCGGTTTTTAACCTCCATCGTATTCAGGTATTTACTGATAATAGCTGTACTCAGCAATTCGCCACTACATACAATCTGGTCGTAATAATAATCGAAACCCCTTACCGGCCTATCATGCAGCAGCCATTCCACTTCGGTAAAGATATCCGTTAGCCCATGATTTGGGTTATTGGTTAATTGCCTGAATAGATTGGTATGCTCATCTTTAATCTGTTGAAATAATAAAATCGCTTCTTCTTTATTCCCGGAATAAAAAGCAATGGCTACTTTTTCAAGCGCATTGGTCATCTTGCCCATCGCGGAGATAATGATCAGTAATTTTTCGCCTTTGTACGACCGTATAATTTTAGCAACGTTCAGAATTCTTTCCATGCTGTTGATACTTGCACCGCCAAACTTAAAAACCTTCATTGAATAAATTTAATATTTAAAAAAAACGAAAATGTGAAAATTGAAAATGTCGCCAACCTTAAAGAACCGGATATAGCCCAACCAAAGTTATTTTTAATTATCAACCCAATTATTTTTTAAAAGCTATTCATTTAATTTAACTTCAGGCGCCTTCTTCAGAAGTTGGTTTTCATAATAATCTTATTACTTTTGAAGCGCAAATCTAAATTCTAAA
>JAVHOI010000298.1:0-2097 GCA_036169975.1 Ferruginibacter sp. | reverse complement strand
ATCCTGCGCATTATTTTTCCACTTCTCGTTTTTGGCAGGCCTGGTACAAACTGGATTTTATCCGGCCTGGCGATTGCGCCGATTACCCTGGTTACCGTTTGTAAAATATCCCTTCTTGTCAATTCTTCATCAACATGCATGCGGCTATAAATAACATAGGCGTATATTCCCTGTCCTTTAATTTCATGCGGAAAACCCACCACGGCGCTTTCTATAACGCCCGCATGCATATTGATCGCATTCTCCACTTCCGCTGTGCCTATACGGTGCCCGCTTATATTCAATACATCATCAACGCGGCCGGTAATCCTGTAGCTTCCGTCCTTATCTTTTAAAGCGCCATCACCTGTGAAATAAAGGTTTTCGTAAGTGGCGAAATAGTTGGTGCGGCAGCGTTCATGGTCACCATAAGTCGTTCTTATAATGCCCGGCCACGGGGCTTTAATGCAAAGATTTCCTTTAAGGTAGCCCTGCTCATCCGGTTCAGTTACTTCCTTTCCATTTTCATCTACCAACAACGGTTGCACGCCGGGCAATGGCAGCGTAGCCCAACTTGGTATGGCTGGAGTAACCCCGGCTATATTTGATATTAATATCCCACCGGTTTCCGTTTGCCACCAGGTATCCACAATGGGGCATTTATTTTTCCCGATATTATCATCGTACCAATGCCAGGCTTCTTCATTAATAGGTTCGCCAACCGTACCCAATACTTTTAAGGAAGATAAATCTTTTCCTTTCAACGGATCCAAACCAAAACTCATTAAACTCCTGATGGCGGTAGGCGCTGTATAAATCGTATTTACTTTGTATTTATCTACAATATCCCAGAATCTTCCGGCATCGGGCCAGGTAGGAATGCCTTCAAACATTACGCTTGTTCCCCCCGCACTTAACGGTCCGTAAAGGATGTAGCTATGCCCCGTTATCCAGCCAATATCGGCGGTACAAAAAAACGCGTCACCAGGTTTGTATTGAAATACATTTACAAAAGTATAGTTGGCCCAAACCATGAAGCCGGCGCAGGTATGCACCACTCCTTTTGGTTTGCCGGTAGAGCCGGAAGTGTATAAAATAAACAGCGGGTCTTCAGCATCCATTTCTTCGGCGGGAAAAGAGACTACCCCATTTTTTTCAATTTGACCCAAAGCGTATTCCATCTCATCTTCCCACCACACATCCCTTCCTTTCAACATGGAAACCGGCGTTCTTGTTCTTGTATAAACGATTACCTTTTTTACTGTTCTGTTACCAATTAAGGCATCATCGATAATATCTTTTAACGGGATGTCTTTTGCACCGCGGTATGCGCCATCACAGGTAACTATAAATTCCGCCTGCGCATCGTATAACCTGTCCGCTATACTTTGTGCGGAAAACCCTCCGAAGATTACGCTGTGAATAGCGCCAATCCTTGCGCAGCCTAATATCGCATAAGCCAGCTCAGGTACCATGCCCATGTAAATGCAAACCCGGTCGCCTTTTTTTACGCCATTATTTTTCAGCACCTGCGCAAACTGGCAAACCCTTTTATGTAACCGGTTATAGGTTACGGTCCTGGTCCTGTCTTCCGGATTATTGGGCTCCCAGATAATGGCAGGTTTTTCACCCAGGCCTTCAAGATGGCGGTCAATACAATTTTCAGTAATGTTAAGTTTGCCGCCTTTAAACCATTCAATTTTTGGTTCCGAAAAATTCCATTCCAGCACACTGTCCCATTTTTTTCGCCATAGAAAATTCTCCGCCACGCCGGCCCAAAAGGCTTCCGGTTGTTCCACACTGTGCTTGTAATCGTCATGATACTGTTCTAATGATGTAATCTGATAAGGATAAGGCATAATTGAAATTTGATTTGATTTTTTATTTGGCTTCTTTGTACCCAAAGTAATATATTTATCGTAATTATCGCAAAACGAGCGTTTTTTCAAATTTAAAAAATATATATGGCCTCCACAAACAGGGTGGGGATTAGTTAAATAATTTTTCCTTTTTCACACGGCGCCATGATTGAATGGAACGGCTTTTATTTATTTTGAATGTTAGCCAAAATGAAAGCTATACAATTTTTCCCTAAGGAAATGATACCGCGGAATTTAC
>JAVHOI010000297.1:0-2103 GCA_036169975.1 Ferruginibacter sp. | reverse complement strand
CAGATTAAAATCACTCTCCGCTATTACTTGAAAATGGTATCGAAGAATCAGGGCCTAAGAACCCTCCTTCGGAGGGCAGGGAGGCTGTATTGCATCATATTTAATATCAAATCCGGATTTGGACAGTTTTCAAGGTACTTATCACTTTCACTTTTTGAACAAACCCCGGGGTAATCCCCTGCTTTTAAATTGATATCACCAATTACCTGAAAATGCAAATGAGGTGGCCACCAGCCATTCTCCTCCGGCTTGCCAAAATGCGCAATGGGTTCTCCCCGGCTGATGTATTTGCCTGGATGCAACTGAGCAATGTCATCCAGACTAACATGGCCATATAAGGTATGAAAAACAATGGTATCCAATTGATGTTCCAGAATAATGGTAGCTCCGTAATCACCGAAATTGTCATTGAAAGCAAAGCTGTGCACCATACCCCCTAAAGGCGCAAAAATATTAGTGCCCACCGGGCTCCAGATATCAATACCAAGATGGATGGAACGGGAAGCCCCCTCCCCACCTCCCCCGGATGTGGAGGGGCCTGAAGTTCCTGATGACTCAAACAGTTTGCTTCTTTTATAAAGTACCCTGTCTTCATTGTAACCGCCGATGCCAAATGCTGCATGGTTACTTTCCAATTTCATTTTAATGTAGTCAGAAAATTTTTGTGTATCGGCAATAACCGCTGCTGTTATTTCTTTATTGGAGTTGGTAAAATCAAAATGGTATAACTTTTCTTTTTCGGGGTTAAACTTTACAACCGGGTGAAAAGCGGGACCGTTTTTTATTAACACATTTTCCAATTCAGTAATCATATATTGAAGGTAGCATATAATGGATAATGGAAAATGAAATAATGGGTAATGTTTTAGGCAGGTTTTTTAAACCAATTCAATTATACCATGCTAACATCAGGACTAATGTAATTTATTTATTTTTTGCATCCATTTTACCCCTGGCTTTTTTATGATATTGGGATTAAAAGCAAGCTGATGCCATGTTTTAGCAGGAGCTATGAGTTTAACTATGGTAAAAAATGCCGGGATCATATCCGGCATCTTTATAATTAACTGATCTGTTTTTAAATAACCACATTCACCATTTTATTCTTTACATATATGATCTTCTTCGGGTCTTTGCCATCAAGCCATTTTTGAACTGTTTCATTTCGCAAAACTATTTCTTCTACGGCTGCCTGTTCAAGATTTAAGGCAAGGTTGATATTGGCCCGTACTTTACCATTGATGGAGATAGGGTATTCTTTGGTACTCTCTACCAACAACGCCGGATTGAATGCCGGGTAAGGCGCATCTAAAATAGTGCCTTCATTTCCCATCCGGTTCCATAATTCTTCCGCGATATGGGGCGCATAGGGCGTAAGCAAAATCAACACATTTTCCAACACTTCTTTCTTATGGCATTTCAAATCCGACAGTTCATTCACACAGATCATGAAGGTGCTTACGGCAGTATTGAAACTGAACCGCTCTGTATCTTCCTCCACTTTTTTGATGGTGCGGTGCAAAACTTTTAATTCGGCGGCGGAAACCTCACCCCCCGCCCTCTCCAAAAGAGAGGGAGCCGCTGACGTCCATATTGCGCCTTTGATGTCATCAAAAAACAAACGCCAAAGCTTGCGTAAAAAACGATGAACGCCTTCAATGCCCTTGGTATCCCAGGGTTTGCTTTGCTCAACAGGGCCAAGGAACATTTCGTACATGCGAAAAGTATCGGCGCCGTATTTTTCAACTAATATGTCAGGGTTAACAGAGTTGAGTTTAGACTTACTCATCTTTTCAACCTCTGCTTCACAAATAAATACGGAAGTTCCTGTGTACTCTTCGTCTGAAGAAACAATACTTCCATCTTCCAAAATAAAGTAATCTTTTGTAGGTCTATTTCTGTTTATTCCTCTGATATATTCTTTTAAATTCAAGTTGACACCATCTACAATATCTACATTAATATGTGACCGATTTATCTGAAATGATAGGGGTTCATTTATGTTATGAACTATTAATATTTTAGAAATCTTTTCCTTTAATTGTACTGTTATGCTATTCCAACTATGTGATAAATTAATACTGGGTATTATAGCGTCTGAGG
>JAVHOI010000296.1:0-10134 GCA_036169975.1 Ferruginibacter sp. | reverse complement strand
CTGGATTTGGAGAGTTGTAAAAATGCCTTGGTAGAAGATTGCCATTTTGATACCGGAGATGATGGCATAACCATCAAAAGCGGACGGGATGCGGAGGGCCGCAAAAGGGGCATGCCAACAAAGGATGTAATAGTAAATAATTGCGTGGTATATCACGCCCATGGCGGCTTTGTGGTGGGCAGCGAAATGAGTGGCGGTGTAAATAATATGTTTGTCGGTAATTGTACTTTTATCGGCAGCGATATTGGCCTGCGCTTTAAAACCAACCGTGGCCGTGGCGGCGTGGTAGAAAATATTTATGTGAACAATGTAAATATGCTGGGCATCCCGGCAGAGGCCATTTTATTTGACATGTATTATATGGCCAAAGACCCGGTTGTATTGGCAGGAGAAAAAAGGGAACCACCAAAAATAGAATCCAGGCTTGTGGATGAAAGTACACCACAATTCCGGAATTTTTATTTTACCAATATAACCTGCAATGGTGCGGCAAAAGGGATTTTTATAAGAGGCCTTCCCGAAATGCATTTAAAAAATATACTGGTAGAAAATGCAGTGCTTCAGGCCAATGAAGGAATAGACATACAGGAGGCAAGTGGTATTACATTGAATAATGTAACCATGCTCAGCAAAAATACCAACCCCATAGCCTATATCCTGAACAGTGATGGGGTAACTATCAATAATTTAAAATATAATGACAGTGCTGAAGTGCTGTTGCAGGTGCAGGGAGAAAAATCAAAAGGCATTAAACTTTTAAATACAAACACAGCCGCGGCGAAACAAAAGCTGGTCGCTAATTTTGGGGCAACAGAAGCCATGGTAAGCTGGAAGTAAACTAAGGCAATAAGAATTAAGAATTAGGAATTAAGAATTGGGAATTAAGAATTAAGAATTAGTTTTCAGACAAAGGGACAAAGTAGAAACCAGAAATTCAGGGAATCTATTTCAAAGTAAAAAGCACAACCCGTTTCAAAAGATATTGATTAAAGATAAAAAGTTGATGTGAAAGATAAGGAGTTTGGTAATAAGATAAAGCGCCGCATTCTTCCAATCGTAAATAAAAATTATTCTGATAAAAATAAGCAGCATGAAAAAATTTCTGGTCCTTTTAATTGTATTGATTTCACTTACACAATCCAATTCGGCGCAGCAACAGGCATACTCCCGGCAAATGGCGCAAACCGCCATGAATATGTGGAAAGATTCTTTTTCAATGAATGGAAAACCGGCACGGTGGAGTTACGATCAGGGCGTAATTTTGAAAGGCATCGAAGGTGTTTGGAAATTGTATGGAGATGCAAAATATTTTAATTACATACAGCATAGCATGGATCATTATGTGCAGGAAGATGGCACTGTAAAGGATTATAAAAAAGAGGAGTTTAATATTGATCACCTGAACAATGGTAAGGTGGTGATGCTGTTGTACAATGTAACGGGGAAGGAAAAATATAAGAAGGCGATTGATAACATGCGTTCCCAACTGGATGACCATCCCCGTACCAGGGAAGGTAGTTTTTGGCATAAGAAAATTTACCCCTGGCAGGTTTGGCTCGATGGCCTTTATATGGGCCAGCCATTTTATGCGGAGTATGCGAAACTATCCGGTCAATACGCCGCGTTTGATGATATCGCAAAACAATTCATCAATATGGAACGGCATACCCGGGATCCAAAAACCGGCTTGTTATATCATGGCTGGGATGAAAGCAGGGAACAAAAATGGGCCAATAAACAAACCGGTAATTCACCACATTTTTGGGCACGTGCGCTTGGCTGGTATGGTGTAGCGTTAGTAGATGTGCTGGATCATTTTCCGGCAAACCACCCGGGCAGGGATTCCATCATTGGCATCCTTAACCGGTTTGTAAAAGCGGTTATAAAAGTACAGGATGCGAAGTCGGGTGTATGGTACGACATCGTTGACCTACCCAACCGGGCCAAAAATTATAAAGAGGCATCGGCATCCGCCATGTTGGTATATACTATTGCGAAAGCCGTCCGCAACGGGTATATTCCCGATAGCTATTTTCAAAATGCCAAAAAGGGTTATGCCGGAATCATTAAGGAATTTATTGAAACAGGCAGTAATGGACAAACGAACCTGAAAGGAACGGTAAGCGTATCCGGCCTTGGTGGCAAACCCTACAGAGACGGAAGTTTTGACTATTATATGAGCGAGAAGGTAAAGGTGAATGATCCCAAAGGTATTGGCGCATTTATTATGTGTAGTGTGGAAATGGAAATGGCCGCATTGCCAAAGCCAGGTAAAGGAAAACAGGTTTTATTGGATGGCTGGTTCAACAATGAATGGAGAAAAACATTGTATGGTACAAATGCCCGCAGGCATTATACCTGGGATGATATGGAGAATGGCGGATTTAGTTTATTGGGCGATATTTTTAAAAGCTATGGCGCCACCTTATCCACTCTTGAAAAAGAACCGGGCTTAGCGAATTTAAGCGGCAGCGCTGTATATATTATCGTTGACCCCGACGGATTAAAAGACAACAAGCAGCCAAACTATGTAAATGATGAGGATGCTAAAAATATTTCGGCATGGGTAAAGGCGGGTGGCGTATTATTACTGATGGCAAACGATTCGGCCAATTGCGACCTTCACCATTTTAATTTACTGGCAAATAAATTCGGGATTAATTTTTCAGATAAAAGCATCAACATGGTAGTGGGCAACGAGCTGGAAACCGGCGCTGTAATTAATAATGCGGCGAATCCTGTTTTTAAACAAACAAAAAAAATGTATTTAAAAGAGATCAGCGTGCTGCAGGTAAAACCACCCGCAACGGCTTTAATTAAAAAGGAGGAAAATATAATTTTCGCGACAGCCAGATATGGCAGGGGCAGTGTATTCGCGGTAGGTGATCCGTGGCTGTACAATGAATATACCGATGGGAGAAAGATACCTGCCGTGTATGAAAATTTTTCGGCGGCTAATGAATTGGTTAAATGGTTGCTGGGGCAAATTAACCCTAAAAAATAATTATAGATTGTACAAATATGGTCAGTAAATAGAAAGAATGAAAGTAGTTAAAAATATATTGTTCTTATTATGGCTTATTGCTTTTACGGGGTATCATCTTTTTGCGCAGCCATACATCATAGTTGCACAAAACGGTAGAGGCGATTTTAAAACTATTCAGGAAGCTATCAATAGTTTGCCGGCAACTGCACAGCAGCAAAGGATCTTCCTGATAAAAAAAGGGGTTTATAAAGAGAAGGTTTTTATAGATAAAAATTTTGTCACGCTAAAAGGTGAGGATCCTGAAAATACCATCGTAACTATTTCGCTTGCAAGAGATGAATGGCGATGCAGCAACCCCGATGATTATGGCGCGGCAACAATCAATTTAAAAGGCAACGATATTACTTTAGAAAATCTTTCCTTCATCAACAGTTATGGGAAAGATAATAAGAGCGAAAATTCCATTACCTGCGCTACTGACAGTGCCGGATCAAAAACAATCAAACCAACGGCGCACCAGATGGCGCTGCGGTCCTTTGCGACTACACGCCTCATGGTTATCAACTGTATCTTCAGGGCTTATGGAGGCGATACGGTTAGTCCATGGAATACCGCGGATGGCATGTTTTATTTTAAGGATTGTATCATGGAGGGCGGGGTAGATTTTTATTGTCCCCGGGGTTGGGCGCTTGCCGATAACTGTACTTTTATTTGCCAGCGAAGCACTGCAGCCATCTGGCATGATGGTTCCGGTAACGAATCAGGTAAAACCGTTTTTCTAAATTGTAAATTTTCTGGAGATGATAATTTTAAACTAGGCCGTTATCATCGCGATGCGCAATTTTTTCTGCTTAACTGTAACTTCGCAGATAATATGGCCGATGCGGATATTTACCTGGTGCCTGCCGCCAATAAAATTTTATGGGGCAGGAGGGTTTACTATTATAATTGCCATAGGGCAGGCGGCGACTATGCCTGGCACAAAAATAACCTGCCTGCCGATTTTGGCATAAATGAATTTAATGTGCCCTGGGTATATGATTACAAATGGAACCCTGCGGGCAATGTAAATGTGCCGGACATTAAATTAATAAACCCTTCAGGCGGAGCCACAGATTTAACGGATCCCGTTGCGGATAATATGTTGCTTTACCAGCGTAGTAATGGCGGATGGCCAAAGCATTTCATGGGGCGGAATGTGGATTACAAAAAAATATTAACCGGAGAAGAATTGGCGATATTAAAAAGCGGTTATGCGGAAGGTATGGATGCAACGATAGACAATGAAGCCACTACAAAAGAAATCAGGTACCTGGCGAAAGCATACAAAACCACAACCAATAAAAAATATTTAGAAGCGGCAGAGAGAGGCATTGGGTATTTTCTAAAAGCCCAATATAAAAATGGCGGCTGGCCGCAATTCTATCCTGATTTTAGCAGCTACCGAAGTGAAATAACTTACAATGATAATGCGATGATCAATGTACTGAATGTATTGGATGATGTGGTGAAGAGGAAAAATAACCTGGAGGTAATTAATCTATCCTATAACAGCCAAAGCCGGGATGCCATAAAAAGAGGAATGGATTGTATCTTAAAAACACAGGTCATTCAGAGGGGCAGGCCAACCGTATGGTGTGCGCAATACGATGCCCAAACATTACGGCCCGCAAAGGCAAGAAAATATGAATTGCCTTCCCTGAGCGGAAGCGAATCGGTTGGGATACTCCGGTTTTTAATGACGGTGGACAACCCTTCAAAAGAAATAATTGATGCGGTAACTGCCGGTGTGGAATGGTTGAATAGAGTAAAAATAACAGGATACAAATTTATGGAAGTAGATGCGCCCAATATGCCAAAAGGAAAAGACAAAGTGTTGGTAGCCGATCCTTCGGCTGTTACCTGGGCAAGGTTTTATAACCTTGAAACCAATGAACCATTTTTCTGCGGAAGGGATGGCATACCCAGAAAGACGATTGCTGAAGTGGAATATGAAAGAAGGACCGGCTATGCCTGGTATGGCGTGTGGCCGGCAAAATTATTGTCGGTTGAATATCCTGCATGGAAGGCGCGGTGGGGAAAACAGGCTGTTGGACTTTAAAGGTTTTCAAAACCAGCGGGTACCCCCCGAAAAAAAACAATTCATTAAATAAACCAAATAATAATAAGGCCATGTTACTTTCCAAATTCAATCTTAAAAATATAGATACCGGCATTGTATCGGTTCCTGATGAAAGCCTGTTTGAATTGCCTGAAAAAGTATTGCAGTTTGGTACGGGTGTATTGCTTCGCGGCCTGCCTGATTATTTTATAGATAAGGCAAACAGGAAAGGGATATTTAACGGACGGGCCGTTGTGGTGAAATCAACGGACAGCGGCGATACTGCAGCATTTGACAAACAGGACGGACTTTATACGTTGTGCATGCGTGGGTTGGTAAACGGCAGGCCCGTGGAAGAAAATGTGATATCGGGTGCTATCAGCCGGGTATTATCCGCGGGCAAAGAATGGGATACGGTATTGCAATGTGCACATAACCCTGAAATGGTTATCATTATTTCGAATACCACGGAAGTAGGAATTGAATTGGTGAATGATGATATCCGCCACCATCCGCCGGTATCGTATCCGGGTAAATTACTCGCCTTTCTTTATGAACGTTACAAGGCTTTTGACGGCAGCGCCAAATGTGGAATGGTGATAGTGCCAACAGAATTAATTTCTGATAACGGTAAAAAACTGGAATCCATAGTTCTTGAACTGGCGCACCTGAACGGGCTGGAAGAAAATTTTATTGAATGGCTGGAACTTAATAATCATTTTTGTAATTCATTGGTGGACAGGATTGTTCCCGGTAAGCCCAATGCTGCTATAAAAGCCGCATTGCAAGCGCAATTGGGATATCAGGATGAACTGATCACCATGAGTGAAGTGTACAGCCTTTGGGCTATCGAAGGCGATGAACACATAAAAGAAGTGTTGTCTTTTGCAACTGCTGACAAAGGAATTGTAATAACCGGGGATATCACCCGGTTTAAAGAACTGAAACTAAGGTTACTCAACGGTACGCATACCCTAAGTTGTGGCGTGGCGTTCCTGTCAGGCTTTACCATCGTAAAGCAGGCCATGAACGATGCTGTTCTTTCCGGGTTTATAAAAGGCCTGATGCTGGATGAAATAGCCATGGCCATTCCTTATCCAATACCGGAAAAAGAGGCGAAAGAATTCGCGGTTAAAGTGATAGACCGGTTTAGCAATCCAAGCATTGAGCATCAATGGATAAGCATCACGCTTAATTATACTTCAAAATTAAAAATGAGGGTGGTGCAGGTTTTGCAACGCTATCAGGAGTTATATAATGAAGTACCGGAAAAGCTGGCACTTGGATTTGCCGCATGGCTTTTATTTATGAAGGCGGTGAAAAAGGAAGGCAATGTTTATTTTGGAGAATTGAATGGACAGCCTTATCCCATCAAAGATGAAATGGCGGAATATTTCTTTAATCATTGGCGAAATTCTTCTCCGGAAATTTTGGTAAAAACCGTATTAGGTGATGGATCTTTGTGGGATGCGGACCTGACGGAGATACCCCGCTTTGCCGAAAAGGTAACGGAAAATCTAATAGATATAATGGAGCAGGGTATGGCTGTAGTGATTCAAAATGAAAAAATAAAAACAGATTAATCAATTATATGAAACAGCAGGTATTAAAAGTTCATAAAGCGGATAATGTGTTGGTGGCATTAACGAATTTATCAAAAGGGGCTACTATTGTTTTTGAAAATGAAACGTATATTTTACAGGATGATATCAACGCCAAGCATAAATTTTTTACAAAGGATATGCAGCCCGGCGATGAAGTTATCATGTATGGCGTGTTGGTGGGCACCGCCCAAACTTTTATTCCAAAAGGGGGGTGGATGTCAACAGATAATGTGAAGCATGCAGCGGAACCTTACGCCTGGCGAAAAGTTGGCTATCAATGGATGGCTCCCGACATTTCAAAGTTTAGGGGCAGAACGTTCAATGGTTATCACCGGAGTAACGGGGCGGTGGGCACGGCCAATTACTGGTTATTTATTCCGGCCGTTTTTTGTGAGAACAGGAACCTTGATGTAATAAGGGAAGCCTTGAACAACGAGCTTGGCTATGCGGTTACGGATAAGTATAAACGATACACCCGAGTGTTGGTAGAAGCCTATAAAAAAGGCGAAGATATTGAAGCGGTCAATCTGTTTGAAACGCCCCTGTCAGGCACTGCGGCCCGTCCTTTTAAAAATGTAGATGGCATAAAATTTTTAAATCACCAGGGGGGATGCGGGGGCACAAGGCAGGACGCCGCCATATTAAGTAAACTATTGGCCGCTTATGCCAATCATCCCAATGTTGCCGGTATTACTTTTATAAGTTTGGGTTGCCAGAATTTGCAGGTTTCCGATTTCACGGATGATTTAAAAATGCTCCATCCCGCTTTGGAAAAACCGCTGTATATTTTTGTGCAGCAGCAATCGCAAAGCGAGGAGCAACTGATAGCGGATGCCATCAAAAAGACCTTTGAAGGTTTGATGGAAATAAACAAAGCGGAAAGAAAACCTGCCCCGCTTGATAAACTATGCATTGGCGTAAAATGTGGTGGCAGCGATGGTTTCAGCGGTATATCCGCCAATCCTGCCATTGGCTATACCAGCGATCTGCTTGTGGCGTTGGGCGGCAAAATTTTACTGGCTGAGTTCCCCGAGTTGTGTGGCGCCGAGCAAAACCTGCTCGACCGGACAAAGGACGAAACCGTTGCCGACAAGTTTATTCATTTGATGCGGAACTACAATGAAGCCGCCTTAAAAGTGGGTTCTGGTTTTCACATGAACCCTTCTCCCGGAAATATAAAAGATGGTTTAATAACAGATGCTATTAAGAGCAATGGCGCGGCGAAAAAAGGCGGCACATCACCCGTAGTAGATGTTTTGGATTATACCGAACCTGCCACCAAACCCGGTTTGAGTTTGGTATGTACACCCGGCAACGATGTGGAAGCTACTACCGGCCAGGCGGCAAGTGGCGCCACCTTAATTTTATTTACAACCGGGCTTGGTACGCCTACCGGCAATCCTGTTTGTCCTACCATAAAAGTTTCCACCAATAGTAACTTAACCAAACGCATGAACGATATTATTGATATAGATACGGGGCCAATTATAGAAGGGGAAAAAACAATTGAACAAATGGGCGAAGATATCCTTGAGTATTGCATCAGAGCCGCAAGCGGGGAAGTAATACCCAAAGCGGTCTTATTGAACCAGGATGATTTTATTCCCTGGAAGCGGGGCGTAAGTTTGTAAGAACATGACATATTTTGAAATAATGTCAGCCTTTGTGAAATATTTTTTCCGGGTATTTTATTTTCATGGCAATGCCCGTCCAAATCGTTCAGCCGGACGGACATCGCCTGCTTGTACTGAATACCGTTGATGAACTTTAAATAGGTAGTTTGCAAATATGAAGCATAAAAAATAAAAAAAATGCTATTAAAACCCTAATCAACTTCCTTTGAAATGTTGAAGTATAGAAAAGTTTTTTGAAGCGACCTGATGTAAATTATAAAATTGATTTGGAAGAAATAATATTTGGAAATGGTAAGAAGCGCCACCTGCTTTCTTTTGGAATGGAGGAAATGAGGTGAGGCCAGTTTCTTCGCAAATGGCAATTAAAGAACCATAGCTGATTTGGAAGTTAAATAGTTTAGTAAAGGTATGATGCACCGCTCCCTCTTTTTTGGAATGGAGGAAATGAGGTGAGGCCAGTTTCTTCGCAAATGCTAATTAAAGAACCATAGCTGATTTGGAAGTTAAATAGTTTAGTAAAGGTATGATGCACTGCTCTCTCTCTTTTGGAATGGAGGAAATGAGGTGAGGCCAGTTTCTTCGCAAATGCCAATTAAAGAACAATAGCTGATTTGGAAGTTAAATAGTTTAGTAAAGGTATGATGCTCCGCTCCCTCTCTTTGGGAGAGGGAGAAGGAGGGTGAGGTTGAACGTAAAAAAAAGACAATAATATTCATTAAAAAAAATCCCTGAAATCCAAAAAATAAAAATGAAAATGAAAAAATTTATAGACGAAAATTTCCTTTTGCAAAGCAAGGCCGCACAGGAACTTTACCATGGGTTCGCTAAAGAAATGCCCATCATTGATTACCACAATCATTTGCCTACCGAACAGATTGCCAACGACATTAATTTTGAAAACCTTACGCAGGTTTGGTTATATGGCGATCATTACAAATGGAGGGCCATGCGTGCCAATGGGATCAATGAAAAATACTGTACCGGCAATGCGACGGATTATGAAAAGTTTGAGCAATGGGCTGCTACCGTTCCTTACACATTGCGCAATCCTTTATATCACTGGACACACCTGGAGCTTCAGCGCTATTTCAATATTGATAAAATCCTTTCACCTGAAACGGCGAAGGAGATTTATGATGAATGCACCGCCAAATTAAAAACGCCGGGGTATTCCGTTAAAAATATGCTGCGCAAAATGAACGTGAAAGTCCTTTGCACAACGGATGATCCTACTGATACATTAACGCATCACCAAAAAATAAAAGCGGATGGATTCGAGATAAAAGTATTGCCTGCCTTCCGGCCTGATAAAGCAATGAACGTGGATGATGTGGTGGTCTTTAATGCCTACGTAAATAAAGTACAGGAAGTATCCGGTATCTTAATCGCCAATTATGATGATTACCTACAGGCGCTTAAAAGCCGTCATGATTTTTTTGCCGAAATGGGATGCTGCGTCAGCGATCACGGACTGGAACAGATTTATGCCGTGGATTATAATGATGGGGAAATAAAAAATATATTCCGGAAACTCACTGCTGGTGAAACGATTTCGCAACCGGAGAATATGAAATTCAAATCAGCCATGCTCGTAAAACTGGCGGAGTGGGACCATGAAAAAAATTGGGTACAGCAATATCATTTGGGGGCTTTAAGAAACAACAATTCAAGGATGATGAAAACCCTTGGAGTGGATACCGGCTGGGATTCCATTGGTGATTTTTCGCAGGCCAGGCAGTTGTCTAAATTTTTAGACCGGTTGGATTCAACAAATCAATTGGCAAAAACAATTCTCTACAATCTTAACCC